>CAXSHO010000015.1:6436-32198 GCA_964237305.1 uncultured Caulobacteraceae bacterium
CGGCGGGCGGCGGTGCGGCCCGCCGGCGCGTCGTCCTCCCGCCCCAGCACGGCGGCGTCGAAGCCCAGGCGAGCGGCGGCCAGCGCCAGCATGCGGCCGAGCTGGCCTCCGCCGAGGATCCCGATCACCGAGCCCGGCGGCAGCGGCGTCACAGGACGCTCTCGTCGACCGCCGCGGTCTGGGCGGCGCGGAAGGCGGCCACGCGCTCGGCGAGGGCGGGGTCGGCCAGGGCCAGGATCTGCGCGGCGAGGAGCCCCGCGTTGCGCGCGCCCGCCTCGCCCACAGCCAGCGTCCCCACCGGCACGCCCCCGGGCATCTGCACGATGGAGAGCAGCGAGTCCAAGCCGTCCAGCGTCTTGGAGCGGACGGGCACGCCCAGCACGGGCAGCTCGGTCATGGCGGCCACCATGCCGGGCAGCGCCGCCGCGCCCCCGGCTCCCGCCACGATCACCTTGACCCCCGCCGCGCGCGCGCCCTTGGCGAAGGCGGCCATCCGGTCGGGCGTCCGGTGGGCGGAGACGACCTTGGCCTCCCAGGCGACCCCCAGCGCGTCCAGGGCGTCGGCGGCGCACTTCAGGGTGGGCCAGTCGGAGCGCGAGCCCATGACGATGGCGACGGGGGCGGCGGCGGCGGCGGCGGGCGGCGCGACGGGAGGGGCGGCCACGCGGGCTCCTCGGGCGGTCTTCGGAAGCGGGTGAACCTAGAGGCATTCCGCGGCGGATGAAATCGTTGCGGCGGCCCGCGCCTCGCCCGAAGCTGGCCGCCATGTCCGAGGGGCTGGAGCTGGAGGTGGAGCGGCTGCGCGCGGAGGTGGCGCGGCTGGAGCGCGCGCTGGCCGCCGCCGAGCTCCTCGCCGACCGCGACCCGTTGTTCCCCGTGCTCAACCGGCGCGCCTTCGTGCGCGAGCTGGGCCGCGCCCTGGCGTTCCAGGCGCGCTACGGCGGCGAGGCGTCGCTGGCCTTCTTCGACATGGACGGGTTGAAGCGCCTCAACGACGCGCACGGCCACGCCGCGGGCGACGCCGCGCTCGCCCAGGTAGCCGCCACGCTGGTGGACGAGGTGCGCGAGTCGGACGTGGTGGGCCGGCTGGGCGGCGACGAGTTCGCCGTGATCCTGGCCCAGGCCCCCGCGGCGGAGGGCCGCGCCAAGGCGGCGCGGCTGGCGGAGGCGGTGGCCGCCACGCCGCTGGTGCACGGCGGCAGGAGGCTCCCGCTCTCCGTCTCGGTCGGCGTGCGGGCGCTGGAGCCCGGCCGCGCCCCCGCCGAGCTCCTCGCCGACGCCGACGCCGCCATGTACCTGCACAAGACGGGACGGGGGCGGGGGCGGGGGTGAGGCGGCGCCGCGCCCGCCCTCCGCGCGTCCTCAGCGCCTGCACCGCCGCCCGACGACCCGTGACGGACTCGCTGTTTCCCGCTACCCCGGCGGGGTGATCGCCGCAGGCCCGCCCTCGCCCCCGCCGGACGCCCCGGGCCTGGACGCGTCCGCGGCCGACGACGCGATCTCGGACGGGGTCGTCCCACCGCCGCCTGCGGCCGCCCCGCCCGCGGCGCGGGGCGGCGGCATGCTGCGGTCGTCGGCCATCTACTCCGGCCTGACGCTGGTCAGCCGGTTCCTGGGCTTCGGGCGCGACCTCGTGGTCACCGCGGTCATGGGGGCCTCCACAAGCGTCGCCGCGGACGCGTGGAACACCGCGCTCGCCTTTCCCAACCTGTTCCGCCGCTTCTTCGCGGAGGGCGCCTTCGCCGCGGCCTTCGTGCCCGCCTACGCCAAGTCGCTGGCGCGGGACGGCGAGGAGGTGGCCGACATCCTGGCGGCGGACGCCATGGCCACGCTCGCCGCCGCCACCATCGTGCTGACGCTCGCAGCCGAGCTCACCATGCCCTGGCTGATGTTCCTGATCGCGCCGGGCTTCGCGCACGACCCGGTCAAGTTCAAGCTGGCGGTGACGCTGACGCAGATCACCATGCCCTACCTGCCGTGCATGGCGGTGTACGCGCACCTGTCGGGCGTCCTGAACGCGCGGGGGCGGTTCATCTTCTCCGCGCTGGCCCCGTCGCTCCTCAACGTCGGCACGCTGATCGCGGTGTGGCCGCAGCGCACCCCGGTGGGCGCGGCCGAGGCGGCGGCCGTGGGGGCGGTGGCGTCGGGCGTGGCGCAGGCGGCGCTCCTGTGGTGGGGCGTGCGCAAGTCGGGCGCGCGGGTGGACGTGCGGCTGCCGCGGCTGACCCCCGAGATCCGCGCGCTGATCGGGTTGGCCATCCCGGGCGCCATCGCCGCCAGCGCCACCCAGCTGAACGTGTTCGTGTCCGGCTTCCTGGCGAGCTTCGTCAACGGCGCCCGCACCTGGCTTTCCGTCGCCGACCGGCTCTACCAGCTGCCGTTGGGGCTCGTGGGCGTGGCCATCGGCGTGGCGCTCCTGCCGCGCCTGTCCACCGCGGCGCAGCGCAGCGACGGGGCGGAGGCGCAGGCGGCCACCGACGAGGCGGTGGTGATCGGCATGGCGCTGACGCTGCCGGCCGCGGCGGCGCTGGCCTGCATGCCGTTCTTCCTGATCGACGCCCTGTTCACCCGAGGCGAGTTCGGGCACGCCGACGCCGTCGCCACCGCCGCGGCGCTGATGTTCTACGGCGTGGGCACGCCCGCCTTCGTGCTGATCCGCATCCTGTCGCCCGTCTTCTTCGCCCGGGGCGACACGCGGGGGCCCATGCGCTTCGCCCTGGTCTCGGTGGCGCTGAACATCGTCGGCGGCGCCCTGCTGTTCCAGCTGTTCCACCGCTTCGACCACGGCGGGAGCGGCCAGGGGGCGGAGGGGATCGCCGCCGCCACCGCCGTCGCCAGCTGGATCAACGTGGCGCAGATGGAGAACGCGCTCGCCCGGCGCGGGCTCTACGCGCCGAGCCGCCTCGCCCGCTCACGCCTTCTGCGCACCTTCGTCGCCGCGGCCGTCATGGGCGGGGTCATGGCCTTCGCCTCCGCGACGCGCCCGCAATGGGCTCACCTTCTGGGCCGCAAGGAGGTGGCGCTGTTCGCGGTGGTGGTGTTCGGGGCGGCGCTCTACGCCGCGCTCCTGTTCGCGCTGCGCGTGGTGACCGTCGCCGACCTGCGAGGGGCGGTGCGACGCTCGCCGGGAGGCGCCGCACCCGTCGCGGAGGTCTGAGGCGTCTTCCCCGCGCCCGCCGGCCCGGCTAGAGCCCGCGCGATGAGCGACACCCCCGCCGACGCGCCCGCCGAGGGCCCGCGCCGCATCTTGTCCGGCATCCAGGCCTCCGGTTCGCTGCACCTCGGCAACTACCTGGGCGCCCTGAAGCGCTTCGTCCCGCTGCAGGACGCGGGCGAGACCTTCGTGTTCGTGGCCGACCTGCACGCCATCACCCAGCCGCAGGACCCCAGGCTCCTGGCGTCGCAGACGCGCGAGATCGCCGCCGCCTACCTGGCCTCGGGCCTGGACCCGGCGCGCACGGTGATCTGGCCGCAGTCGGCGGTGCACGAGCACGCGGAGCTCGCCTGGATCCTGGACTGCACCGCCCGCGTCGGCTGGCTCGACCGCATGACGCAGTTCAAGGACAAGACCGGCCGCGACAAGGAGGGCGCCTCGGTCGGCCTCTACGCCTACCCCGTGCTGCAGGCCGCCGACATCCTGCTCTACCGCGCCACCGACGTGCCGGTGGGCGAGGACCAGAAGCAGCACCTGGAGCTGACGCGCGACATCGCGCAGAAGTTCAACACCGACTTCGCCGTCCCGGGCTTCTTCCCCCTGCCCGAGCCCCTGGTCGCGGGCCCGGCGCCGCGGGTGATGAGCCTGCGCGACGGTCTGACCAAGATGAGCAAGTCCGACCTCTCCGACCAATCCCGCATCAACCTCCTTGACGACGCGGACGCCATCTCGAAGAAGCTCAAGCGCGCCAAGTCCGACGCCGACCTCCTGCCCGACACGTGGGAAGGGCTGGCCGGTCGGCCGGAGGCGGCGAACCTCGTCACGATCTACGCCGCCCTGGCGGACGTCCCCAAGGCGGACGCGCTGCGGCGCTTCGCGGGAAAGGGCTTCGGCGCGCTCAAGCCCGAGCTGGCCGACCTCGCGGTGGCGGCGCTGGCGCCCGTCACCGCCCGCATGCGCGAGCTGATGGCCGACCCCGAGGCGGTGGACGCGGTCCTGGCCGACGGGGCGGAGCGCGCCCGCGCCGTGGCGGCGCCGATCCTGGCGGAGACCAAGCGGGCCGTGGGCTTCTGGGCGCCGCCCGCCCGCGCCACCACCTAGCGGTCGCTGCGGCCGTGCACGTCCGCCTTGGCCTTCAGCGCGTCGATGCGCTTGGACGCCTCCGCCTTGCTGAGGTCGTCGCGGAAGGCGTCGGGCTCGTGCGCGGTCTCCGACAGCGTCTTGAGGTAGCTCGCCTGCGCGCCGGTCATGGGCTCGTCGCCGGTCACCCAGTCGTCCGGGTTCTTCTCCGCGTTTCCGGCGGGATGCTCGTCGAGCTTGGGGTTGTGCTGGTGGGCGTCGGCGTCGGCCATCGGGAGCCTCCTGTGATCTCATCGTTGCCACAATGTTCCCGGGCCGGAGCGGTTGCATGAGCCCGCCGCGGGTGGTCGTGGTGGGCGCGGGGGCGGCGGGGATCGCGGCGGGCCTGCGGCTGGCCGCGGCCGGCGTCCCGTTCGTCGTCCTGGAGGCGCGCGACCGCGTGGGCGGCCGGGCGCACACGGTGGCCGCGGAGGGCTTCCCGCTCGACCTCGGCTGCGGCTGGCTGCACCGGGGCGAGCGCAACGCCTGGGCCGACCGGTTCCGCCGCGAGGGGATGGAGGTGGACGACACCCCCCCGCCCTGGAACGGCCCCGCGGTGGAGGCGAACTTCCCGCCCGCCGAGCAGGCGGCGTTCCACCGGGCGTTCGGCGCGCTGGAGGACCGCCTCGCGGCCGCGGCCGGACACGGGCCGGACCGCGCCGCCTCCGACCTCCTGGAGCGCGGCGGGCGCTGGAACGCGCTCCTGAACGCCTTCTCCGCGGCCTACAACGGGGCCGCCTTCGACCGCATCTCGGTGAAGGACTACGCCGCCTTCGACGAGGGCCGGACCAACCCCCGCGTCCCCTCCGGCTACGGCGCGGGGATCGCCGCGGCCGCCCGCGGCCTCCCCGTGCGGCTGGGCGCGGCGGTGATGCGCATCGACCACGGCGGCCGCGAGCTGCGGGTGGAGCTGGCGGACGGGGGCGCGCTGGCCTGCGAGGCGGTGATCGTCACCCTGCCCACCTCGCTCCTCGCCCGTGAGGCGGTGGCTTTCGACCCGCCCCTGCCGGACAAGACGGAGGCCGCGCACGGCCTGCCGCTCGGCTGCGCGGGCAAGGTCTTCCTGCACCTGGAGGGCGCGGCGCGGGACTTCGCGCCGGAGCGCCTGCTCTACGGCTCCACCACCTCCGCGCGCACCGCCAGCTTCCACATCCGCCCCTTCGGCCGGCCGGTGGTGGAGAGCTACTTCGGCGGCGCCACGGCGGAGGAGCTGGAGGCGGCGGGGGCTCAGGCCGCCGCCGACGCCTGCATCGGCTGGATGGCCGACGCGCTCGGCTCGTCCTGGCGCGCGCGGCTGCGGCCCCTGGCCGTCACCGAATGGAGCGTCGACCCGTGCGCGCGCGGCGCCTACAGCCACGCCCTGCCGGGACGGACGCACGACAGGGCCCGGCTGGCGGCACCGGTGGACGGAGGGCGGCTCGCCTTCGCGGGGGAGGCGTGCTCGCGCACGGCCTACTCGTCCGCGCATGGAGCCTATGAGACGGGATGGGCGGCCGCCGGGACGGTGCTGGCGGCGCTGGGGTGAAGCGCATCTGACAGACGCGGCGCTCAGCGAGCGGCCAGCGCAGGCCCCGGGTCCACCGGCTCCGTCCCGCGGCGCAGCTCCAGCAGCAGCGGCCGCCCGCCCGCCGCCTCGCCCAGGCGCTCGCCCGCGCGGACATGCGCCCCCGCCGCGGGCAGGACCCGGCCGAGCCCGCCCAGCACCACCCGCCAGCCTCCCTCCAGCCGCAGCACCACCACCAGGCCGCGGCCGCGGATCGGGCCGGCGTGCTCCACCACCGCGTCGGCGGGGGCGGCGACGGGGGCGCCGGGAGCCGGGGCCCAGGTCCAGCCGCGGGTGCGGCCGTCCTCCGCCGCCTCGCCGAAGCGGTGCGAGGGCGGGCCGCCCACGGGAACGGCGAGGCGCTCGGGCGCGGCGGCCACGGGCCGCTCCGGGGCGGGGGGCGGCAGGAGGTCGCCGGGTCGGGGCGCCGGCGGGGGGACGGAAGGAGCGCGGCCGTCGGCCGCCGCGCTTTCGGCGGCGAACAGCGCCTCGCCCGCCTCCGCCGCCTCGCGCCGCACGCGCTTCAGCTCGGCGGATTGCGCCGAGAAGGCGCGGGCGCGGCGTTGCAGCTCGGGCGTGACCGCCTGCAGCAGGATGGCCGCGCGCGCCGCGTCCCGCGCCCGGTCGGGCCGGACCAGGAGCGCGGGGGGCGGGTCGCGCCGCAGGGTCTCCAGCGCGCCCAGGAGCCGCACCAGCGCCTGCTGGTTGGCCCCCATGCGCGCGGAAAGCGCCTCCTCCCGCGCGGTCAGCGCCTCCAGCCGACGCCGGGCGTCCGGCGCGGGAGCGGCGGCCAGGAGCGGCGGGACGAGGAGGAGAAGGGCGCGGCGGCGCATCTAGTCGCGGTGGTAGGGCGATCCGCCCAGGATCGTCACGGCGCGGTACAGCTGCTCGGCCAGCATGGCGCGCGCCAGGGCGTGCGGCCAGGTCTGCGGCCCGAAGGCCAGCGCCTCGCGGGCGCGGGCGACGAGGGCCGGGTCCAGCCCGTCCGCCCCGCCGATCAGGAAGGCGACGCGGCGCTCCCCCGCGTCACGCCAGCCGGCCAGCTTGTCGGCGAAGGGGCGGGAGGCGTGGGCGCGGCCCCGTTCGTCGCAGGCCACCAGGAGGGCGCCGTCGGCGGCCGCCAGCAGCGCCTCGGCCTCGGCGGCCTTGCCTGCGCGGCGGGGCTCCACCTCCACCACCTCCATCGCGCCGAAGCCGAGGGCGCGTCCGGCGGCGGTGGCGCGGGCGGCGTAGTCGCGGGCGAGGTCGGCCTCCGGTCCCCGCAGGCGGCCGACGGCGGCGATCAGGACGTGGAGGGTCAGGCCGGCCCGGCGGGCGTGCGGTGGGGGCTGTCCACCGACCAGATCTTCTCGATCTGGTAGAAGGCGCGCACCTCCGGCCGGAAGATGTGGACGATCACGTCGCCGGCGTCGAGCAGCACCCAGTCGGCCTGGGGCAGCCCCTCCACCTGCACGCGGCCGTGTCCGGCGTCCTTCAGCGCGCGCTGGAGATGGTCGGCGAGCGCCGAGACGTGGCGCTGCGAGCGGCCGGAGGCGACCACGATGGCGTCGGCCAGGGGCGAGCGGCCCTCCAGGTCGATCACCACCACGTCCTCCGCCTTGTCCTCGTCCAGCTTGGCGAGGATCACCTCCTGCATCGCGCGGGCGTCCGGTTCGGCGTCAAGGGCGGCGGGATGCGGCTCGGGGGCGGACAGGACGGCGGTCTCGGCGAAGGTCATCAGGGGCGAGATCGTATCACACGGGCGCGGCCGCAACCACCGGAGGCCTCGGGCGGGCCAGGTGGCGCAGCCGGGTGGAGCTTTCCGGGTTCAGGGGCGCGGTCAGGAAGGTCCAGGCGGGCGCGTCGGCCGCGGCCAGCCGGCCGGCGGCCTCCGGCGGGCGGCGCGCCCGGGCGAAGCGGCGGGCGGCGGGGGCGAAGCGCCCCTTCAGGAGCGACCCCGGCCGCGCCACCACCGCCACGGGCAGCTCGGCCATGATGTCCGTCCAGCCCCGCCAGCGGTGGAAGCTCTGGAGGTTGTCCGCGCCCATCAGCCACACGAACCGCACGCCGGGGTGGCGGGCCTTCAGCGCACGCACGGTGTCCACCGTGTGGCGCACCGACAGCCGCGTCTCGGCGTCGGACACCCGCATGCGCGGCCCCCGGGCGAAGCGGCGGGCCGACGCCAAACGCTCGGGGAGGGGCCGTGTCTCGTGCGCGCCCTTGAGCGGGTTCTGCGGCGAGACGAGCCACACCACCGCGTCCAGCCCCAGCCGCACCAGCGCGGTCTCCGCCACGTGGGCGTGACCCGCATGCGCCGGGTTGAAGGAGCCGCCGAGGAGGCCGACCCGCATGCCGCGCTCCAGGTGCAGCCCGTCGCGCAGCGCGCCCGGGCGCCCGGCGGGCCCGCGGCGGCGGGCGGGACCTGCGACCCACACCGCGTGCGCTCAGGGCGCCCAGGCGGAGGGGGCGCGGCGCCCCTGCGCCTCGTCGGCCCGCGTGCTCCGCACGGTGGCCAGCGCCCGGCGCAGGAGCTCGCGCACGCCCTCGCCCGAGACGCCGGACACCGCCGCCACCTCCGCCCCCGAAGCCTCCGCCAGGGCGGCGCGGCGGGCCTCCCGGGTCTCGGGGTCCAGCGCGTCGGCCTTGGAGAGGGCGAGGAGCTCGGGCTTGTCGGCCAGGCCGCCGCCGTAGGCCGACAGCTCGTCGCGCACGGTGCGCCAGGCGGCGGCGGGGTCCTCGGCCGTCCCGTCCACGAGGTGGACCAGCACGGCGCACCGCTCCACGTGGCCCAGGAAGCGCGTCCCCAGGCCCGCCCCGTCGCTGGCGCCCTCGATCAGTCCGGGGATGTCGGCCAGCACGAACCGCTCCTCCGCCGAGAGGTCCACCACGCCCAGGTTGGGGGTGAGGGTGGTGAAGGGATAGTCGGCGATCTTGGGCTTGGCCGCGCTCACCGCCGCCAGGAAGGTGGACTTGCCCGCGTTGGGCAGGCCCACCAGCCCCGCGTCGGCGATCAGCTTCAGCCGGAGCCAGATCCACAGCTCCACCGCCTCCTGCCCCGGCAGGGCGAAGCGCGGCGCCTGGTTGATCGGCCCCTTGAAGCGGAGGTTGCCGAAGCCGCCGTTGCCGCCCTTCGCCAGGCGCACCCGGTCGCCCACGGCGGCCAGGTCGACCAGCACCGTCTCGTTGGCCTCGTCCAGCACCTCCGTGCCCGCGGGCACGCGCAGCACCACGTCCTCGCCGTTGGCCCCGTGCATCTGGCGCCCGCGGCCGCCCTCGCCGGTCTCCGCCTTGAAATGCTGCTGGTACCGGTAGTCGATGAGGGTGTTCAGCCCCTCCACCGCCTCGATCCACACGTCGCCGCCGCGCCCGCCGTCGCCGCCGTCCGGGCCGCCGTGCTCGATGAACTTCTCACGCCGGAAGGAGACGGCGCCCGCGCCGCCCGCGCCCGAGCGCACGAAGACCTTGCATTGGTCGAGGAACTTCATCGCCGCGACCCTATGGCCGAAGGCGGCGGCGGGCGGAAGCCGAAGCTCAGCCGCGGGCGCCGTCCAGGAACAGCGCCACGGCCGCGTCCACGTGCGCCTCCACGCCCGCGGCGTCCGACTCGAGCCCCACGTTCCAGAGCCGGCGCTGGTGGATCCCCGCCTTCAGGAGGCCGATGAGGAAGGAGGCGCCCAGCTGCGGATCGGCCCGCCGCAGGACGCCGGAGTCCATCGCGCGCCGCAGGAGCTCCGCCACCCGGGCGTGGGTGCGCTCTGGGCCCGCGGCGTAGAACAGCCGGCCGAGCTCCGGGAACCGCTCGGCCTCCGCCGACAGCAGGCGCTGGAACCCCAGCGCGGTCTCGGACAGGGCGAAGCGCAGGAAGCCCACGCCGAAGCGGTGCAGCGACGCCTCCAGGCTCTCGGCGGGCTGGAAGTCGGTCATGGCCAGGAACTCGGCGTCGCACTCGTCGGCGACCACCGCGCCGAACAGCTCCTCCTTCGACGGGAAGTAGTTGTAGAGCGTGCCCTTGGAGCCCCCCAGCCGGGCGGCGATGGCGCTCATGGAGGTGGCCGCGTAGCCCTGGCGCATGAAGGCGTCCCGCGCGATGCGCAGGATGGCCTGGCGACGGTCGTCGCGCGACCCCGCGCGAGGGGTATAGGCGGTCTCGACGAAGGCTGTGGCGGCGGACATGTTTTCTGACCGTACCGTACGGTTGAGTGCTTGACGGTGCGATAGCACGGGCGCATATGCCGCCGCAACTGACCGTACCGTACGGTTCAATCCACGGTGCGGCCCCACCGTTTCGTGGGTTCGGGGAAGGTGATGCGCAAGCTGAAGGTGAGGTTCCGGCCGTCGTTCCTGGCGGTGCTGGCGGGGGCGGGCTTCTCCGCCGCGCTGCTCGCCGGCTGCGCGCCGGACCTGGGCGCCGCGCCCGTCCCCAGGCCGCCGGGCGCCTACGCCGCGTCCGCGAGCCTCAAGGCGCCCGCATCCCCATGGCCGGCGGATGCATGGTGGACGGCCTACGGCGACCCGCAGCTCGACGCCCTCGTCGCCGAGGCGCTGGCCGGCTCGCCCGACGTGGCGGCGGCGGCGGCGCGGGTGCGCGGCGCGCAGGCCGCCGCGGAGCGCGACCGCGCCTACCGCCTGCCCGACTTCAGCGGCGCCGGCTCGATCCAGACCACCAAGATCAGCAAGAACCAGGGCTTTCCCGAGAACTTCAAGGACTTCCTGCCGGGCGGCTTCCGCACTCAGACGCGCGCCACGCTGGACCTGGACTGGCAGCTCGACTTCTTCGGGGCCAACCGGGCGCAGCTCGCCTCCGCCACGTCGCTCGCCGATGCGCAGGCGGCGGATCAGGCGTCCGCCGCCTTGCAGCTCTCCACGACCGTGGCCTCCGCCTACGCCCAGCTCGGCCGGCTGTACGCCGACCGCGACGCGGCGGCGGAGGCGGTGCGCGTCCGGCGCGAGACGGTGCGGCTCGTGGGCCAGCGCCTCCTGAACGGCCTGGAGACCCGCGGCGAACTCGCCACCGCGCAGGGCGGGGTGCCGTCCTCGCAGGCGGACGTGGACGCGCTGGACCGCCAGATCGTGCTGCAGCGCCACTACCTCGCCGCGCTCCTGGGCGCCGGCCCCGACCGCGGCCTGGCGATCGCCCGGCCGGCCCCCTTGAGGATCAAGGACTTCGGCCTGCCGGCGGACGTCACCACCGACCTGATCGGCCGCCGGCCCGACCTCGCGGCCGCCCGCGCCAGGGCGGAGGCCGCGGCCTCGCGCATCAAGGCGGCGCGGGCGGCCTACTACCCCTCCATCTCGCTGACGGGCTCCTACGGCCTGTCGTCGCTGGGGCTCGACACCTTCCTGCAGACGCCCGACTCCGTGGTGGGCGCGCTCGGCCCGGCGATCCGCCTGCCGATCTTCGCGGGGGCGCGCCTCAACGGCCAGCTCCGCGGCGCGCGGGCGGAGTACGACGAGGCGGTGGCGCTCTACGACCGCACGCTGGTCACGGCGCTCCGCGACGTGGCGGACGCCGCGGCGGGGGTGCAGGCCCTGCAGGTGGAGCTGAATGACGCCCGCCAGGCGCTCGCCGCCTCGGAGGAGGCGTACAGGATCGCGCGGCTGCGCTACACCGGCGGCCTCGCGCCCTACCTCAACGTGCTCACGGTGGAGGGGACGCTGCTGGTGAACCGGCGCAATGTGGCCGATCTCCAGGCCCAGGCCGCGGGGCTCGACGTCGACCTCGTGCGCGCGCTGGGCGGCGGCTTCCGCGATCCCCGCGCGGCGCAACCGCTGCGCACCGCCGCGCGCTGACCGAACTCCAAGGACCTCCGACATGGCCGACGACATGAGCGACACGCCCCGGGCCGGACCGGGGCCGGGCGTGGGTGCGGGCATCCACGGCGCCGGGCCTCAGGGTCCGGGCGTGCAGGGCGCCGGCCCGCAGGGCGCCGCCGCCCAGGGCGCGGGCGCTCCGGGCGCCCGCCGGGGCAAGCTGAGGGCGCGGCTGTTCGCCGGCCTGGGAGCCGTGGTGGCGCTCGGCGCGGTGATCTTCCTCGTCTGGTACCTGCTGGTGGGCTCGCACCAGGTGTCCACCGACAACGCCTACGTGGGGGCGGACGTGGCGCAGGTGACGCCGCAGGTCTCGGGTCAGGTGCTGGCGGTGAACGTCGCCGACACGGAGGCGGTGAAGGCGGGCGACATCCTGGTGGAGATCGACCAGGCGGACGCCAGGCTGGCCGTGGCACAGGCGGAGGCCGAGTACGCCCGCGCCCAGCGGCGCGTCCGGCAGAACCTGGCCACCAACGGCGCGCTCGGCGCGCAGATCACCGCGCGCGACGCCGACCTCCTGCGGGCCAAGGCGCAGCTCACCGCCGCCGGGGCGGACCTGGAGCGGGCCAGGGTCGACCTTCAGCGCCGCCAGGCCCTCGCCGCCTCGGGCGCGGTGTCGGGCGAGGAGCTGACCAGCTCGAAGAACGCCTTCGCCACCGCCGCCGCCAACCTGGAGGCCGTCCGCGCCGCGGGGGCCCAGGCGCAGGCGAACCGCATCCAGGCCGTCAGCCAGCAGGAGGCGCAGGCCGCCCTCACCTCGGGCGCGGGCGTGGACGACAACCCCGAGGTCGCCGCCGCCCAGTCGATGCTCGACGTGGCGAAGCTCAACCTCGCCCGCACCACGCTGCGCGCGCCGTTCGACGGCGTGGTGGCCAAGCGCAACGTGCAGGTGGGCCAGCGCGTGGCCCCCGGCGCGGCGCTGCTCACCGTGGTGCCCACCGACAAGGTCTACGTGGACGCCAACTTCAAGGAGGTGCAGCTGAGCCGCGTGAAGCCCGGCCAGACCGCCGAGCTGACGAGCGACCTCTACGGCAAGAAGGTGTCCTATCGCGGCCGCGTCGTGGGCTTCGCCGGCGGCACGGGCTCGGCCTTCGCCGTGATCCCGGCCCAGAACGCCACGGGCAACTGGATCAAGGTGGTGCAGCGCCTGCCCGTGCGCATCGCGCTCGACCCGCGCGACCTCCGAGCCCATCCGCTGCGCGTGGGCCTCTCCATGGAGGCCAAGATCGACCTGGAGTCCTCCACCCGCGGCGGCGGCGTCCCCCGGTGACCGACCTTCCCGCCAACACCCAGGCGGGCGGCGGGGGCGGTGCTCCCGTCACCGCCGTCGTGGAGGACCCCCGGCGCGAGGCCGCCGCGGTGAAGGCGCAGGGCGGCGACAGCCAGCCCTTCACCGGCGCCGCGCTGTGGACGGTGGGCTTCCTCCTGGCGCTGGCCAACTTCATGTCGGTGCTGGACACGACCATCACCAACGTCAGCGTGCCCAACATCGCGGGCGGCCTCGCCGTATCCCCCGCCGAGGGCACGTGGACGATCACGAGCTACTCGGTGGCCGAGGCGATCACCGTGCCGCTCACCGGCTGGCTGGCCACGCGCTTCGGCACGGTGCGGGTGTTCACCACCGCCATGCTGCTGTTCGGCCTGTTCTCGTTCCTCTGCGGCTTCGCCCCGTCGCTGGGCGCGCTGGTGTTCTTCCGCGTCTGCCAGGGCCTGTGCGGCGGACCGATGATCCCGCTCTCCCAGACGCTCCTGCTGCGCGTCTTCCCCAAGCACCAGGCCGGGCAGGCGCTGGCCCTGTGGTCGATGACCACCGTGGTCGCGCCCATTGCCGGGCCGCTCCTGGGCGGCTTCCTGTGCGACAACGTCGGCTGGCCGTGGATCTTCTACATCAACGTGCCTTTCACGCTCGTCGTCGCCTTCTTCGCCTACCGCATGCTCAAGCCGAAGGAGACGCCGGGTGTGCGCGCCAAGGTGGACACGGTGGGCCTCGGCCTCCTCGTCGTGTGGATCACCGCCATGCAGATCGTGCTGGACAAGGGCAAGGAGCTGGACTGGTTCGCCTCGCCCCTGATCGTGTGCCTCCTGGTGGTGGCCGTGGTCGGCTTCGCGGCCTTCCTGATCTGGGAGCTGACGGCCGAGAGCCCGGTGGTGAACCTGCGCGTGTTCCGACACCGGAGCTTCGCCACCGCCTGCGCCATCATGGTGGTGTCGTTCGGCTGCTTCTTCTCGGCCAACGTCCTGGTGCCGCTCTGGCTGCAGACCAACCTCGGCTACACCGCCACCTGGGCCGGCCGGGCCACCGCCTTCGGAGGCGTGCTCGCCATCGTGTTCTCGCCCATCGTGGGCCGCATCGTGGGCAAGGTGGACCCCCGGCTGCTGATCACATTCGGCATCAGCTGGATGGCGGCCACCATGCTGTGGCGGTCCGGCTTCACCTCGCAGACGCCGTTCAGCCACCTCGCCCTGCCGCAGTTCCTCCAGGGGCTGGGCATCCCCTTCTTCTTCATCCCGCTCATGACGCTGGGCACCGCCTCGCTCCCGCCGAACGAGGTGGCGAGCGGCGCGGGGCTGATCTCCTTCGTGCGCACCACCGCCGGCGCCTTCGGCGTGTCGATCACCACCACCGCGTGGGACGACGCCACCGACAGCGCGCGCGTGGGCATCCTCAACCAGGGCGGAGGCTTCCAGGGGGCGATCGACACGCTGCAGGGCGCCGGCCTGTCGGCCGGGCAGGCGGTGCGCCAGTTCGAGGGGCTGGTGCAGACGCAGGCGGTGATGGTGGCCACCGACAGGATGTTCCTGATCATCGCCCTGGCCCTCTTCTTCGCGGGCTCGCTCGCCTGGATCGCGCCGCGCCCGCGGCCCGGCGCGCGCGCCGGGGGCGGCGGACACTGAGGCGCCCCCTCGCGGGCGGGGGCGCGAGGGGCTAGAAAGCCGCGCCCCCTCCCGCCAGAGGCCTTGATCGGTGACCATCCCCCCCGTCTCCTTCACCCTCTACGACGCCGACTTCGACCGCTTCTCGGCCGAGCTGGGCGCCTCCTTCGAGCGCTACGGCTTCGCCGTGGTGGGCGACCATGGCCTGCCGCAGGCGGTGGTCGATGCGGCGCTGGCCGACACCAAGGCCTTCTTCGCGCTCCCCACGGACGAGAAGATGGAGACGCGCGTGGCGGGCGCGCAGGGCCAGCGCGGCTACACCCCCTTCGGCGTGGAGACCGCCAAGGGCGCCGAGCACTTCGACCTGAAGGAGTTCTGGCACGTGGGCCGCGAGCTGCCCGACGGCCACCGCTTCCGCGACCACATGCCCCCGAACGTCTGGCCCGCCCGCCCGCCGGGCTTCCGCGAGCACCTCCTGGCCTTCTACGACGCGCTGGACGCGCTGGGGAACCGCATCCTGCGCGCCATCGCCCACCACCTGGGCCTGGCGGACGACTTCTTCGCCACCACCGTCGACCACGGCAACAGCGTGCTGCGGCTCCTGCACTACCCGCCGGTGGGCGAGACCGGGCCGCACGTGCGCGCCGGAGCGCACGAGGACATCAACGTCATCACCCTGCTCCTCGGCGCGGAGGAGGCGGGGCTGGAGCTGAAGGAGCGCGACGGTTCGTGGCTGGCGGTGAATCCGCCGGCGGGCTCCATCGTGGTCAACATCGGCGACATGCTGCAGCGGCTGACCAACCACGTGCTGCCCTCCACCAGCCACCGCGTGGTGAACCCCGCGCCCGAGCGGCGCGGCGTGGCGCGCTACTCCACGCCCTTCTTCCTGCACTTCGCCTCCGACTACCTCATCCGCACGCTGCCGGGCGCGGTCACGCCCGACCGTCCCGACCGCCATCCCGAGCCGATCACCGCCGACGGCTACCTCCAGGAGCGGCTGCGCGAGATCAAGCTGGCCTGAGCGCGCCGCCCCCTCTCATTTGCGCTTGCCGCTTCCCCGCTTCGGGCGGACGCTCTCGCGCCGCGAACCGCGGCCATAAGGAAACGCCTCCATGCTGAAGATCGTCACCCTCGCGGCCGCCGCGGCGCTGGTCGCCGCTCCGGCCCTGGCCCAAGGAACCATGTCGTCGGGCAATATGAGCTCGGGCAACATGAGCTCGGGATCCATGAAGTCCGACACCCCCATGAAGAAGCCCATGAAGAAGAAGTCCATGAAGAAGTCGTCGGGCGCCATGAAGTCCGGGTCCATGTCGTCGGGCTCCATGTCGTCGGGCTCCATGTCCTCAGGGAACATGAGCTCGGGCAACATGACGTCGCCCAAGTAGGGCTCAGTCCCTCCCGGCGCGGCCGGCGCCCTCGGGCGGGGCGAACAGGTCGCCCTGCCGAGGGTCGTCCGCCTCCAGCCGGCGGACGGCCCCCGGCGGGTGGGCCGCACGGTCGCCCGCCGCGGTGACCACCAGCCAGCGCGGGGCCGCCGGGCTGGCCAGGAGGCGGCGGCCCTTGATGACGAGGTCGTGCGTCACCCGCCGGACGACGCGGCCCGAGAACCAGCGCCCGTGCTCCGTCCAGCGCACGCGCTCGCCGGGCCGGAGGTCGTCAGGCATGCGACCAGGGCAGGCCGGCGGCGTCCAGCGCGGCGCCCACGGTGGCCACCGATCCCGCCACCGCGGTGATCTCGCGCGCGGCCAGGGCGGCGAGAAGAGGCGCCGTGTCGCCGGTCCACGGCTCCCGGGGCGCGTCGCGGCGGGCGAGGTCCAGCACCTCGGGCGCGACCGCTCCGGCCAGCACCAGCCGGTCCGCCGCTCCCAGGAGGCGCGCCGCGCGCAGCGTCAGGAGGTCGGCGGGATTGGGGACCGCCACCAGGAGGATCGCACCGGCGGCCTTCCCCAACGTCCCCGCCTCCAGCGCCGCGCGGGCCAGCCGCTCCGCCTCCGCAGGCCGGCGGTCGAGCGCCGCCTCCGCCCACGGCCCCCGCATCAGCGCGGCGAGCAGCCGACGGCGCTCGGCCCAGTCCGCCGCGCCCTCCCGGATCGCCGGGCGCAGGGCGCGCATCAGCTCCGCCACGCCGCCCAGCCCGCGGGGCCAGCGCGCCTCGATCTCCTGGCGCAGGCGCACGGCCAGCACGGGAGCGGCGCCGACCGTGCCCACCGCGCCCACCACGGCGCCGCGGTCGATGACGCCAGGCGTGTTGAAGTCGCACAGCTCCGGCCGGTCCACCGCGTTGACCCACGCCCCCGCGGCCCGCGCGGCGTCGGCGGCCGCGCGGCTCCAGGCCTCGTCCCCCGCCACGAACACGATCCGCGCGCCCGCGTAGGCGGCCGGATCGAGCGCCGCCTCTCCCGCCACGCGCACGAGTTCGGCGGGGGAGCCGTCGAACAGCCGAGCCTTGGCGTCGGCGGCCTCGCCCTCGCCCGCCACCACCACGCGCGCGCCCGCCAGGGGCACGAAGGCGGGGAAGGCGTCCATCGGCCCCCGTCAGCCCCGCAGCGCGTCGGGGGTGTCCACGTCGAACAGCACGCCGTCGTCGTCGGTCTCCACCAGGGCGAGCTTGTCGCCCAGCCCCTCCAGCACCGCGTTCAGCCCCTCGTCGCCCGCGAGCTTCGTCACCGCGGCGGCGAGGACGGGACCGACCAGCACCGGGTGCCCCCGCCGGCCGCCGTGCACGGGCGCCGCCGCCTGCGCGCCGCCCGCGAGCGCCTCCGCCAGCCGCCCGGCGACGTCGTGGGGCACGCGGGGCATGTCGCCCAGGAAGACGAACACCCCCGCGGCGTTGGCGGAGGCCGAGCTGAAGCCCGCCCGCAGCGACGCCGCCATCCCCTCCGACCAGTCCAGCGCCTGCACGACGAGAAGCGGCCGGCCGCAGTCGCACCGCGCCGCCTCCGCCACCTCGGGATCGGCCCCCGTGACCACCGTGACGCTGGCGGCGGGCGAGGCGCACGCGGCCGCCACCGCCGAGGCGATCAGCGGCCGCCCCGCGTACGGCGCGCGGAGCTTGCCGCCCCCGAAGCGCGTTCCCGCCCCGGCCGCCAGCACGACGGCGTGGTATTCGGGGCTGGGGGAGGACGTGGTCATCGGGTGCGATCCGCCGCCGTGTGCTAAGGCCGTGCGACCATGACGCCTTACGACGCCCCGTCGTTCCCGGCCAGCGCGCCCGTGGCCGCCGGACCCGCTCCCGGAGCCGCTCCCGCGCCCGCCGCCCCCGCGCCGCTGGCCGACGCCTTCGGCCGCACGATCCGCTACCTGCGCCTCTCGGTGACCGATCGGTGCGACCTCCGCTGCGTCTACTGCATGCCCGAGCGCATGCGCTTCCTCCCCCGGGCGGAGGTTCTGTCGCTGGAGGAGCTGGAGCGGCTGGCGGGCGTGTTCATCGACCTGGGCGCCCGCAAGCTCCGGCTCACGGGCGGCGAGCCCCTGGTGCGCAAGGACGTCGGGCGGCTGGTGGAGCGGCTGGGCGCCAGGCTCGGCTCCGGCCCGGGACGCGGGCTGGACGAGCTGACCCTCACCACCAACGGCACGCGCCTGGCCGCCTTCGCCCCCGCCCTGGCGGCGGCGGGCGTGCGGCGGGTGAACGTCAGCCTGGACAGCCTGGACCCCGACACCTTCCGCCGCCTCACCCGCGGCGGCGATCTCGCGGGCGTGCTGGCGGGGATCGACGCGGCGCAGGCCGCCGGGCTGCGCGTGAAGGTCAACGCGGTGGCGCTGGCCCGCGACAACCGCCGCGAGCTCTCCGCCATGGTGGCGTGGGCGCACGGGCGGGGGCTGGACCTCACCTTCATCGAGGCCATGCCCCTGGGCGAGGTGGAGGCCGACCGCACCGACCAGCACCTGTCGCTGCAGGCCGTGCGCGACGCGCTCGCCGCCGACTGGACGCTGACGCCGATGGCGCACGACACGGGCGGGCCGGCCCGCTGGCTGCGCGTGGAGGAGACCGGCGGGCGGCTGGGCCTGATCACGCCCATGACCCACACCTTCTGCGACACCTGCAACCGGGTGCGCCTCACCGCCGTCGGCGTGCTCCACACCTGCCTGGGCCACGAGGACGCCGTGGACCTGCGCGGCCCCCTGCGCGAGGGCGCCACCGACGGCGAGCTGGCGGCGCTGGTGCGCGGCGCGGTGGCGGCCAAGCCCCGGGCGCACGACTTCCGCCTGGGCGGCGCGCCCGCCGTGGCGCGGCACATGAGCGTGACGGGCGGCTGATGGCGCGGGTGCTGTTGTTCGGTCCCCTGCAGGACGTGGCGGGCTGGCGCGAGCGCGAGGTGGCCGCCCCCACCCTCGCCGACCTCCGCGCCCGGTTGGCGGCGGACGACCCGGCGCTGGGCGAGGCGCTGGGCGGCCCGGGCGTGCAGGCGGCGGTGGACCGCGCGCTGGTGCGCGGCGACGCGGCGCTGGCGTCCGGGGCGGAGGTGGCCTTCCTTCCTCCGATGAGCGGCGGGTGAGCGTCCGCCTCGTCGCCGCCGCCTTCGACCCCGCCGCGGAGCTCGCCGACTTCGCCGGGCGTGACGACATCGGCGGCGTGGTCAGCTTCACCGGCCTGTGCCGCCGCGACGACGGCGTCTTCGCCCTGGAGCTGGAGGCCTATCCCGGGTTCACGGAGGCCGCGATCGCGGCGGAGGCGGCGCAGGTCGCGGCCGCGCACCACCTCCTCGACCTGCGGATCGTCCACCGCACGGGCCGTATCGCGCCCGGCGAAGCGATCGTGTTCGTGGCCGCCGCGGCCGCGCACCGCCGCGAGGCCTTCCTTGGGGCCGACCGCATGATGGACTTCCTCAAGTCCCGCGCGCCCTTCTGGAAGCGGGAGCACACCGCCACGGGCTCCCGCTGGATCACGCCCCGTCCAGGGGACTATGACGACGCCGCGCGCTGGGACGCCTCCGCCCGGCCGGAGCCCGCGTGATGCCCGAACCCGTCCACAACCCGCACCCCTCCGCGCCGGGCGCCGCCGACCCGCGCCCCGGCGTGCTCACCCCCGGCGGCCGCATCGACGAGGCCCGGGCCTTCACCCCCGTGCGCATCGCGGTGCTCACCGTCAGCGACAGCCGCGATCTCGCCTCCGACACCTCCGGCGACATCCTGGTGGAGCGGCTGACCACGGCGGGCCACACGCTCGCCGGCCGCGCCCTGGTGCGCGACGACGTGGGCGCCATCGAGGAGCAGGTGGCGGCCTGGGTGGAGGACGGGGCGGTCGACGTGATCCTCACCACCGGCGGCACGGGCCTGACGGGGCGCGACGTGACCCCCCAGGCGCTGGAGCCCATGTTCGACAAGCGGATCGACGGCTTCTCCGTGATCTTCCACCTCGTCAGCTACGGCAAGGTGGGGCTCTCCACCCTGCAGAGCCGCGCCGTCGCGGGGCTGGTCGGGCGCGTGTTCGTCTTCTGCCTGCCGGGCTCGAACGGCGCCTGCCGCGACGGGTGGGACGTGATCGGCCCGCAGCTCGACAGCCGCCACGCCCCCTGCAACCTGGTGGAGATCATGCCCCGCCTGCTGGAGACTTGATCATGGCCAAGGTGCTCGGGATCGGCGGCGTCTTCCTCAAGGCTGGGGACACGGCCGCCACGCAGGCCTGGTACGCCCGCGTGCTGGGGTTCGAGGCCACGCCCCACGGCGTGATGTTCCCGCCGCTGCCTCCGGGCGGCGTCACCGTCTGGAGCCCCTTTCCGGCCGACACGATCTACTTCGCGCCCTCCGGCGTCCCGGTGATGGTCAACTTCGTAGTGGACGACCTGGACGCCATGCTGGCCCGCGTCCGCGCGGAGGGCGTGGAGATCCTGGGGACGCAGGACGAGCCCTACGGCCGCTTCGCCTGGATCCTCGATCCCGACGGGGTGAAGCTGGAGCTGTGGCAGGCGGCGTCCGCGGAGCCCGCCGCGGCGTGAGCGGGCTGACGCACATCGACGCCGACGGCCGCGCCCGCATGGTGGACGTGTCCGACAAGCCCGCCACGGCGCGCGAGGCGCGGGCGGAGGGGCGCTTGGTCATGGCGTCCGAGACGCTGGCGCTCGCGTTGGAGGGCCGGGCGCGCAAGGGCGACGTCATGGCGGTGGCGGAACTGGCGGGCGTCATGGCCGCCAAGCGCACCGCCGAGCTGATCCCCCTGTGCCACCCGCTGGCGCTCTCCAAGGTCGAGGTGGTGGTGGCGCCCTCGCCCGACGGGTCGGGCCTGGGCGTCATGGCGCGGGTGCGCACCACCGGCCCCACCGGCGTGGAGATGGAGGCGCTCACCGCCGTCTCCGTCGCCTGCCTGACGCTTTACGACATGCTCAAGGCGGCCGACCGCGGCATGCGGATCGAGGGCGTGCGCGTGCTGGAGAAGTCCGGCGGGGCGTCGGGCGACTGGCGCGCCGAGCCGTGAAGCTGCTCACCGTCGAGGAGGCGCGGGCGCGGATGACGGCGGGCGTGGCGCCCGGCCCGGCCGAGCGCGTCCCCCTGGCCGAGGCGATCGGCCGCGTCCTGTCCGAGGACGTGCGCGCCCGCCGCGACCAGCCGCCCTACGACGCCTCGGCCATGGACGGCTGGGCGGTGCGCGACGCCGACCTCGCCGCGGGCGCCGCGTTGCGCGTGCAGGGCGAGAGCGCCGCCGGCCACCCCCTCGACGCGGTGCTTAAGCCCGGGGCGGCCGTGCGGGTCTTCACAGGCGCCGCCGTGCCCGCAGGCGCCGACCGGGTGGTGATGCAGGAGGAGGCCGAGCGCGACGGCGACCGCGTGCGCCTCTCGCCGGCGGGGGCCACCCGCCACGTGCGCCCCCGCGGCGGCGACTTCCGCGCGGGCGACGTGCTCCTGGCGCGCGGCGGCCGGATCGACCCGTGGCGGCTGTCGCTCGCCGCCTCCGCCGGGTGGGGCGAGCTGGTCGTCGCGCCGCGCCCGCGGGTGGCGATCCTGTCCACGGGCGAGGAGATCGTGGAGGCGGGGGCGGATGCCGGGCCGCACCAGATCTTCGAGTCCAACGGCCCGGCGCTCGCCGCCCGCGCCCGCGCCTGGGGCGGCGATCCCGTTCGGCTCAAGCCCGCCCGCGACCACGAGGCCGCCATCGTCGCGGCGGTGGACGGGGTGCGATGCGACCTCGTCGTCACCGTGGGCGGCGCGTCGGTTGGCGACCACGACCTTGTCAAGCCCGCGCTGGGCCGCCTGGGGCTGGAGATGACGGTGGGGAGCGTCGCGGTGCGGCCCGGCAAGCCCACCTGGTTCGGGCGGCTGGCGGACGGGCGGCGCGTGCTGGGCCTGCCGGGCAACCCCGCCTCCGCCCTGGTCTGCGCCGAGCTGTTCCTGCGGCCGCTGCTCCTCACCTGGCAGGGCGCCGATCCCGCCTTTGCGCTGCGCCCGGTGCGGCTTGCGGAGGCGCTGGAGGCCACCGGCCCGCGCGAGCACTGGATGCGCGCGAGGCTGGAGGCGGGGGAGGACGGGTGCATGCGCGCCCACCTTTTCCCGGACCAGGACTCCTCGCTCGTGGCCGTGTTCGCCGCCGCCGACGCCCTGATCCGCAGGCCGGCGGGGGCGGGCGCGCTGGCGGCGGGCGACCTCGTGCAGGCGCTGGGGCTGGAGCGGCTCTAGAAGGGTCGGCGCTTCAGCTGCAGCCCGTCGAGCCCCAGCCCGTCCACCAGGCGCAAGCGGCCGCGTCCGCCGCCCGACCGGCCCGCCGCCATCGCCCCGAGCACGCTCGCCGCCAGGACGCCCAGCGCCACCGCCACCATCACTCCGGTCCAGCTCAGGTAGCCGCCGGTGGAGCCCGTGTGCGTGCGGTGCGCCGGCTGCCAGTGGACGACCTTGGGCTCCAGCTCGGGCGCGAGGTCGGGAGCGTAGCGCGTCGTCATGTCAGGCCTCCCGCAGTCCCACCCGCAACAGCCAAGCCGCCGCGCGGTTCCGGGCCGTCCTCGGCGTGAACTGGCGCGGCGGGGGCGCGGCGGCTAGAAGGCGCGCCTCCCTCGATCGACAACAGCTGCAGCATGGCCGGCCACTCAAAGTTCAAGAACATCCAGTTCCGCAAGGGCGCGCAAGACAAGAAGCGCTCCAAGCTGTTCTCCAAGCTCAGCCGCGACATCACCATCGCCGCCAAGGGCCCGGCCGGGACCGACCCCGCCTCCAACGCCCGCCTGCGCCTGGCCATGGCCAACGCCCGCGCCGAGTCCATGCCGCGCGACAACATCGAGCGCGCCATCAAGAAGGCGTCCGGCGGCGAGACCGACACCTTCGAGGAGATCCGCTACGAGGGCTTCGGCCCCGGCGGCGTGGGCCTGATCGTGGAGGTGCTCACCGACAACCGCAACCGCGCCGCCGCCAACGTCCGCTCGCTGTTCAGCAAGAACGGCGGGAACCTGGGCGAGTCCGGCTCCGTCAGCTTCATGTTCGACCGGATGGGCCGCATCGAGCTGCCCCTGGCCGTCGGCGGCGAGGACGAGGTGATGGAGGCCGCCGTCGAGGCGGGGGCGGAGGACGTCGAGAGCGACACCGCCGCCGACGTGGACGACGACTACGCCCCCGTCCACACCGTCTGGACCACCTTCGAGGACCTCCACGCCACCGCCGAGGCGCTGGAGGCCCGCTTCGGCTCGCCCAAGTCCACCGGCGTGGTGTGGCGGCCCAAGTCGGAGACGCCGGTGCAGGGCGACGACGCGGTGGGGCTGATCAAGCTCGTGGACGCCCTGGACGACGACGACGACGTGCAGAACGTCTTCATGAACGCCGACCTGGAGGGCGCCGACCTGGCCGAGGTGGGCGGCGGCTGAAGCTGAACGGAAGCTGAGCGGGAGCGTTCAAGGCGGGTTCAGCGCGTCGACGGCAAGGTGCTTCGAGGTCGGCGCTCCCCGCTCCGGCCGCCGCAGAAGGACTCCACCCGATGAAACGCCTGCTTCTCGCCGCCGTGGCGCTCGCCACCGTGGCCGCCCCCCTCGCCGCCTCCGCCCAGCCGTATGGCGAGGTCCGCCGCGACCGGCAGGAGCGCCAGGAGGACCGGCGCGACTTCAACCAGGACGCCCGCCGCGCCACCCGCGACGGCTATGTCGACCGCGGCGAGGCGCGTGAGCTGAACCGCGACCGCCGCGAACTGCGCCAGGACAACCGCGACCTCCGCTACGACCGCAACCGCGCCGAGACGTGGCGCGACCGGGCCGAGTTCCGCGGGTTCAACGGCCGCCGCCAGGGCTTTTGGTACGCGCCGGGCTACGGCTATCGCCGCTACGACCCGTCGTGGCGCGCCTACGGCCGGGGCGACCGGGTGCCTGTCGCCTACCGCGGCTACTACGTGCAGGACCCCTACTTCTACGGCCTGCGCGGCGCACCCCGCGGCTATCGCTGGACCTACGGGCCCGACGGCCGGTTCCTGCTGACGGCGCTGGCCAGCGGGATCATCGCCGACGTGGTGGTCGGAAACTACTACTGAAGACGCGGGGAGGGCCGGCGGGCGACCGTCGGCCCGGCCCGTCTTAACCGCCCGTCAACCGGGTCGGCCGCTTCCCCTCGTCCGCGAACGGCGCGAGAGTGCAGCGGGAACACATGACGAACACGCCCCTCCGCATCCTGGGCCTGGACCCCGGCCTGCGCCGCACCGGATGGGGCGTCGTGGCGTGCGCGGGCTCGCGCCTGTCGCTGGTGGCGCACGGGACGATCGCGGTGGCCGACGCCCTGCCGATGGCCGAGCGGCTCACCCGCCTGCTGGACGCGATCTGCGACGTGGTGGCCGCTCACGCCCCGGACGAGGCGGCGGTGGAGGAGGTGTTCGTCAACAGCAACGGCCGCTCCAGCCTGCTCCTGGGCCAAGCCCGGGCTTGCGCGCTGCTGGCCCCCGCCCGGGCGGGGCTGCCGGTGGCCGAGTACAACACCGTCACCGTCAAGAAGGCCGTCACCGGCACGGGCGGGGCGGACAAGAGGCAGGTCGGCTTCATGGTGCGCCGCCTGCTGCCCGGCGTGGGCGAAGCGGGGGCCGACGCCTGCGACGCCCTGGCCGTCGCCATCACCCACGCCCACCTGCGCGCCGCCACAGCCCGCCTGCAGGGCGCGGCCGCGTGATCGGGCGCCTGCGCGGCGAGGTGGCGGAGGTGGAGGCCGACGGGGCGCTGATCGACGTGGCGGGCGTGGGTCACGTGGTGCGCATGGGCGCGCGCACGCTCGACCGGCTGCAGCCCGGCCTGGCGGTGGTCGTCCAGGTGGAGACGCGCTGGACGGAGGGCGACGGCCCCACCCTCTACGGCTTCCTCCGCTCCGACGAGCGCGCCTTCCGCGCCCTCACCGCCATCCAGGGCGTCGGGCCCAAGGCGGCGCTGGCGGTGCTGGACGTGCTCCCCCCCGGCGAGCTGGCCGCGGCGGCGCTGCGCGACGACAAGGCGGCGGTGGGCCGGGCCAACGGCGTGGGGCCGAAGCTGGCCGTGCGCATCGTCACCGAGTTGAAGGGCAAGCCCCTGGGCTCGCCCGTCCTGGGCGAGGCCGGCCCGACCGGCGGCGCGCCCCCGGTCCCCGTCGGGATCGGCGGCGAGGCCACCGCGGCGCTGATGGGCCTGGGCCTCGCCGAACCCGTCGCCCGACGCGCAGTGGACGCCGCCGCCGCCCGCCTCGGCCCAGACGTCGAGCTACCCGCGCTGATCAAGGCCGCGCTGCAGGAGAGCGCGCGGTGATGACGGGCCACCTTTCGTCCTCCCCCGATCTCGGGGAAGGTGGCGCGGCGCGCAGCGCCGTGACGGAGGGGGTGGCCCCACGTCCGAGGTCGGGTGACCCCCTCCACCACCTTCGGCGGTCCCCCTCCCCCGCAAGCGGGGGAGGACGAGGATGACCCGCCTCGTCTCCGCCGACGCCAGAGAGGCCGCCGACAAGGCGCTGCGGCCGCAGACCTTGGCCGAGTTCTTCGGGCAGGAGCCGCTCAAGGCGAACCTGCGCGTGTTCGTGGAGGGCGCCCGCGCCCGGGGCGAGGCGCTGGACCATGTGCTGCTGTTCGGGCCCCCCGGCCTCGGCAAGACCACGCTGGCGCAGATCGTGGCGCGCGAGCTGGGGGTGAACTTCCGCGCCACCGCCGGGCCGGTGCTGAACAAGGCGGGCGACCTGGCGGCCATCCTCACCAACCTCGAGCCGCGCGACGTGCTCTTCATCGACGAGATCCACCGCCTGCCCGCCGCGGTGGAGGAGATCCTCTACCCCGCCATGGAGGACCACGTGCTGGACCTCGTGATCGGCGAGGGGCCGAGCGCCCGCTCCGTGCGCATCGACCTCGCGCCATTCACGCTCGTGGCCGCCACCACTCGGGC
>CAXSHO010000016.1:0-21817 GCA_964237305.1 uncultured Caulobacteraceae bacterium
GCGGCGGGGCTGCGGAGGCCGCTGCGGGGACGGCGGGGCGGTTCGCGCTCTTAGGCCGGCTGGGCGGAGCCCTGGCCCGGGCTCCGCTCGCTGAGGTCATGTTCGTGCCCGGGCTGGTCCGCGACACAAAGCGGAACAACGAGACGTACGGCGCGGGCGCCTTGGCTTGGCTGACCGGCGACCGGGCCATGGCGCAGCGCGCCTACGCCAGGCTGCAGGCGTCTCGGGGGGCCAGCTTCACCACGCCCGCCGCCCTCCCCACTGGCCGCACCACGCCCGCCAGCGGGGAGCCGCCGCCCCACGCCCCCGTGGCCGAGCTCGTCGCCTTCGCACGGTCGCTCTCGGCCGACGCCGCCGCCATGCTGGCGCACGCCCGGGCGCTGGGCGCGGTCGCCACCGCCGAGACCGTCTTCGCCACGCGCCTCGCCGGCCTGCACCTCGCGGCCCCGGCCGGCGCCGCGCCCACGCCCGCCGCACCCGCCGGGCGTGTGCCCGTGCACGTCGAGCAGCACTTCCACGTCCAGAACCCCGTGGACGCGCGCAAGACCGCCGCCGAGCTGCACCGGCTCGGCCAGGGCGGCCAGCATCGCGCCCTGCACGACGGGGCGGACGGGTGAGCGAGGTCCTGATGACCCTCGGCACCGTCCGCTTCAGCGTGGAGGAGAGCGCCTTCCAGCAGCTGCGCCGGGTGCTGGACATGCGCGTCGCCCGCCTGGACCGCGCGGGCGCACCCACCGCGCGCCAGATCCTGGGCGAGGACGAGACGATCGAGATCCGCGGCGTCGTCTATCCCGAGCTCGCGGGCGGGGTGGGCCGGGTGCAGGGCTTCCGCGACCTGGCGCGCGAGAAGAAGGCGCAGCTCCTCACCGACGGCGTCGGCGGCGTCTGGGGCCGCTTCGTCATCGAGCGCGTGGAGGAGGAGGCCACCCACCACCTGCGCAACGGCGTGCCGCTGCGTCAGGGCTTCGCCATCCACCTCGGCGCGGCGGGCGAGGACTGATGGCCCGCACCGTCACCACCGTGGACGGCGACACGGTCGACCGGCTCGCCCTGGCCGCCTACGGGCGCACCGCCGGGACGACGGAGGCGGTGCTGGACGCCAACCCGCACCTCCCGTCGCTCGGCCCCGTGCTGGCGCGGGGCGTGGTGGTCGTCCTGCCCGAGCTCACGCTTCCTGCGGCGGCCGGCGAGGTGCTGCTGTGGGATTGATCCCCGACTTCCAGATCACCGCGGGCGACCAGGACCAGACGGAGGTGCTGCGCAGGCGGCTCCTCACGATCAAGGTGACCACTCAGACCGACCACTCGGCCGACGAGCTCGTCCTGGAGCTCGACGACAGGGACAACGCCATCGCCCTGCCGCGCCACGGCGCGGTTCTGGACCTGCAGCTGGGCTACGCAGACGCCGAGCTGCACCGGCAGGGGCGCTTCACCGTGGACGCCTCCGATCCCGAGGGCGGCGAGGGCGGTGACCGCATCGTGGTGCGCGCCAAGGCCGCCGACGTGCGCGCCACGCTCAAGAGCCACCGCAGCCGCAGCTTTCGCGCGACGACGCTGGGCGCGATGGTCGGTCGCCTGGCGGCCGACAACGGGCTGGCCGCCGCCGTCCACCCCGACCTGGCCGGCGTGGTGGTGGACCATCTCGACCAGACGGGAGAGTCGGACCTCCACCTCGTGACGCGGCTCGGCCGCCGGCACGACGCCATCGCCAGCGTGAAGGGCGGCAAGCTGATCTTCGCACCCCAGGGGCGGGCCGTGTCGGCGTCGGGCGCCGCCCTGCCCGAGATCGCCTTGGCGCGCGAAGAGCTCCTGTCGTGGCGCGCCACGGACGTGGACCGCCCCAAGGCCGGCCGGGTGCGCGCCTCGCACTACGACCACGCCCGCGCCCGGCTCGTCTACGAGACCGCGGGCGACCAGGACCCCACCGTCACCCTGCGCCACGTGCACCGCGACGCGGCGGCGGCCAAGGCGGCCGCCCACGGACACCACCGCCGGCTCAAGCGGGCGGGGCACGGCGTCTCCTTCGAGACGGCGGCCGGCCGCGCCGACCTGGGCGCCGGCCGGGCGGTGGTTCTCACCGGCCTGCGCGAAGGCGTGGCCGGCCGGTGGCTGCTCTGCGCCGTGGAACACACCTGGGACTTCTCCCGCCGCGGCGCCCGCACGGAGGCGAAGGGCACGGTGGACGGCCTGTCGGCCGACAGCCCGGGCGACGCCGCGGCCGACTACGGCGGCGACGACGCGGATGATGGGGGTGAGGCGTGACCAACCTCGCGGCCGAGCAGGAGATCGTGCGGGGCCTGCCCTGGGCTTGGGACGTGCTCTACTGGCGCGACAGGGCGCGCACCGTTCCGCGCCTCCTGCAGCAAGGCCGAGCCTGGCTGACGCCCTCGGGCTCGGCGACGCCGGCGCTGGCGCTGGCCGTCCTCGGCGGCCGCGTGCTGATCGAGGCCAACCGCCTGGGCCTGCGCCTGACCGACGACGAGACGGCGGCCCTCGCCCCGGGGCGCTACCAGCTGAAGCTGCAGCGGCAGGACGACGCCGGCGGCTGGACCGAGCTGCGCGGGATCGTGGTGGTGACGCCGTGACGGTGCACGTCGTCGAGACCGACGCGCTCCTCCACGTCATCGAGGCCGACGCCGCGCCGCTCGTCGTCGAATGCCCGGCCGAGGTCGAGGTGGTGGAGACGGGAGACGGGCCGGCCGGCGCCAGCGCCTACCAGCTCTGGCTCGCCGCCGGCCACGCGGGCGCCCCCGCCGCCTTCCTCGCCAGCCTGCAGGGCGCTCCCGGCGCCAGCGGGCAGCCCGGCGACGGGGCCGGCGATCCCGGCGACCTCACCTTGATCTTCGACAACCGCCTGATCTGAAGGACACGCCATGGCCACTCTCGTCTCCCGCATCTCGGACTTGGCGACCCGGATCGCCACCGAGTTGAAGGCCCACAGGGTCCTGATCAACGGCAACGTCGCCGACCTCTCGGCGCTGAACACCACCGCGAAGGGCAACCTCGTCGCGGCGGTGAACGAGTTGAAGGCGGCCATCACGGCGGCCCAGGCCTCGTCCGGCGCGCCGATCGACGACACCTCGCCGAACGCGACGGCCACCACCTACTCGGCGTCGAAGATCAACGCGCAGATCACGGCCGCCCTGAACGGCGTCCTCAGCGGCGCGCCCGCCGCCCTCGACACGCTGAAGGAGCTGGCGGACGCAATCAACGACGATCCGGCCTTCGCCAGCACCGTCACCACCGCCCTCGGCAACCGTGTGCGTTTCGACGCCGCCCAGACGCTCACCGCCGGCCAGCAGGCGCAGGCCAAGGCCAACATCGACGCCTACGGCGCGGCCGAGATCGGCGCGGCCGACACCAACTTCGTCACCACCTTCACCACCGGCCTGAGCTGAGCCTGCCGTGGCGACGCTGGTCGCGCGGATCAACGACCTCGCCCTGTCGATCCGCGACAAGCTGAACCTGATGACCCCGCGGCTCTGGCCGTCCGGGTCGACGCCGTTCGTCCCGGCCAAGGGCGTCGGCTTCTCCATCTCCACCACGGCCGCGAACCAGGTCGTTCCGGCGCCGCCCAGCCCCTACGCCTTCACGGTCACGGCCGCGTCGGGGATCACGGCCAAGGCGCAGACGGCGGCCACGGCCAGCACGGTCTACACCCTGAAGAAGAGCGCCACGACGGTGGCGACGCTCACCTGGGCGGCGAGCGCCACGACGGCGACCGTCTCGGGCTTCACCGCCACGTCTGTCGCCGTGGGCGACGTGCTCACCCTCAACGGACCGGCCACCGCCGACGGCACGCTCGCGGCGATCAGCGTCTCGGTGGTGGGCGGCTAGGGTGGGCGTCGGCAGCGCGACCGTTGTCTTCTTCACCTCCGGCACGTCCTGGACGGTCCCCGCTGGCGTCACCTCGGTCCAGATCGAGTGCGTAGGGGCGGCTGGCTCGCGGGCTGGGAGCGCGCCTCAGGGCTACGGCGGCTCGGGAGGGGGCGGATATTCGCGGGCCGACATGTGCGCGGTGACCCCGGGCGAGAGCCTCACCCTCGTGGTTCCAACTGCTGCGGGGGTGACCTCCCTCTCGCGGGGATCGACGGCGCTGTGCCTCGCAAACGGCGGTGCAAACTCCAACGGCGTCAATCCGGGAGCCGGCGGATCAACGACCGGAGCCGTCGGCTCTCTCGTCTACGCCGGCGGTTCAGGCGGGGCGGGTAGTTCTTCGGCCTCCGTTGGCGGCGGCGGCGGCGGCGCGGCGGGGCCGAGCGGACCGGGTAACGCCGGTGGCCAGTCCTTCGGCGTCAACGGCGGGACTGTAAGCGGCGGAGGCGGAGGCGGCTCCAACGGCGGCGCAGCCGGTGCGAACGGCGACGGCAACGGCGGAGGACGAGGTGGGAACGGAGCTTCTGGAACGGGAGGCGGCGCCCAAAACGTAGCGGGCACTGCTGGGGGTGGCGGCGGCGGTAGTTCCGCCGGGACGGGTGGAGCTGGCGGGGCCGACAAGTGCTTCGACGCTACTCACGGGGTCGGCGGCGGCGGCGGCGGCGGCAACTCCAAGGGAGGGGCTGGCGGTAAATACGGCGGCGGCGTTGGTGGCGGCTTCAACAACCCCGTCCCGGGCGCTGGCCTGATCGTCATCACCTACACCGCAAGCGGCGGCACGGCGCCTGCGCCCCCGCTTAACGTCTTCGCCTACTTCCTGTGAGCGCGCCGATGTCGGTGCTGATCGGCCTCTCAGGCGCTTCTCAGACGCAGCCGGCGAGCGTTCGAAGTGCTCTAACCGGTCCTGTCCCGGACTCCAGAACGTCGTGTCGCGCTACACACACCGCTTGCGCGACTCGCAGCGGGTGGGACGAGCATCGCTCAGCCCACGGATGGGAGGATAACTTTCCTATCGAAGTGGGGGGACGGCCCCGTGCGTCAGGGGCGGACGCAGGGGGTCACGCGGCGCGAATGCCGCTGACGGAAGCGTGGCCGCCGCCCCCGCCCAGGGGCGCGTCGTAGCCGAGGATCATGTCCACCTCGCGCCCGTCGGAGGCCAGCGGCAGGCGCAGCCACATGAGCGACAGGTGCGTCGCCCCCCGCCACGCCAGGGAGTGCACCCCCACGGCGGGGCGGCGCGTCTCCACCACCTTGTCGAGCTCGGCGCGCCAGTAGCCGCGGGCGGGCTCGTCATACACCTCGTCCAGCCGCTTGCCGGTGATCTCGCCGCCGTACACGCGGTAGAGGCCGGTGCCCGCCAGCCGCAGCCGGTACTCCGCGCGGCCGGCGCCCGGGCGCACGTCGATCAGGCTGATGGTGGGGAGGTGGCGCTTGAAGTCGCCGGGATCGATCTGCGCGCGGCCGGGCAGCCGCCCCGGCCCGCGCTTGGCGGACCACAGGGCGTAGATCTCCTCCTGGGCGCGCTGGGCCGCAGCGGGCGCTCCGATCTGAGCCAGCATCTCCGGACTCCCCCACAAGCCCTTGAATCAGCCGCGCAACGGTCTCTTAACCACGCTCGCTCGGCAAGCGAATTCGATTCGGCCTGCGCCTGCGGAGGCGAGAGCGTGGCCCGCCTGTGGCCGGAATGTGACGGCGGGGCGGGGCGGACGCCCGCGGGTCAGCGGCCGAAGTCGCTCCCGAGCGCCAGCATGGCCGCGCGTTCGGGGATGGAGAAGGGATCGAGCGCCTCCTCGTCCCCCTCGCGGATCGCCTTGATCAGGGCGGGGGTGAGCGCGGAGGAGAGCGCCCAGTTCCAGTACCGCAGCACCGTCTGCGCGCGGTCCACCGCCATGAGGTCGTAGATCTCCATGACCCGGGCGAAGGCCGGCGAGGGGCGGCCGTCGTCCTCCGTCTCGCGGCGGCGCAGGCCGCGCCAGAGCGCGCGGACGGCGGTGCGCGGCAGCCCGGTGGCCTTGCAGAGGATGGCGAGGGGCTCGCCCGCGTGGTCGGTCAGGATCTTGGCGCCCGTGGTGGGCTTCACCCCGGAAAGGTGGCTGATCTCCTCCGCCAGCTCGCGCGTCAGCCCGTCCTGGGCGGCGGAGACGGCGGCCTCCAGGTTGGGGAAGGCGCTCTTGGCGACGGCGGCGCGGTTGCGCTGGCGGCGCTCGACGAACTGCAGCGCCTTGCGCACCAGCGGGTCGCGCCACGACTCGTCGGCCGCCAGGCGGAAGACGTCGGCCGCGCCCTCCTGCAGCACCTCCCGGCTCACGGCGAAGCGGGTGAGCACGGTGCGGCGCGCGGCGGGGCCCGCCCACCAGAACAGCACGAAGGCCTGCGCGGGCCGCAGCTCCGGCCGGGCGAGGAGCGCGGGGATGCAGGCCGGGCGGTCGCGCGAGGCGGCGGTGATCGCCTCCACCGCCTGGGTGGAGAGCCGCGCGCCCGCGTTGCGGAGCAGGATGTCCACCGCGCCCGCGTCGCCCGCCGCGGTGATCGCCTCGCTCACCACCTCGCTCACCGTCTTGCGCCCGGCGATCAGCCGGAGGTGGGCGGGGCCGGTCTCGGCGATGCAGAGGAGGAGGTCGCTGTCGGTGAGCGCCGCCTCCGTGAGGAGCGGCCGCGCCACCTCCACCCCGTCCTGCAGCATCAGCCGCAGCACGGAGGGCGGCGGGTCGGACAGGGCGGCCATGCGCCGGGCCACCCGCACGCGCTGGGAGGGGTCGGCCTCCCGCAGCATCTCCACCAGGAGGTCGGCGGTCATGGCGCGCTCGAAATGGTTCACCCGGCTCAGCGGCAGCGACAGGACGTCGGCCAGGCGGCGGATCAGCGCCAGCCGCGCCCGCCCGAGCTCGCGCGGCGAGGGCTGCTCCTGGAGCAGGAGGTCGAGGTCGAGGGCGGGGTCGCTCACAGCGGCTCCACCCTGCGCCCGGGCGGTTAACCGGGCGTGGAGCGCGGACGGCGGCCCAGCGTCGCGGCCAGGCCGATCCACCAGAGGAGGCCGAGCGGGGTGAAGACCCGCAGCACCGGCGCGGCGGGTAGGATCATCAGCACCGCGCCGAGCCCCGCGCCCGTCACCCGCAGCCAGGCGGGCAGGCGGCGCACCCGCCAGTCCGCCGCGGCCACGCACAGCATCCACACGCCCAGCGGCACGGAGGAGAAGGTGGCGAGCCGCCGCCCCCACACCCCGTCCGTCTGCTCCAGCACCGCCAGGACGCAGCCCGCCAGCAGCATGGCCGCGGAGAGGATCGTGGCCAGCGGGTTGGCGATCCCCTGGCCTCGCGGGCCTCACGAGCGCGGCGATCCCCGCCACCACCAGCGCCGTCAGCACGGCCTCCAGCGCGCCGAGCCCCCAGTACTCCGCGAACGGCGTGAGCGACCGCGGACGGCCCGCCTTGTAGAGCTCCGGGAAGACCGTCAGCTCCGCGAAGACCCGCACCGTGGACAGGACGGCGACGCCGAGCGCCGCCGCGGCGCCCAGGCGCGTCCAGGTCCGTGGAGACAGCGTCGTCATCGGCGGCCACATAGCCCTTTCCGCCCCCGCCCGCGCGGGCCATCATCGCCGCCAAGAAGACGACCGACGGGAGCGACGCCATGGCCCAGGACGCGCGGGGGCACATCGAGGCCGACTACGTGATCGTGGGCGCGGGCAGCGCCGGCTGCGTGCTGGCCGCCCGCCTGTCGGAGGACCCCGCCGTCCGCGTGGTTCTGATCGAGGCGGGCGGCGACGACCGGCCGACCAGGAACCCCGGCCAGTTCCTGTCCAACCTGATGATCCACGTGCCCGTCGGCTACTCGCAGACGCTGAAGGACCCCAAGGTCAATTGGGTCTACAAGACGGAGGCCGACGCGGGCACGGGCGGGCGGCGCCACACCTGGCCGCGCGGCAAGGTGCTGGGCGGCTCCTCCTCCATCAACGCCATGCTCTACGTCCGCGGCCAGCGCGAGGACTACGACGGCTGGCGGCAAGGGGGCGCGGCGGGCTGGGCGTGGGACGACGTGCTCCCCTACTTCCGCCGGGCGCAGAACCAGGAGCGCGGGGCCGACGACACCCACGGCGCGGGCGGCCCGCTCAACGTCACCGACATGGAGGCGCACGCCGTCTCCGACGCCGCCATCGCCGCGGGGGTGGAGGCCGGGCTCCCCGAGCGGCGCGACCTGAACGGGGCCGACCAGGAGGGCGTCGGCTGGTACCAGGTGACCCAGCGCGGCGGCTGGCGCTGCTCGGCGGCGGTGGCCTACCTCCATCCCGCCATGAAGCGGCCCAACCTGCAGGTGGTCACCGAGGCGCTGTGCCGCCGCGTGGTGTTCGAGGGCAGGCGCGCCGTCGGCGTGGAGATCGCCCGCGGCGGCGCGACGCAGACGGTGCGCGCCCGGGCCGAGGTGATCCTGGCCGCCGGCGCCATCGGCTCGCCCCAGCTGCTGCAGCTCTCGGGCGTCGGCCCCGGCGCGCTCCTGGCCGAGCACGGGATCGCGGTGGTCGCCGACCGCGGGCAGGTGGGCGAGAACCTGCAGGACCACATCCTCACGGGCGCACGCTACCGGCTGAAGCCCGGCCACGTCACCGTCAACGAGCTCACCCGCGGCTGGCGCTTCCTGGCGGAGACGGTGAAGTACGCGGTGGCGCGCAAGGGGCTGCTCACCCTCTCGGCGGCGCACGTGGGCGCCTTCGTGAAGAGCCGGCCCGACCTCGCGACGCCGGACATCCAGTTCCACATCCTGCCCGCCACCATGGACCTAGCCAAGCTCGGCTCCATGCAGAAGATGGAGCTGGAGGCGCAGCCCGGCCTGACGCTCGCCCCGTGCCAGCTGCGGCCGGAGAGCCGGGGCACGGTGCGCATCAAGTCGGCGGACCCCGCGGCGCACCCGGCCATCGCCCCCAACTACTTCTCCGACCCGCTGGACTGCGAGGTGGCGGTGGCGGGCCTGCGCTGGGCGCGGCGCATGGCCGAGCAGCCGGCGCTGGCCGTCATCATCGACCACGAGATGAACCCCGGCCCCGACCTCCAGTCCGACGAGCACCTGCTGGCCTACGCCCGCGCCTCGGGCACCACCGTCTACCACCCCACCTCCACCTGCCGCATGGGCGGCGACCCCCAGGCGGTGGTGGACGCCGAGCTGCGCGTGGTGGGCGTGGAGGGCCTGCGCGTGGTGGACGCCTCCGTCATGCCGCGCCTCGTCTCCGGCAACACCAACGCCCCCACCATCATGATCGCCGAGAAGGCCGCCGACCTCATCCGCGGCCGCGCCCCCGCCTCGGCGCTGGCCGCCTGACCGCGACCCGCGCGGCGACGAGGGAGCGGCGTCCGGTTTGCTCCGTTGAGTCGCGACTCCCGGCCGGTGTGCCGGGGCGGGACGGGTGTGGAGCGGCGTGATGACGGCTTGGGCGGCTTGGACGGGACTTCCCTTCGGACGCGCGCCCCGGCTCCTGGACGACCCCTCGCGGCTGGACCGGCTCGACCCCGACCTCCTGCGCGCGGAGGCCGCCGCGGCGGGCCTCACCGCCGCGCCGCGCTCCGCCCCCGACCGCGCCGCCCGCCTCCTGGACCATGCGCGCCTCCTGCGCGTCCACGGCGAGCGCGTGGGCGCGCCCGAGTCGCTGGCCCGCGCCGCCCGCCAGGCCGAGGCCGCCGTGGCCGCGGGCCTCCCCTTCGAGGGCGCGCTGGAAGGGGCGCTCGCCGCGCTGGCCGCCGCCGAGCTGGCGGGCGACGGCGCCCTGCTGGACGCGGCGGCCGCCCGGCTGTCGGAGGCGTCGCCCGGCGGCGACCCGGTCCGGGAGGCCGGCAAGGCCGCCGCGGTCGCCACGCTCAAGGTGCGCACGGCGCTGCACGAGGGCGACGACGACGACGCCGCCGAGGCCGCCGCCGCCTGCGACGACGCGGTGGGCAGGCTCGCCCGCACCGCCCGCCGCCACCCCCTGCTGGCGGCGGAGGTGGCCGGCGCCCGCGCGTCCCGCGCCGAACTCCTCATCGGCTTCGCCCTGCGGCTGCGCGACCCCGCCTCCGCCGAGCGGGCCGCGGCGGACATGGCCGACCTGTCCTGCAGCCTGGACGGCGCCCGCCTGCCCGTGCTGGGCGCCCGCATCGCGCGGCTGCGGGCGGAGGCGCTCACCGCGGCGGGCGAACTCACCGGATGCGCCCGGCCGCTGGCCGACGCCTCGCACCTGCTCACCGCCACGCTGGAGGCCTCGCAGCCCCGGCACGCGCCGGTGGAGCGCGCCCGCCTCGGCCGGGCGCTGGGCCACGCCGCCCGCGCCCTGGCCGAGACGTGCGAGGACGGGGGCGCCGCGGACGCGCTGCTGGAGGCGGCGGGCTTCGCCTTCGCCTCCGCCTCGACGGCGGTGGCGGGCTCCGGCGCGAGCGTCCTGCAGGCGCAGCTCGCCTTCGAGCGCACCGCCGCCCTCACCGCCCGGGCGCTCCGCCCGCAGCCCCCCGCCGTCGCGGCGGAGGCGAGGCGGCGGGCGGAGACGGCCCTGCGCGGCGAGCTGATCCGGCTGGACGGCCGGCGCGAGCCCGCCGCCTGGGCCGCCGTGCAGGTGGCGCTGGGCCGGCTCTACGCCGCGGAGCCCCTAGGCGCCCGGCGCGCGGAGGCCGCCCTGGCGATGGAGGAAGCGCTGGACGTCTTCGCCGAGGCGGGCCTGCGCTCGCTGGCCGACGAGGCCGCGCAGGCGCTGCGCGAGCTGCGCGGCGCCTAGCCCCCGCTCGCCGCCAGCCGCGCCGCGTTCACCGCGCTGCGGCTGGTGACGCCGCCCTGGCGGGCGACGGCGGGCTCGGTCTCGGGCGCCGACATGTCGGGGGTGCGGCCGAAGAACTGCGCGGGCGGGCTCACCACGACGGGGTCGGGCTCCTCGCCGTACTCCCGGTGGACGGAGTAGCGGCGCGCGCCCTCGCCCGGCCCCGCCCCCGGACCCATGACGTAGCCCCGGGCATAGGCGGGCGGGCGCGGCGGCCCGAGCGCATCGGCGGGACCGCCGGCCGCCGCAGGGGCCGGAGCCCGGGCGGCGGGCTCGGCCGTGACCACCGCCGCACCGTCGCGGCCCGGTCCCACATAGCCGTACCGGCCGAGGGCGGGGGCGGGCTCCAACTGCGGGGCGGGGGGAGGCGCGGAGGCGAACGCCTGTGCGCGAGGCGCCGGCGGCGCGGCGGCGGGGCCGGCGGGCGTCCACGGCCCCGCGGCGGCGGGCCCGGGCTGACGGCCCGCCACGCCGGGATAGGCGCGCCGGTCGGTCGCGGGCGTCGGACGGGGAGCCGCCGTCGAGAGCGCGGGCGGGACGCTCGCCGGACCGACGGGGCGCGTCATGGCCTCCGGCCGCCAGGCGGACGGGCGGGCGGGCGGCGCATGGTCCACAGGCTCCACACCGGTCCGCAGCTCGGTCTTGCCGGGCCAGGACAGCCGGCGCAGGGCCGGGGCGGGCGGCGGCGCGGAGGAGGCCAGCAGCATGGGCGGCGAGGTGGCGGGCGAGGCCCCGCGGAGCGCAGGCGCTCCCCGCGCCGGGCCGTAGCGGTCCCCCGCCTGGGCGTGCGCGACCGACGCCGCGGCGAGCGCGGCGGCGGCGGCGAGGAGCGGAAGCGCGGGTCGGACCATGGCGGCGCAGCGGAGCACGACGCGGCTTTCGCCCCTGTTAACGCGCCCCCCACGCGAAGGAGGGGCCGCCGACCCGTCGCAAGCCGGCGATGGCGCCCGGCGGCGCGGGCGACTATCTTGCGCGCATCATGGCCGCCGCCCACGACGATCCCCGCTCGCACCGCCCCTGGCGCATGATCCAGCGACGGCCCTCCCGCAAGATCCGCGTGGGCTCGGTGGAGGTGGGGGGCGACGCGCCGATCAGCGTGCAGTCCATGACCAACACGGTCACCGCCGACGCCGCCGCCACCCTCGACCAGATCCGCCAGCTGGAGGAGGCCGGGGCCGACATCGTCCGCGTCTCGTGCCCCGACAAGGACTCCACGGAGGCGTTCAAGACCATCGCGCGCGAGGCCCGCGTGCCGCTCGTGGCCGACATCCACTTCCACTACAAGCGCGGGATCGAGGCGGCGGTGGCGGGCGCGGCCTGCCTGCGCATCAACCCGGGCAACATCGGCTCGAAGGACCGCGTGAAGGAGGTGGTGCAGGCCGCCCGCGACCACGGCTGCTCCATGCGCATCGGCGTCAACGCGGGCTCGCTCGAGACCCACCTCCTGGAGAAGTACGGGGAGCCCTGCCCCGCCGCCATGGTGGAGTCGGCCCTGTTCCACGCCGACATCCTGCGCGACCTGGACTTCCACGAGTTCAAGATCAGCGTGAAGGCCTCCGACCCGTTCATGACGGTGGCCGCCTACACCGAGCTGGCGGAGGTGATCGACTGCCCGCTGCACCTGGGCGTGACGGAGGCCGGGCCGCTGCGCACCGGCACGATCAAGAGCTCCATCGGCATGGGGGCCATGCTGTGGGCGGGCATCGGCGACACCATCCGCGTGTCGCTGGCCGCCGATCCCGTCGAGGAGATCAAGGTCGGGTTTGACATCCTGAAGTCGCTCGGCCTGCGCCACCGGGGCGTGAACATCATCGCCTGCCCCTCCTGCGCGCGGCAGGGCTTCAACGTGATCGAGACGGTGACCCGGTTGGAGGAGCGGCTGGCCCACGTCTCCACGCCGCTGTCGCTGTCCATCATCGGCTGCGTGGTGAACGGTCCGGGGGAGGCGTTGATGACCGACGTGGGCTTCACCGGCGGCGGCGCGGGCAAGGGCACGGGCATGGTCTACATGGCGGGCAAGGTCGACCATAAGCTCGGCGACGAGGACATGGTGGAGCACATCGCCGGCCTCGTGGAGGCCAAGGCGGCGGAGATCGAGCGGGAGGCCGCCGCCGACGGCCTGTTCGAGCCGACCCTGGCGCATATCGCGGCGGAGTAGCGCACCGCACCGCCGAACATGTCCGGTGAACAAAGCTGCTCCGGGCAGGAACTCCCCTCACGACAGGAGGTTCTGCCATCGCCGGCTCAGATCGGCGCAAGCTGAACAGTGAGAAACACATGCCCGCTCGTTTCACCTCGATCAACAAGGCCATCGACGGCGGCCTGGACAAGGTCTCGCCGCAGGACGCGGTGAAGGTCATCGAATACTGGGAAGGCGAGATGAAGGACGTGGAAGGTGCGGGCGCCAAGGCCGTGCTGCACGACCTCGCCAGCCTCAAGAAGCACCTGCAGGCCGACAAGGTCGACAACGCCGCCATCAAGAAGCTGACCCACAAGCTGGGCGCGGAGACCATCAAGCTGGGCGGGGACGACAACACCGTCGCCAAGCATGTCAAGGAACTCGGCGAGAAGCTGGAGAAGGCCGCGGCCTGACCCCCCGGGGCGGGGCTTCGGCCTCGCCCCCAGAGCTTCCGAGTCTCGCTGCGTGCGGTGCGCGCGTGAAACCGCTATGGTGCCGCCGCCGGGGAGCCCGGCGGCCTGGAAAGGCCGCCGGGCGCGCGGGGACGTTGCGTCCCCGACGCGGCCACCCCGCCCGGAGGCCCTCATGCCCGATCCCCGACGTCCCATCATCGACGAGAAGCCCGGCCTGCGCTTCGGCCGCGAGATCCGCGAGGCGGTGTCCGCCGGCGCGGAGCTCGCCGACATGCAGCTCAACCTCACCCTCATGGACGCCTCCAAGATCAAGCGCGACCGCGACATCGCGCTCAGCGACGTCAGCTTCGCCGACGGGCGCATGCGCTACCTGGGCGTGAACGTCGTGGAGGGCGGCGCCCGCTCCAGCGCGCTGTTCACCACCGCGGAGGAGGCGGCGGCCGGACGGCCCGAGCCCGAGCCGGTGGTGGAGGCCGCCAAGGGCCAGAAGAAGAGCAACAAGGAGGTGCGCAAGCCCAAGGCCGAGAAGGCCAAGCCCGCCCCCGCCGGCAAGACCTTCACCACGCCCCCGCCGAAGTGACCTAGCCGCCCAGCGCCTCCAGCCGCTGCAAGGCGGCGGCGTGTCCCGCCTTCACGCGATCCAGGCCGCGGGCCATGGCGTCGCGGACGGGGGCGGAGGCGGCCGGGTCGTCCACCGCGGCGCGGAACTCGCCCACGAGCTCCGCCTCCGCCCGCTCCACCGCCTCCGCCACGGCGCGCCGCCCCTTGGCGGGGGAGGCGGCCAGGTCGGACCAGGCGCGGTGCGTCGGGTCGAATGCGGGAGCCTCCGTGGAAGCCTCTCCCAGCGCGCGGACGTCCGCCGCCAGCACCTCCGCCGCCCGGTCGTGCGCGTCGGCCGCCCCGGCGAAGGCGTCCGCCAGCCCCGCTCCGTCGCTGCCCGCCGCCCGGTAGCCCCTGGCCGCGGCCCTGAGGCGGCCGATGAGGCGGTTCAGGATGTCGGCGTCGCGGCTCATGGGAAGGTCCTCTCGCCACCTCCAACGCCAGGGCCTACATCCGCGCTCCCATGCGACTTCCCCAGGCCCGACTCGACCAGGTGCTCGACCGCTTCCACGAGGTGGAGTCCCGCATGGGCGCGGCGGTGGACGGGGCGGAGATCGTGCGCCTGTCCAGGGAGCACGCCGAGTTGCGCCCGGTGGCCGAGGCCGTCGCCCGCCTGGCCCGCGCCCGCGCCGAGGCGCCCGAGCTCGAGGCCATGATCGCAGGGGGTGCCGCCGACCCGGAGATGGGCGCGTTGGCCGGCGAGGAGCTTCACGCGCTCAACGCCCGCCTGCCCGGGCTGGAGCGGGAGGTGGCGCTGCTGCTGGCGCCCCGCGACCGCGACGAGAACGCCAGCGCAATCCTGGAGGTGCGCGCGGGCACGGGCGGCGACGAGGCGGCGCTGTTCGCGGGCGACCTGTTCCGCATGTACCAGCGCTACGCCCAGCTCCAGGGCTGGCGCGTGGAGGTGGACGATCTGAGCGAGGGCGACGCCGGCGGGTACAAGGAGATCACCGCCAGCGTCACCGGCGAGGGCGTGTTCGGCCGGCTGAAGTTCGAGTCCGGCGTCCACCGCGTGCAGCGCGTGCCGGCCACCGAGGCGCAGGGCCGCATCCACACCTCCGCCGCCACCGTGGCCGTCCTGCCGGAGGTGGAGGACGTGGAGATCGAGGTGGCCGACGCCGACATCCGCATCGACACCTACCGCTCCTCCGGCGCGGGCGGCCAGCACGTGAACAAGACCGACTCGGCGGTGCGCATCACCCACCTGCCCACCGGCATCGTGGTGACGAGCTCGGAGAAGAGCCAGCACCAGAACCGCGCCAAGGCGATGAAGAACCTGAAGGCCCGCCTCTACGACCTGAAGCGCACCACGCTGGACGCGGAGCGCTCGGCGGCGCGCAAGGAGCAGGTGGGCTCGGGCGACCGCTCCGAGCGGATCCGCACCTACAATTTCCCGCAGGCGCGCGTCACCGACCACCGCATCGGCCTGACCCTGCACAACCTGCCCAAGGTGCTGGAGGGCGACGCCCTCGGCGAGGTGGTGGACGCGCTCGTCGCCGACGACCAGGCCGCCCGCCTCCAGTCGCTGGAGGACGAGTACGGGTGAGGAGATGAGCAAGGCCGACCTGCTGGACCGCATGCGGGCGAACCCCAGAGGCGACTGGCGGATCAGCGACGTGATGACGGTGTGTCGCCGTCACGGCGTGGAGTGCGACCCGCCGCGCGGCGGCGGCTCACACTACGGCGTGGCTCATCCGAGGATCGCGAGGAAGCTCGCCGTTCCAGCTAGGCGGCCGATCAAGGCGGTCTATATTCACGACCTTGTGGAGTTCATCGACGAAGTCAGGACGCTGCCGTGACCGCCCCGTTCTACCCCCTGGTCATCGAGACCATCTCACCCGAGGACGGCGGAGGCTTCCTGGCGCGCGCACCCGACCTGCCGGGCTGCTACAGCGACGGCGAGACGCCGCAGGACGCCGTCGTGAACGCCCAGGACGCCATACTGACTTGGATCCGAATGGCCGAAAAGCACGGCCACGCCGTGCCCGAACCCTCCGCACACCTGTCGCTGGCGGGCTGAAGGCCTGCAGAGCGTCCGGGGCGGTCAGCCCGCCTAAGCCGCCGCGGGCAGGCTGATCGCCACGCGCAGGCCCGGGCCGTGCCCCTCCACCGCGCCCGGAACGACACCGGGGCCGTCGTCGAGGTCCAGCCGGCCGCCGTGGGCGTCGACCACCGCGCCCACCAGCGACAGGCCCAGGCCCGCGCCGGGCTGGTGGCGGCTGTTCTCCAGGCGCACGAAGCGCTCCAGCACGCGGGGGCGGTCGGGTTCGGGCACGCCGAGCCCGGTGTCGGTGACGCTGGCCTCCACCTCGCCGGAGGAGCGTCGGCGCGTGCGCAGCATCACCGCTCCGCCGGCGGGCGTGTACTTCACCGCGTTGTCGAGGAGGTTGGCCAGCGCCTGCGCCATGAACTCGCGGTCGCCGCGGATCAGGAGGCGGGGCGCGAGTTCGGCGCCGAACTCCAGCCCCTTGTCCTCGCACAGCGCCTCGTATAGCTCGCCCACCCCGGCGGCGAGCTCCGAGAGGTCGAACACCTCCGGGCTCGGCAGCTGGCCCGCCGCCTGCAGCCGGCTGATGGCCAGCACCGCGTTGAAGGTGCGCAGCACGCCGTCGGCGTCCTCCAGCGCGGTGTGGAGGGCGGCGACGGGGTCGCCGCGGCCCGCCTCCGCCTCGATCACCGCCACCTCCATGCGGGCGCGCAGGCGGGTGAGCGGCGAGCGGAGGTCGTGGGCGATCGCGTCGCCCGCGTGGCGCAGCCCCCCCATCAGCCGCTCCACCCGGTCGAGCATGGCGTTCAGGCCGGTGGCGAGCTCGTCGAACTCGTCGCGCACGCCGCGGACGAGGGCGCGGGCCTGGAGGGCGCCGCCCTGCACCTTCCCGATGGCGCCCCTGAGCCCGGCCATGGAGCGGCCGACGTTGCGGCTGACGAGAACGCCCCCCGCCAGGCCGAACAGGACCGTCAGGACGCCCGCGCCCCAAAGCGCCCGCACGATCCGCACCACATAGGCGCGGCCCTGCCCGATGTCGGAGCCGACGAACAGCAGGCGCCCGTCGCCCAGCCGCACCTGACGCCCCCAGGCGCTGCGCCGCACCACCGCCCCGTCCGGATCGATGGAGCGCACCGCGAACGAGGCCGACCCGTCCGACGCGGCGGGCCGGTCCAGCGGCGAGGCGGCGAGGTTGCCGGTGATCGTGCGGCCGTCGGGCTCCATGTAGAGATAGAAGAACGGCCGCTCGCCCGCCGTGCGGTCGATCAGGGCGAGGTTCAGCGCGGTCGGCCCGCCCTGGCGGCGCGCCGTCTCCAGGGAGGCGATCTCGCGCGTCACGTCCGCCTCGGCGCGCCGCGTCACCTCGCCCGCGGTGGCCACGTAGATGTAGCCGAGGAACGCCGCCGCCACGCCCGCGAACAGGGCGAGGAAGACGAGGGTGAGGCGGAACGGCGTGGTGCGCAGGAGCGGGGGGAGCCTCACGCCTCGGCTCTCCGCACGGCGCGCCGCTGCGGGCGCGCGGCCGCCTCGCGGTGCACGCCGTCCACCACGGCGGCGAGGTCGCGGCGGACGGCGCCGTTGGAGATCCGGCGCACCGCGTAGCCGAGCTCGGCCAGCCGCGCATCGCGCAGAGCGTCGGCTTCGGCCTGCGCGCGTTCGCCGTGTCCGCTCCCGTCCAGCTCCACGACCAGCCGCCGGCCATGGCACGCGAAGTCGACGACCATGCCGGCGATGGGGACCTGACGCCTGAAGTGCAGCCCCTGCGCCCGCAACCGGCGCAGCCCCGACCAGAGCATGACCTCCTCTTCGGTCTGCCGCTTGCGAAGCGCCCTGGCGCGTCGCACGCCGACGGGCTGCGCCCCTTTCCCTCCCCCTTGCGGGGAGGGGGGACCGGCCGAAGGCGGGTGGGTGGGGGGCCTCACGCGCGACGTGGGGAGAGAGGACGCCATCACGGGCGCCGGGCTTCGGCCAGGTCGCGCCTGGGACGCCCCCCGCCCACCATGCTGCGCATGGTCCCCCCTCCCCGCGAGGGGGAGGGAAGCTGCGGCATGACCTCAGGCATCCAGGCGGTAGCCCGCGCCGCGGACGGTCTGGAGCATGGGGTGATCGAAGCCCTTGTCGATCTTGCCGCGCAGGCGGGAGATGTGGACGTCGATCACGTTGGTCTGGGGGTCGAAGTGGTACTCCCACACCTTCTCCAGCAGCATGGTGCGCGTCACCGACTGGCCGGCGTGGCGCATCAGGAACTCCAGGAGCTGGAACTCGCGGGGCTGCAGGTCGAGCTCGCGGCCCGCGCGGTGCACGGAGCGGCCGATCAGGTCCATCTCCAGGTCGCCCACCTTGAGCGAGGTGGCCACCGCGCCCGTCTCGCGGCGGCGGCTCAGCGCCTCGGCCCGGGCGATCAGTTCCGAGAAGGCGTAGGGCTTGACGAGGTAGTCGTCGCCGCCCGCCTTCAGGCCCGTGACCCGGTCCTCCACCTCGCCCATGGCGGACAGGAACAGCACGGGGGTGTCGTCGCCCCCGCGGCGCAGGGCGGCCACGGCGGTGAGGCCGTCCATCACCGGCATCATGCGGTCCACCACCAGCACGTCGAAGCCGCCGCGCTCGGCCATGGCCAGGCCCGCGGCGCCGTCGGCCGCCACCGTCGCCTCGTGCCCGCCCTCCGCCAGGCCGCGGGCCATGGCGGCCGCGGCCTCCGCGTCGTCTTCCATGATCAGGATGCGCAAACGCTCAGCCCTCCGCCTCGTCCCCGTGGGGAGCATGGCGGAGGCCGGAGCCTGGCGGAAGTGAAGCTTGCGTCAGGAAGGGCGACGCGCGCCCGTCACTTGGCCTTGGCGTCGTCCAGCTTGAGGGCGAGGCCCACGTTGCGGTTCTGACCGGCGTCCACCAGCACGAACACCGACGGGCGGCCCGCCTTGCGGGCGTCGGCCACGGCTGCGGCGAACTCCTGCGGCGTCGCGACAGGCCGCTCGTTGGCCTGCACGATCACGAAGCCCGCACGGAACCCCTTCTTCGCCGCGTCCGAACCCTGGACCACGTCGGTGACCAGCACGCCGCGCACGTCGGGAGCCAAGCCGTTGGTGCGCCGCCCGGCGTCGGTCAGCGGCTCGACCGCGAGGCCGAGCACCACCGTGCGTCCCGCACCCGGGCGCGCCCCGCCCGGCGCCTGGTCTTCCCCGACGCCGGGCGTCGCGTCGCCGCGGTTGAGCGTGGCGACCGACGGGCGCACGCCGGAGGTGACGTTGATCACCTGCACGCGCCCCGCGCGCCGCACCTCCAGCCGCATCACGTCGCCGGAACGGGTGGCCGCCACCGCACGCGTCAGCTCGTTGGAGCTCGCGATCTTCTGGCCGTTCACGGACAGGATGATGTCGCCCACCTGCAGGCCGGCGCGCGCCCCCGGGCCGCCCGCGGTCACTTCGCGCACCAGGGCGCCGCTGCGGGGCGGCAGGCCCAGGCTCTCCGCCTGCTCCGTGCCGATCTCGCCGATGGCTGCGCCCAGGTAGCCGCGGGTGATCTTCTTGCCGGAGATCAGCTGCTTGGTGATGGTGTCGGCCACGTCGGCGGGCACGGCGAAGCCGATGCCGATGGAGCCGCCGGTGGAGGAGTAGATGGCGGTGTTGACCCCGATCACCCGGCCGAAGGTGTCGAAGGTGGGCCCGCCCGAGTTGCCCCGGTTGATGGGGGCGTCGATCTGCAGGTACTCGCTCGGCAGCGAGCCCGCGCTGTCCGGCGGCAGGTCGCGGCCGATGGCGGAGACGATGCCGGCGGTGGCGGTGCCGCCCAGCTGCAGCGGGTTGCCCACCGCCAGCACCCAGTCGCCCACGCGCGGCTTGGCCTGGCCCTCGAAGGTGACGAACGGGAAGTCCCGGCCCTCCACCTTGATCACGGCGAGATCGCTCTCCTCGTCCCGGCCGATCAGCCGGGCGGTGAACTCGCGCTTGTCGGTCAGGCGCACCAGGAGCTTGGTGGAGTTCTCCACGCAGTGGTTGTTGGTGACGAGGTAGCCGTCGGCCGAGATGAAGAAGGCCGAGCAGGCGGCCTGCGCCTCCGGCCCGTCCGCGTCATCGCCGTCGCTGTCGTCGCCGCCGTTCGGCGCGGGCCGGCGGCCGTTCCGAGGCGTCACGCCGCCGCCGCCGCGGCCGTTAGGCCCCTGGCGGAACTGCGGCAGCTGGTTGAACGGGAAGGGCAGGCCCTCGCCGCCCCCGTTCAGCTCGGAGCGGGGCACGCGGGCGGTGATCTCCAGCGTGACGACGGCGGGCGCCACGCGTTCGAAGATGTCGGCGAAGGTCACCGGCCCCCCGGGAGGCGCGGCGAAGATCGGCGCGGTGGAGGCGCGCACCAACTGAGGCCCGGAGGTCTGCGCCGCGGCGTGGGTCAGCGTCAGCCCCACGCCCGCCGCCGCGGTCCCGGCGAGGCCCAGGCCCGCCACGGCGCCCAGGAGGAAACCCTTGTTCGAAGGCATAGACGGCATGTCCCTCGTCCGGGCGCGGGAGGCGCCACATTCGGACGGCGTTGTGAAACCCCCGGGAGGTACGCTGGTTGCGGCGGGCGTACGGCCGCCGCGGATCACGATCGTCTCACACGGCCGCGGTGGTGTCCGTGGGGCCGCTCTGCGGCGGAACCGTGACGGTTGCGGCGAGGAGGCGCAAGCGATCCTCCTCCGCGGGCGTGAGCGAGGGCTCCTGCACCTCGCGCCGCGTCCGGGCGCGCAGCGCGAAGGCGCCGAGGCCCGCGATCACCAGCAGGAAGGGCGCGCCCCACAGGAGCGCGTTGCCCGCCGACAGGCGTGGGCGCAGCAGCACGAACTCGCCGTAGCGTTCGGTGAGCGCCGTCTTGATCTCGGCGTCCGTGCGGCCGGCGGCGAGCTCGCGCCGCACCAGCGCCCGCAGGTCGCCCGCCAGGGTGGCGTCGCTCTCGTCGATGCTCTCGTTCTGGCAGACGAGGCAGCGGACCTGGCGGAACAGGGCGTGCGCCCGCGCCTCGTCGGGCGGGGCGGCGGCGGGCGGAGCGGGCGCCGCGGCGGAGAGCAGCACGGCCGCCAGGAGGAGCGCGGGCGCCCTCACTCGGCGGGGACCAGGGGCGGGGCGGCGGTGCGGAGCGGGCGGGGACGCGCGCGGGCGCCGGCCGCCAGGCGCAGCCGCCGGTCGGACAGGGAGACGAGGCCGCCCAGCGCCATCAGCCCGGGGCCCCAGAAGATCAGCCGCGCCAGGGGGTTCCAGAAGGCGCGGACCGTCCACGCCGCCGCCCCGCCGCCGGCCCGCTCGCCCAGCACCACGTATAGGTCGCTGACGCCCCGCCGCTCCAGCCCGACCTTGGCCACGGTCTGGCGGCGGGCGGGGTAGAAGCGGCGCTCGGGCTCGGAGACGAACGACCGCCCGCCCCGGCGCACGGTGACGGCGGCGCGCTCGGCGGTCCAGTTCGGCCCGTCCACGGCGGTCACCCGGTCCAGCGTCAAGGTGTAGGCGCCCACCTGCAGGCTCCGTCCGGGGGCGAGGACGCCCGCCGCCTCCACCCGGAGCGCCGTCTCGCAGCAGGCGCCCAGCACGAAGACGCCCAGGCCCGCGTGCGCCAGGGTCGTGCCCCAGGCGCCCCGGGGCAGGGCGCGCAACCGCCGCCCGCTCTCCGCCCACGGCACGGCGCCGAGGCGCGCCCGCGCGGCGACCTCCGACAGCGCGCCGCCCACCAGCCATACGGCCAGCGCCACCCCCACCGCCGCGGCGAAGCGGGGCGCCCCGAAGCCCCACAGCGCCGCCGCCCCGCCCAGGACCGCGACCACTCCCGCGACCCACAGCGGCTTCAGCGCGGCGACGAGCTCCGCCCGCTTCCACGCCGTCATGGGCCCCACCGGCGTCAGCAGCAGGCACGCCCCCATCAGCGGCGCGAAGGTGAGCGCGAAGTAGGGCGCCCCCACGCTGATCGCCTCCCCCGTCGCGGCCTGGCGCATGAGCGGATAGAGCGTGCCCAGGAGCACGGTGGCCGTGGCGGCGGCCAGGA
>CAXSHO010000016.1:21827-23986 GCA_964237305.1 uncultured Caulobacteraceae bacterium
CACCAGCACGCCCTCGCGGCTCACCGGCGCGAACAGGCCCCCCGGCGTCATGGCCGCCGCCCGCCAGGCGAACAGCACGAAGGCCCCGCCCGACGCCGCGCCGAGGATCGACAGCAGCAGCACGCCCCGGGTCGGGTCCACCGCGAAGGCGTGCACGCTCGTCAGCACGCCCGAGCGCACCAGGAAGGCGCCCAGCATGGAGAGGGTGAAGGCCAAGAGCGCCAGGAACACCGTCCACCCCGTCAGCGCGCCCCGCTTCTCGGTGACCACGGCGGAGTGCAGCAGCGCGGTGGCCGCCAGCCAGGGCATGAAGCTGGCGTTCTCCACCGGATCCCAGAACCACCAGCCGCCCCAGCCGAGCGAGTAGTAGGCCCAGAACGACCCCAGCGTGATGCCCACGGTGAGCAGGCTCCAGGCCAGGAGCGTCCACGGCCGCACCCAGCGCGCCCACACCGCATCCACCCGGCCCTCGATCAGGGCGGCGCAGGCCAGGCTGAACACCACGCTCATGCCGACGTAGCCCGCGTAGAGGAAGGGCGGGTGGATGGCGAGGAAGGGGTCCTGCAGGATCGGATTGAGCGAGGCGCCCTCCACCGGCGCGGGGAACAGGCGCGCGAACGGGTTGGAGGCGAAGGCGGTGTAGCCGATGAAGGCCGCCCCCAGCGCCCCCTGCACCGCCAGCGCCGAGCCCTTCAGCGCGGGCGGCAGGTTGCGCCCGCCCAGCGCCAGCGCCGCGCCGAAGCCCGTGAGCATCAGGTTCCACAGGAGCATGGAGCCCTCGTGGCTGCCCCAGGCGGCGGCCACCTTGTAGAGCAGCGGCTTGTCCGTGCGGCTGTTGGCGGCGACGTTGGCCACGGAGAAGTCGCTCCCCACGAACAGGAGGACCAGCGCGGCGAAGGCGAGGGCCGAGGCGGCGAAGGCGGCGGCGGCGGCCCCCTCGCCCGCGCCCCTGAGCGCCGCGTCCCGCCGCAGGCGCCCCGTCGCGCAGGCGGCCACCTGCAGCACCGACAGCGCGAAGGCGAGCACCAGCGCGAACTGGCCGAGCTCCGCCAGCATCAGCGGCGCGCCACCGTGGCGGTGGCGGGGGAGGTCTCCGGCCGCCACTGGCCGGACTTCTTCAGCGAGTCGGTGACCTCCCGCGGCATGTAGCGTTCGTCGTGCTTGGCCAGGACCTCCCGCGCTTCGAACACGCCGTCGACGCGGTAGGCGCCCTGCGCCACCACGCCCTGCCCCTCGCGGAACAGGTCGGGCGGCTCGCCCTGGAACATGACGGGGCTGGCGACCGCGTTGTCCGTCACCGCGAAGCGCAGCACGCCGCCGGGCTCGCGCCGCACGGTGCCGACCTGCACGAGGCCGCCGATGCGCACGGTGCGGCCGGGGGGCACGTGCTTCTCGCGCGCCTGGCTGGGGCTGTAGAAGAAGGTGGCCGCGTCGCGCATGGCGAAGGCGGTCAGCCCGGCGGCGGCGGCCACGATGGGGGCGGCGGCGGCCACCGTGGTGAGGCGGCGGCGCGCGGTGCGGGACTTGGGGAGCCAGGACATCCGCCGAGCAAGATAGCGGCGCGCGGGGGTCGGCCCAAGGGGTGCGGCGTCAGCGCCCCTCCCCCGCCTCCGCCTCGATGCGGCGGAGATCGGCGGGCCGCCGCGCGAACACGGTGCGCGCCCGGGTGAGCGCCTGCGCCTGGGCGGGGCGGTCGCCCAGCACGCCGTAGGCGCGCACCAGCCGCGCCCAGCCGTCCGGATCCTGCGGCGAGGCGGCGAGGCGCGAGGCCAGCCGGTCGACCATGGCGCGGATGAAGGCGGCCTGCTCGGGGCCCGCGGCGGGGGCGGCGCGGGCGGCGGCGGCCACCTGCGCCGCGGTCGGTCCGCCCTCCCCCGGCGCTGACGGCGCGGCGGGCGGCGCCCTCCCCTCGGCGGCGGCGATCTCGGCGAGGAGGCCGTCGCGGCGGGGGTCGGTCGCGGGCAGCTCGGCCAGGAGCACGCGCCAGGCGGCGACGCCCCCGGCCGCGTCCCCCGAGCTCACGGCCAGCTTGGCGAGGTTGTAGCGGGCGGCGGCGTTGGACGGGTCGCGGCGGTGGGCCTCGCGGAACAGCGCCTCCGCCTCCGGCCCGATCCGCCCGTCCGAGCCCGCCAGCAGCGCCTCGCCCGCCGCGGCGGGGT
>CAXSHO010000016.1:23996-25464 GCA_964237305.1 uncultured Caulobacteraceae bacterium
CGGTCGCCACGCCGGCCGGCAGCAGCCAGTCAACCGCCGCGGCGGGGTAGTCGGCGTCCGTCGGCGCGAGGCGCGCGGCGTGGCGGAAGGCGGAGGCCGCCTCGCCGGGGTCGCCCGCCGCCAGCTCCGCCCGGCCCAGGAACTCGTACAGCTGCGCGGTGGGGGGGCGCTCGTGCGACAGGGCCTGCAGCACCGCCGCGAGCTGCGCGGGCTGCAGCGCGCCGGGGTCTCCGGTGCGCCAGGCCGCCAGGCGCGCGCGGTAGGGCTGGTCGGGCGAGCCGGGTCGGCCCACGGCGAGGTAGAGCCCCAGCGCCGCCACCGCCGTCGCGGCCACCGCGGCGGTGACCACCAGGCCCGAGCCGCGGCCCCCCGTCCGCTCCGGGACGGCGGAGGCGTCCGCCGCCGCCAGGAGCCGCCGCCCGGCCTCCGCCCGCGCCGCGCCGAGCTCGGCCTCGCCCAGGAGGCCGCGGCGGTGGAGGTCGTCGAGCTCCTGCACCTGGCGGGCGTGGACGGCCACGGCAGGGTCGGGCGCGGGCGTCGCGGCCCGCCGCTCGGCCGCCGCGCTGCGGGCGGAGGCCAGGAGTGCGGCCCCGGCCGCCAGGGCGCCGGCGACGAGCCAGAACAGGAGCATGCCGTGACTTAGCGCCGGGGACGCACCGTGCGAAGCGCCGCGCTCAGGCCGCGGCGGCCCGGCGGAGCAGGAGGTCGGCGGCGCGGGGCTCGCGCACGAGGCCCAGGCAGTCGGCCGTGAACCGGAGCCGCTCGCGCGCGGAGCCGGTCGGGTCCGCGCCCGCCCCCGACCGCAGGAGCTCCAGGAGGTCCTCGGCGTAGGCGTCCAGCCGCCCGTCCAGCTCCTCCAGGAGGCGGGAGCGCACCGCGCCGAACCCTCCGAACCCGGCGGAGGCGCGGGTGGCGTCGAGGAAGGCCAGGAAGCTCAGCGCCCGCTGCGCCGCCAGCGGGTCGAGGCCGCCGTCGAGCCGGGGGGCGCCGCGCACGCGCCTCTTCACCTGCGGGTCGCCCACGGGCAGCGCCCGCTCGACGGCCTGGCCCGCCTGCCGCAGCCGGTTCTCCACCGCGGCGGCGAGGTCGCGCTTCTGCCCGGCCACGCGCCGGGCCCACAGGCCGTCGGCGTTGAGGCGGAGCGACTGCTCGAGCTCGACGACCTCCAGCGTGGCGGTGAGCGTCACCTCGCCCATCCCCGCGCCGCCCTCCACCCCGCTGTCGCCCGAGAAGGCGCGGATGCGCGCGATCCGGGCGTCCACGTCGTCGAGCACCGCCAGGCCGAAGGGGGCGAGCTCCGACCCCGCGACATAGGCGTCCCCCGGCCGGTCCATGACGGCTGAGACGAGCCGCATCACCTGCCAGGGCCGGTCCAGGTGCGCGGAAAGGGCGGACAGGAGGAGCCGTCCGCAGTCGGGCCTGCGGGCCTGCACGTCGCGGAAGGCGAGCTTCAGCGCCGCGGCGTGGG
>CAXSHO010000016.1:25474-31510 GCA_964237305.1 uncultured Caulobacteraceae bacterium
CTTCACGACGACGAGCGCGCAGCCATAGGCGAGCAAGCCCTGCGCGCTCAGCAAACAAATTGACCCTGCCGGTAAACGGCGCCGAGCAACGCAGATGCTGACCCGCGAGACGTTTGGCGAGCTTCAGCGCCGCGGCGTGGGCGCCGGAGGGCGCGCGGGCGAGCGCCTGGGCGCGGAAGCCCACCTCGCGGATCACGGGGCCGAGCTCCAGCACGTCGGCCAGCCTTTCCGTCCCGTCCCCCGCCGGGCCGGCGAGGCGGGCGCGGAGCCCCTCCCAGCCGGGAGCGCCCTCCCGGAGGAGGCGGGACGCCCGGAGCAGGAGCGCGTCCGCCGCCGCCCGTCCCGCGCCGGGCTCGTCGCGGTCGCGCACCGCCGCGACCACCGCATCCACCGCCGCGGCCTCCGTGCGCCGCAGCACGCGCCAGATCTCGGGAACGGGGTCGAAGGCGGGCCGCGCCTCCGCCGCCGGGTCCACGCCGCCGACCGGGGCCGGGCGCGTCAGCGGCAGCAGCGGGGCGAACACCTCGTCGCGCGCGGCCCGGTCCATGCGCTCGGCCCCCGAGTGCGAGGAGGCGACCAGCGCGGCGGCGCTGTCGCGCGCGCCCGTCGTCAGCGCGGCGTCCAGGATGGCGAGGATGTCGTCCGACACGGAGGCGAACAGCCGCTTCAGCGCCGCCGACCGGCCCGGGTCCAGCGCAGACACGCTCGCGCACTCCTGTGGGTCCGCCGGCGACGGTGGCGCGGAAGGGTTAAGGCGGAGCTTAGGCCGCGCGCGGCAGGGTGAGCTCCACCTTCAGCCCGCCCAGGTCCGAGCGGTCCAGCCGCAGCGAACCCCCATAGGCGCGGGCGAGTTCGTCGACGATGGACAGGCCGAGGCCCGAACCGGGCGCGCTCTCGTCCAGCCGCTGGCCGCGGCGCAGCGCCGCCACCTGCTCGGCGGGGGTGAGGCCGGGGCCGTCGTCCTCCACCACCAGCCGCCACGCCCCGCCGCTCAGGCCCGCGGCGCGGGCGCGCACCTCGGCGCGGCAGTACTTGCAGGCGTTCTCCAGGAGGTTGCCCGCCATCTCCAGGAGGTCCTGCCGCTCGCCGAGGAAGGCGACGTCCGCCTCCGCGTCCGCGTCGATGTCCACCCCGCGCCGGCCGTAGATGCGGTCCAGCGTGCGCGTCAGCTCGTCCATCACCGCGGGCACGGGGGTGCGCTCGCCGGAGCCGGGGAAGCGGGCGCTGGCGCGGGCGCGGCGCAGGTGGTGCTCCACCTGCTCGCGCATCTGGGCGGCCTGGCGGCGCACCACCTCCGCCAGCGGCTCCTCCCCCGCGCCCGCCTCCGTGAGCATGACGGAGAGCGGCGTCTTCAGCGCATGCGCCAGGTTGCCCACGTGGGTGCGCTGGCGCTCCACGACCTCCCGGTTGTGGTCGAGGAGGGCGTTGAGCTCGGACGCCAGGGGCTCCAGCTCCGCCGGGTGGGCGCCCGTCAGCCGCTCGGCCGCACCCTCCCGCACGCGCGCCACCTCCCGGCCCATGGCGAACAGCGGCGTCAGGCCGACCCGCACCTGCAGGATCACCGCCGAGACCAGCCCCGCCCCCAGCACCAGGAGCGCCGCGGCGGTGATCAGGGCGAAGTGGCGGATGTCGGCGTCGATGGCCCCGCGGTCGAGCGCGGTGAGGATCACCACCGGCTGCGGCACGCCGGTGAGCGCCCGGCGCATGGCGGCCACGCGCAGGTGCTGGTCGCGCGGGCCCGGCGCGTCGAAGTAGAAGCGGGTGGACAGCTCCCGGGCCAGGCGGCGCGCGATGGCCGGGGGCGCCTGCACGTCGTCGGCGTCCCACAGCGAGCGCGAGCGGCCGTCCGGCAGGGCGTGGAGCCGGCCGTCCGCCGACACCCGGGCGATCTGCCAGTACTTGCCGGAGTAGGGCCTGGCGGACTGCGCGTCGGTGATGGCGGGGGCGGAGAGCACGCCTCCCTCCACGCTGAGGCCGGCGTAGATGTCGTCGGCGTCGAGCGACAGCGCCCGGTCGTAGCGGGCCACCGCCGCGCGCTCGAAGTAGACGGTGAGCCCCACGCCCGTGAGCGCCAGCGCCAGGAGGCACCAGCCCGCCGCCAGCCACACCAGCCGCCCCACCAGCGAGCGGCGAGGGTCGGGGGGCGCGCCGAACCGCAGCGGCGGCGCCGGCTCGTTCAGGCGGAGGCCCCGGCCGACGCCCCGGCGTACTCCCGCTCGACGAGACCGACCAGCCCGACGGTAGCCCAGGCCCCGCAGCGTCTCGATCCGGTCGGCCCCGATCTTCTTGCGCAGCCGCCCGACGAACACCTCGATGGTGTTGGAGTCGCGGTCGAAGTCCTGGTCGTAGAGGTGCTCCACCAGCTCCGTGCGGCTGATCACCCGGCCCTGGTGCAGCATCATGTAGTGGAGGAGCCGGTACTCCAGCGAGGTGAGGCGCAGGGGCTCGCCGTCCACGCTGGCGCGGGCCGCCCGGGGGTCGAGCCTGAGGTCGCCGCAGGTGAGCGCGGGGGCGCTGTGGCCCGCCGCCCGGCGAACGAGCGCCCGCAGCCGCGCCAGCAGCTCCTCCGTGTGGAACGGTTTGGTGAGGTAGTCGTCGGCCCCCGCGTCGAAGCCCGCCACCTTCTCGCTCCAGGCGCCGCGGGCGGTGAGGATCAGCACGGGGATGCCCACGTGCGCGCGCCGCCAGCGCTCCAGCACCGACACCCCGTCCACCTTGGGCAGGCCGAGATCGAGGACCACGGCGTCGTAGGGTTCGGTCTCGCCCAGGAACTGCGCCTCCTCCCCGTCCGGCGCGTGGTCCACGGCGTAGCCGGCGTCGGCCAGGGCGGACTTCAGCTGGCGGGCGAGGTCGGGGTCGTCCTCCGCGAGCAGGATCCTCATGGTCAGCGCCCCCCCTGGCTCAGGACCGCGCCGGAGGCGGCGTCCACCAGCACGTCCAGCCTGCGCCCGTCCGCCGCCGCCCAGCGGACGCGGTAGACGGACCGGCCGTTGTCGCCGCTCTCCAGCCCCGCGTCCAGCAACCGGCCCGGGATGCGCGCCTGCACCGCGCGGGTCGCCTGATCGAGCGAGATCAGCTGCCCCGCCCGCACCCGCGCCCGCACGTCGTCCTGCTGCGGCCGCCAGCCGCCGCCGAGCGAATCGCCGGGAGGCGGGGCGGCGAGGAGCAGACCGATCAGGAGCGCGACCATGGCGATGCTGATGCTCCCGTCCGACTGAACCCGGCCTGAACGGCCCGGCTTGGCCGTCGATCCCTCAGAACGCCTTGGGCAGGCCGGCGTCCTTCAGGATCTTGTTCGCCGTGTGCCGGGAGTCGATCTCGACCGGAACGGTGAACGGCGAGGACGAGTGGGGGCTGCGCCAGATGTCGTGGTCGCCGCGGCCGTGACGCACGAACCCGCACTCCGCCTCGGCGAGCTTGTCCCGCACGAGCCGGCCGTAGCCCCTCATGCGGCGACGGCGCGGGTCCTGACGCGGGCGCTGGCGTGGGCGATGATCTCGATCGGCAGATCGAAGTCGCCGCCGCCGTCGTCCTCCTCGAGAAGGTCGAGAATCGCGTCGGGAAGCAAGTTGCGGAGCTCCTCCACCGAGGCCGCCTCCAAGTTCAGCCCTGGGATGTCGCTCGACTCCACGAACCACACCTTGGCGTCCGCATCGAAGGCGGCCTTGACGACGATCATGCTGCTCATGACAGGCATGTGGGGTTCCTGCGGGAGCCAAGTCAATCGTCCGCCGCCGTGCGTCCTGCAGGCGGTGGAACCGAGCGCGTCACCCCGCGGATTGAGCAGCGAAGCCGTTGAGGTTCCGTCAACGCCGCCGGGGCGCGTACGGGCGTTCGGCGCGCATGGCGAGGGCGGCGTCCGCCTCCGGCAGCGCCACGATCAGCTTGGCGAAGAGGTCGCCGCGGCGGCCGGTGGCGCCGTCCGACGCGCCGCGGCCCTTCAGGCGCAGCACGGCGCCCGAGGTGGTCCCCTTGGGCACGGTGAGGCTGACCTCGCCCTCCGGCGTGGGGGCCTGCACCTTGGCTCCCAGCACGGCGTCGTAGAGCGTCACCGGCAGGTCCATGTGCAGGTCGACGCCGTCGCGGCGGTAGACGGGGTGGGGGCGGATCGCCAGCTCCACCAGGGCGTCGCCGGGGCCCGCGCGGCCGGGCTGGCCCTGGCCCTTGAGGCGCAGCACCTGCCCCTCGTGGGCCGCCTTGGGGATGGTGACGTCCAGCTGCCGGCCGTCCGGGAAGGCGACGCGCTTGGCGCCGCCGCGGATCGCCTCCTCCAGATCGATCTCCAGCCGCGAGCGCACGTCCGGGCCGCGCGCGGCGCCGAAGCCGCCGGGGCGGGGGCCGGGTCCGCCGCGCGTGAAGATGTCGCCGAGGATGTCCTCGAGGTCCGCGCCCTCGAACCGCGCGCCGAACCCGCCGGGGCCGCCGGGCGACCGACCGCCGCCGCCGCCGCGGGGATCGAAGCCCCGCGCGGTCTCGCGCCCGTCCGCATCGATCTCGCCGCGGTCGAACCTCCCCTTCTTCTCCGGGTCGCCCAGGATGTCGAAGGCGCCCGAGACACGCTTGAAGCGCTCCTCGGCCTTGGCGTCGCCGGGGTTGCGGTCGGGGTGCAGCTCCTTGGCGAGCTTGCGGAAGCTCTTGCGGAGCGTGTCGGCGTCGGCCGAGCGGGAGACGCCGAGCTCCTGGTAGGGATCGTTCGCCACGCGCCGCGCGGACCTTTCATCGACCTGGGACGGCTCCACTTAAGCCGACGGCCGCCGCGCGCAAGACGCAGTGTTGCCTCAGAACCACAGCTCGGCCTTCAGGACGCCGCCGAAGCCCCACAGGTCGCTGTGCTGCTGCACCTGGAACGCCAGCCGGTAGGGCTCGGGGGTCATGTCGGGCAGGTCGAAGTCGGCCTGCGGCTCGGACACCACGTAGCCCCCGTACGCCGGCCCGTTGAACAGGGCGACGTAGTAGCGCTCGACCGCCTCGTCCAGCGGCGGCTCGCCGTCCCACGCGTCGCCGTGCAGCCGCGCCCGCCGGATCCAGCTGAGCCGGACCCCCGTGGCGGTGCGGACGGCCCGGGGGTGCACGGGGGAGAAGGGACGCCAGGCGCGCCCGTACCAGACGAACGCCTCATGCGTCGCGGCGGCGTCGCCCACGGCGCGGCCGGCCGCGACGGCGGTCCAGGTGCTGGCGAGGAAGCGCTCGCTGAGCGGGCACGACGCCCGGACGAGCTCGGGGCCGAGCCTTACGAAGGCCGCCCCCGCCGCCGGCGAGGTCATGGCGTCCTCCGTGCCCAGCTGGCCGCGCAGGAGCCCGGACAGGCGGTGCAGGCGGGGCCCGACCAGCTCGGCGTCGGCGAACTGCAGCACCTCCCACCCGCCGTCCTGCGCCGCCACGGCCAGGGCGTTCGCGCCGGCCAGCACCTCGTCCCGGCTGCGGCTGGTCAGCACGCCGTCGCCCGCCGGGCTCACCAGGAGCGAGCTCGCCTCGTCCCACCGGTGGAGCGGGCCGGGCGGCAGGTCCGAGGCGGTGAAGCCCATCACGGCGGGATCGACGGCGCGGCCGCGCACGGACGAGGCGGAGAGTTGCCGCCCGCCCCAGAGGTCGCAGGGCGTCCAGGGGCTGGAGGCGATGGCGGCGAGCGGTCGCGCGTCCTCCTCCGACCCCTCCAGCGGCGGGAGGTCGAGCATGCGCAGCAGCGGCGGCCCCACCGGCTGCGGCGCGGGGTCGGTGCGCGGGTCCGTCACCGCGCCCGGCGGCGCGCCCTCGGCCGGCGGACCGTCCGCGTCGTCCAGGAGGCGTGCGAGCTGCAGGCGCGGCGCCTCGTCCACGTCGGCGCGCAGCACGCGCCAGCGGCCGCCGACGCCCGCCACCGCCACCACGTCGCCCGGGTCCAGCCGCAGCGCCGTGGCCGGCGCGACCTGCAGGGTGAGGGCGTCGCGCCCGGAGAGCCCCCGCGCCAGCCGCGCGTCGGCGGCGAGGAGCGCGGCGTCCGCGTCCATGCACACGGGCAGGTCCAGCACGGCGGGGCCGCCCCCGCCCGGCTCCAGC
>CAXSHO010000017.1:0-4160 GCA_964237305.1 uncultured Caulobacteraceae bacterium
GTGGCCAGCGCCAGGCCGCTCGTCTGCACCGTGTGCAGGCCCGCGCCGGTGAGCAGGAAGGCGAGCGCCGCGCCCGCCTGCCCGATCCAGGCCGGCCCGTGGCTGTCGCCGGAGAGCAGGATCAGCGCGAACGGCATGATCGCGAGCCCGCCGAACTGCAGGAGCGTGCCGAACCAGATGTACGGCACCCGCCGCCAGCCCAGCACCGAGCGGTGCGTGTCCGACCGGTGGCCCACCAGCATGCGCAGCGGCGCGAACACCAGCGGCAGAGAGATCATCACCGCCACCACGGAGGCGGGCAGGCCCAGCTCGACGATCATGACCCGGTTCAGCGTGCCAATCAGCAGCACCGCGGCCATGCCCACCGTCACCTGGAAGAGCGACAGGCGCAGCAGCCGGCCCAGCGGCAGCTCGGCGGTGGCCGCGTCGGCGAACGGCAGCAGGCCCGCGCCGACGTTGCGCCACGACCAGGTGCGGGGGGCCGTCGCGTCGCTCACCGCCGCACCAGCTCCATGGCCTGCGAGGTGTAGAAGCCCGACGCCACGCGCTCGGTGCGCCGCACGCCCCAGTCGCGCAGACCGGGGTGGGCGGCCACGCCCGCGCGCAGCCGCGCCTCCGTGACGGGCTCGATGACGGGGGCGCGGTCGGCCTTGGGGAAGAGCTTGCCCGCGGCGTGCATGACGCTGAGCGCGGGCGTGCGGGGCGCGAAGGTGAACACGACCGAGCGCTTCACCCGCGGGGCCAGCCGCGCCAGCGCCGTGAGGATCTCCGCGATGGCCACGACGTGGTCGAAGCGGCCGAGCGCGGGGTCGAGCATGTCGCCCACGCGGAAGTCGATGCGGCGCGCCGCGTCCGCGGGCGTCCGGTCGCGGGCGATGGCGACGAGGCTCCCCGCCACATCGATGGCGGTGACGCGCGCGCCCCGCCCCGCCGCCTCGGCCGCCAGCGCGCCCGTGCCGCAGCCCGCGTCCAGGAGCGACACGGCCGTGAGGTCCGCCGGCAGCCAGGACAAGAGGACGCCGCGCATCCGGTCGCGGCCGGCGCGCACCGTCTCGCGGATGCGGCTGACCGGCGCGTCGGAGGTGAGCTGCGCCCAGGCCTTGGAGGCGGTGGCGTCGAAGTAGGTCTCCAGCCGGCCGCGGCGCTCGTCGTAGGTGGCGGAGGGGGTGGCGGCGCCCATCACTCGAACCCCAGGAAGTCGAACACGTCGCGGTCCTTCATCGGCTGGCAGTCGTAGGTCTTGCCGCCGGTCCACAGGGTGGCGGCGAGCTTCATGTACTCGTTGCAGGCGAGGTCGACCTCCGGCGAGGACTCCATCTCGAACAGGGTGGACTTCTTCAGGCGGCTGCGGCGGATGGCGTCCAGGATCGGGAAATGCGCCAGCCGCTCCAGGCCGATCTTGGCGTTGAAGCGGTCGATCTCGTCGGTGGCCTCGCTCCTGTTGGCGATCATGCCGCCCAGGCGCACCTCGTAGTTCTTCGACTTGGCTCGGATCGCCGCGATGATGCGGTTCATGGCGAAGATGCTGTCGAAGTCGTTGGACGCGACCACGAGCGCCCGCTCCGCATGCTGCAGGGGCGCGGCGAATCCGCCGCACACCACGTCGCCCAAGACGTCGAAGATCACCACGTCCGTGTCGTCCAGGAGGTGGTGCTCCTTGAGGAGCTTCACCGTCTGCCCCACCACGTAGCCGCCGCAGCCCGTGCCCGCAGGCGGGCCGCCGGCCTCCACGCACATGACACCGTTGTAGCCCTCGAAGCAGTAGTCCTCCGGCCGCAGCTCCTCCGTGTGGAAGTCCACCTTCTCCAAGATGTCGATCACCGTGGGGGTGAGCGCCTTGGTCAGCGTGAAGGTGGAGTCGTGCTTGGGGTCGCAGCCGATCTGCAGCACCCGCTTGCCGAGCTTGGAGAAGGCGGCGGACAGGTTGGACGAAGTGGTGGACTTGCCGATCCCGCCCTTGCCGTAGACGGCGAACACCTTGGCCCGCTCGATCTTGACGGAGGGGTCCATCTTGAACTGCACGCTACCCTCCCCGTCCTGGTGCGAGAGGGGACGGGTGCGCTCCACCGTGGTGTGCAGGGCGCGGGCGCCGGGGCGTGTGGGGAGGTCGAGGAGGGTCATCGGGTGTCCATCACGCGGCGGTGGCCACGCCCTCCAGCCGGTCTTCCAACTCGTCGGAAGCGTCGCGCAGGGCGGCGAGGGTGGCGGGGTCGGGCGTCCAATAGTGGCGGTCAGTGGCCTCCAGCAGGCGCTTGGCCATGCGGGAGGAGGCGACGGGGTTCAGGTCGGCGAGGCGGCGGCGCATGTCCGCGTCCAGCACGTAGGTCTCGGTGATGCCCTGGTAGACCCAGGGGGCCACCTGGGCGGTGGTGGCCGACCAGCCGAGCGTGTTGGTGACGTGGCTCTCGATCTGCCGCACGCCCTCGTAGCCGTGCTTGAGCAGGCCCTCGTACCAGCGGGGGTTCAGCATCCGCGTGCGGGTCTCGAGCGACACCTGCTCGGCCAGGGTGCGCACCTTGGCGGCGCCCGCGGTCTGGTCGCCGATGTAGACGGGGGCGTCCACGCCCTTGGCGCGCTTCACCGCGCGGCTGATGCCGCCCAGCGTGTCGTTGTAGTGGTCGAGGCTGGTGACCCCGTTCTCCACCGACTCGACGTTCTGGTAGGCGAAGTCCACGCCCTTCAGGATCGCGGCCAGCATGGCGGAGGACTTCACGGGCGCGCCCGTGCGGCCGTAGGCGAAGCACTTGCGCGCCTGGTAAGCGTCGGCCAGCTCGTCCTCGTCGGTCCAGCAGCCGGCGTCGATCAGCTGGTTGACGTTGGCGCCGTAGGCCCCGTCGGCGTTGGAGAAGACGCGCAGCGCGGCGGTCTCCAGGTCGCAGCCCTGCTCGGCCATGTGGGCGAGCGCGTGCTTGCGGACGAAGTTCAGCTCGGCGGGCTCGTCGGCGGAGGCGGCGAGCCAGGCGGCCTCGGCCAGCATGCGCGTCTGCAGGCTGAGGAGGTCGCGGCAGATGCCCGACAGCGTCATCACCACGTCGATCCGCGGGCGGCCGAGCTCGGCGAGCGGCGTGAGCTCGGCCCCGCAGAGCCGGCCGTAGCTGTCCACCCGCGGGCGCGCGCCCATCAGCGCCAGCGCCTGGGCGATGGGCTGGCCCTCGCTCTTCAGGTTGTCCGAGCCCCACAGCACGAGCGCCACCGACTCGGGCGTCGTCCCCGTCTCGGCGCGGTGGCGGTCGAGGAGCAGCTGCGCCTGCCGCGCGCCCTCGCGCACGGCGAAGACGCTGGGGATGTGGAAGGGGTCGAACCCGTGCAGGTTGCGGCCGGTGGGCAGGACCGCGGGCGTGCGCACGAGGTCGCCGCCGGGCGCGGGGCGGATGTAGCCGCCGTCGAGCGCGTGCAGGATGGCGGGGAGCTCGTGGTCGCGGGCCAGCAGCCGGTCGCTGGCGCCCAGCTCGGCTAGGGCGGCGACCGCCTCGCGCGTGGGGCGCAGAGCGTCGAGCGTGGCGGCGGCTTCGGGCGTCGCGCCGCCCACCAGCGCGGCCAGGGCGGCGCGCGACGGCGCCGCCTCGCGGCCCTGCGACATGGCGCACAGGAGGTCGAGGCGGGCCTCGGGCGAGGCGCCCTCCCCCACCGTGTGCAGGCCCTCGGGGATGAGCGCGTGCTCCAGCTCGGCGAGCTTGTCGGCCACCGCGGCGATGCGCGCGGCCTCGCCGTCCGCGGAGCCCGGGTCGAGGTCCAGCGCCGCGGCCTGCTCGGCGATCAGCTCGGCCAGGGGTGCGCGCTCCGCCGAGCCCGGCGCGGCCGTGCGCCAGCGCTGGATGGAGGCCTTGAGCTCGACCAGTCCCTTGTAGAGACCGGCCTGCGCGAGCGGCGGCGTCATGTGGCTGATCAGCGTCGCCCCGCCGCGGCGCCGGGCGAGCGCGCCCTCCGACGGGTTGTTGGCGGCGTAGAGGTAGAGGTTGGGCAGGGGCCCGATCAGCCGCTCGGGCCAGCAGTCGCCGGAGAGCCCCGCCTGCTTGCCGGGCATGAACTCCAGCGCGCCGTGGGTGCCGAAGTGGAGCACGGCGTCCGCGTCGAAGTCCTCGCGCAGCCAGCGGTAGAAGGCGCTGAACGCATGCGTCGGCGCGAAGCCGCGCTCGAACAGGAGGCGCATGGGGTCGCCC
>CAXSHO010000017.1:4170-15218 GCA_964237305.1 uncultured Caulobacteraceae bacterium
TCGTAGCCGAAGCCGGGCTGCAGCCCGACGAACACCTTGCCGAACCGCTCACCGAGCACGAACAGCGACGCGCCGTTGCTCAGCACCTTGCCGGGGGCCGGGCCCCACTGCCCCTCGATCTCGTGGAGGTGGCGCTCGCGGCGGACGTGGTCCTCCACCGGGATGCGGTGGTGCACGTTGGCGTCCGCGCCGAAGCGGGCGGCGTTGCCCTCCACCAGGCGCAGGCGCAGCGCCTCGACGGTGGGCGGGACCTCCACGTCGTAGCCGGCGTCCGCCATACCGCGCAGCGTGTTGTGCAAGGAGGCGAAGACCGAGAGGTAGGCCGCCGAGCCCACCGCGCCCGCGTTCGGCGGGAAGTTGAACAGCACCACCGCCACGCGGCGCTCGGCCCGGGCGGTGCGGCGCAGGCGCACCATGCGCGCCACCTTGGCCGCCAGCGCCTCCGCCCGCTCCGGGCAGGCCTGCATGCGCGGGGCCGAGCCCGCGGAGGTGAATTGGCACCGGCGCCCGCAGCCCTGGCAGGGCGCGCCGCCGTCCGCCCGGCCGCCGAACACGGTGGGCGCCACCGCCCCGTCCAGCTCGGGGATGGCCACCATCATGGTCGCCTCCACCGGCGACAGGCCGGAGGACGAGGCGCCCCAGGCCTCGATGGACTGGAACTCCAGCGGCTGGGCGGAGACGTACGGGACGTCCAGCGCGGCCAGCGTCCCCTCGGCGGCGGCGGCGTCGTTGTAGGCGGGGCCGCCCACCAGCGAGAAGCCGACCAGCGACACCACCGCGTCCACCGTCGCCGCGCCGTCGCGCATGAAGTAGCGCTCGATGGCCGGGCGCCCGTCCAGGCCCGAGGCGAAGGCGGGGACGACGCGCAGGCCCTGCGCCTCCAGCGCGGCGATCACCCCGTCGTAATGGCCGGTGTCGTCGGCCAGCACGTAGGAGCGCAGCACCAGCACGCCCACCGTCCCCCTGGCGCCGGCGGCTGCGGGCAGCGCGTCGAGCGACTCGGAAATGCGGTCGCGCGCCTGCGGGTGGTAGAGCCCGACCTCCGGGTAGTTGCGCGGGGCCGCCGCCTCCACCCGGCCGCGGAGCGCGCGGCGGGGGCCGTCGGCGTAGCGGCCCACGAGGAAGCGGACCATGTCGGCCGCGTTGTCCTGGCTGCCCGACAGCCAGTACTGCATCGTCAGGAAGTAGGCCCGCAGGTCCTGCGCCGGGCCGGGGATGAAGCGCAGCAGCTTCGGCAGGCGGCGCAGCATGGCCATCTGCCCCGCGCCCGAGCTCTTGCCGGCGCCCGTCTTGGCGCCGCGCAGGCGCTTCAGCATGGCGATCGGGCCCTTGTCCGACCCGTCCATGCGCAGCGAGCCGAGCTTGGTCAGCTTCACGACCTCGCCCGCCGACATGACGCCCACCATGGCGTCGCAGGCCTCGCGCCTGGCCTCCAGCGCCGGAAGCACGGCGCGCACGTGGTCCTCCATGAACAGCATGGAGGCGATGATCACGTCGCCGCGGGCGATGTCGGCGTGGCAGCGGGCCAGCGAGGCGGCGTCCTCCGCCCAGTCAGTGGCCGCGTGCAGGGCGAAGCGCAGGCCGGGCACGTCGCGGGCGAGCGCGTCGGCCGCTCGCGCGAACACGGCGGCGAGGTGCTTGTCGAGCGTCACCACCACCACCCGCACGGGCGGGGGAGCGGCGAGGCCCTCAGCGCGCGAAGTGGCTGCGGGCGTCATAGAGCGTCTCGAGTTGGATGTGCGCCAAGCCCTGGCTCGCGGCGAAGGCCTCCGTGTTGCGGCGCGCCTTGCCGCGCACGAAGAAGGGGATCTTGGACAGCTCGGCGGTGGCCTCGTCGGTCCAGATGGCGGCGGCCGAGGACGGGGCGACCGCCGCCGCCGCCGGGGCGGGCTCGGCGTGGCCGGCGCCCCCGGGGCCGTGGAGGTGCGAGGGGCCGGCGGCGTCGTTGAACTCGAAGTCGTCGCGGAACATGTGGAGCAGGTGCTCCTCCAGGCCCATCACCAGGGGGTGCACCCAGGTGTCGAAGATCACGTTGGCGCCTTCGAACCCCATCTGGGGCGAGTGGCGGGCGGGGAAGTCCTGCACGTGCACGGGGGCGGAGATCACCGCGCAGGCGATCTGCAGCCGCTTGGCGATGTGGCGCTCCATCTGCGTGCCGAGCACCAGCTCCGGCTGGGCGTCGCCGATGGCGCGCTCCACCTCCAGGTAGTCGTCGGTGATCAGGGCCGTGAGGCCGTAGCCCTCCGCGGCGGCGCGCACCTCGCGGGCGAACTCGCGATTGTAGGCGCCGAGGCCCACCACCTCGAAGCCCAGCTCGTCGCGCGCCACCCGGGCGGCGGCGATGGCGCGATTGGCCTCGCCGAACACGAAGACGCGCTTGTTGGTGAGGTAGTTGGAGTCCACCGAGCGCGACCACCAGCCGGAGCGCGAGGTCGGGTCGTCCAGCGCGGGGGCGGGGTCCACGCCGGCCAACCGCGCGACCTCCGCGATGAACTCGCGGGTGGCGTGCAGGCCCACCGGCGCGACGCGCACGGCGGGCTGGCGGTGCGCCTTCTCCAGCCACGCGGCGGCCGTGTTCGCGATCTCCGGGTAGAGCACGACGTTGAAGTCGGCGTCGGGCAGGCGGGCGAGGTCGGCGGGGGTGGCGCCCAGCGGCGCGACGACGTTCACGTCCACGCCCAGCCGCGCCAGGATATGGCGCACCTCCACCAGGTCGTCGCGGTGGCGGAAGCCGAGCGCCGTGGGGCCGAGGATGTTGCAGGAGGGACGGGCGCCCGGCGCCCGCTCCGGCCTCTCCGCGGCGGGGCGGCTCAGCGTCTTCACCAGCTGGAACAGGGTCTCGGCCGCGCCCCAGGTCTCCTTCTTCTGGTAGCTCGGCAGATCCAGCGGGATGACGGGGATCGGCAGCGCCAGGGCGCGGGCGAGGCCGCCCGGATCGTCCTGGATCAGCTCGGCGGTGCAGGAGGCGCCCACGATCATCGCCTGCGGCTGGAAGCGCTCGTAGGCGTCGCGCGCGGCGGACTTGAAGAGGTCTGCGGTGTCCGACCCCAGGTCGCGCGCCTGGAAGGTGGTGTAGGTCACCGGCGGGCGGCGGTCGCGCCGCTCGATCATCGTGAACAGGAGGTCGGCGTAGGTGTCGCCCTGCGGGGCGTGCAGCACATAGTGCAGGCCCTCCATGGCGGTGGCGACCCGCATGGCGCCCACGTGCGGCGGCCCCTCGTAGGTCCACACCGCGAGCTTCACGCCGCCACCCCCAGCATGGCGCGGCGCAGCAGCGGGCGGGCGAACAGCCCCGCCAGGTCGCCCGCCTGGTCGAAGCCGTGCACGGGCGAGAACACCAGCTCGATGGACCACTTGGTGGCGAGGCCCTCCGCCTCCAGCGGGTTGGCGAGGCCCAGGCCGCAGACGGTGAGGTCCGGCCGGGCGGCGCGGCAACGGTCGAGCTGGCGATCCACGTCCTGGCCTTCGGACACCACCGTCTCCGGCGGCAGCTGCGCCAGCTCCTCCGCCACGAGGTCGCGGTGGAGGTAGGGGGTGCCGACCTCCACGGCGGTCATGCCCAGCTCGCGCACCAGGAAGCGCGCCAGGGACGGCTCCAGCTGCGAGTCGGGGAAGAAGAACACCGAGCGGCCGGCCAGCGTCGCGCGGTGGCGCTCCAGCGCGCGCTTGGCGCGCTCGCGGCCGGGGGCGACGACGGCGTTGAAGCGGGTGGGCTCCACCCGCCACGCGTCGGCGGCGGCCTTCAGCCAGGCGGTGGTTCCCTCCGCGCCGAACGGGAACGGCGCGGCCAGCCGGGTCGCGCCCCGCGCCTCCAGCTTGACCATGGTGTCGCCGAGGAAGGGCTGGGCGAGGAGGACGCGGGTGTTCGGGCCCACCGCGGGGATCGCATCCGAGCGGCGGGCGGGGAAGAAGGCGGCGGGCACCCCCAGCTCGCCGAACAGCCGCGCGAACTGGTCCTCCACGATGTCGGGCAGCGAGCCCACGACCAGGAGCGAGGGCGCGGCGCCGGCGGGCGCGGCCGGCGACTCGGCGACCAGCGCGGCGAGGCAGGCGTCCTCGCCCTGGGTGAAGGTCGTCTCGATGCCGCTGCCCGAGTAGTTCACGACCCGCAGCGGGGCGAAGCGGGCGTTCAGGCGATGCGCGGCGCGGCCGAGGTCGAGCTTGATCACCTCCGACGGGCAGGAGCCCACCAAGAACAGCGTCTTGATGTCGGGCCGGCGCTGGAGGAGCTCCTCCACCACGCGGTCCAGCTCGACGTTGGCGTCGGCCATCCCGGCGAGGTCGCGCTCCTCCATGATGGCGGTGGCGAAGCGGGGCTCGGCGAACACCATCACACCCGCCGCCGACTGGATCAGGTGCGCGCAGGTGCGCGAGCCGACCACCAGGAAGAAGGCGTCCTGGATCTTCCTGTGCAGCCACACGATGCTGGTCAGCCCGCAGAACACCTCGCGCTGGCCCCGCTCGCGCAGGACCGGGCGAGGCGCGGGAGCGGCGCGTTCCGTGAAGGCGGTGGCGAGGACCGTCACCCGCCGGCCTAGGCCGCCACGGCGCGTTGCGGCGCGGCGTCGAGCCGGGCGGCGCGCAGCTTCATCAGGAACTGCGAGGCGTTCACCGCGTAGGCGGCGTAGGCGGCCACCGCGATCGTCATCTGCTCGACGGGCGAGCCCCAGCCCATGACCAGGGCGGCGACGTAGGTCGTCTGCAGCGCCAGCACGAGCAGGCTGACCACGTCCTCCCAGAAGAAGGCGGGGGCGAACAGCCAGCGCCCGAACACCTGCTTCTCCCAGATCGAGCCGGTGACCATGATGGCGTACAGGAGGCCCGTCTTGAGCAGGATCGAGCCGGTGGCGAGGGCGTAGCCGTGGCCGGTGGCCAGGTAGCGCACGATCAGGACGAGGCTGACCGCGCACGCGAAGAACTGGATGGGCGCGAGCACCGCCTGAACCATCGTCCACGGTGAGGCATCGCGTCGCGCCCTCTCCGCCGCCGTGTAGAGTTGCGCTCCCGAGATTTTTGACGTCAACGCTGATTGTCGAAGGTCGCTTCCGCCCGCCGCACCCCATCCGCCGCTCCGTACGGGGCCGGAGGTGAGGCCCGCATGCGCGCCCCACGGGCAGGGCGCCACCTGCTCGCACCAGCTGTCGAGTCGGTGCGAAAGCGAGCGGAGGTAACGGTCGGCAGCCATCCCGACGGGGCTCGCCGCTGATGGGCTGCGACCGCTTGCGGGAGGCTTGGCGCGCGGTCCCGGGAGGGCTTGACCACCGACGTCCATGGCTCGTGCTCCTAAGGCGACGGCTCCAAGTTCCGGAGCTTAGGGCCAGCGGGAAACGGGTGTCAATCGACCGGAACGTCCAGTTTGATTGACACTTTGGCGCAGTCGCACAAAAGGTGTGCACGAGGCGATCTGCGCCCATTGCCAGTCCGACGAGATCGTGATGGATTTTGCAGGAGGGAGTTCCATCGAGCCTCGTCCGGCGGTCGCCGGCGGGTTTGGCGGGGTGGCCCTGGGCCTGGACGCCCGCCGCCCGCGAAAGCCGTGCGGAGGGTTCGAGAGCCGGTCGGCGTCGAGGACGGACTTCCCGCCATGGCGGGTCGCCCCGGTCCTCAAAGGGGGCGAGATGGTCGGCAACCTGTCACCGCTGAAGGCCCGCCGGGAACCCGTGGCGGACGCCGAGGCCCTCCCTCCGCCGCCGCGGTCGACGACGCCCCTGGACTTCCCCGTCCCGCCCCGCCGCGAACGCTCGGCGGCCGACCTCGCCCGGATGATCGAGAGCGAGATCATCCCGCGCCTCATGCTGGCGCACGGCCCCGACGCGGGATCCCAGGCCCCGCCGGGCGGCGCCGTCGGCCCAAGGACGTTGGAAAGCTTCGCGCGCATGACGCTCTCCAGCGAGGCGCACGCCCTGAGCGCGTATGTGGAGACGCTGATCCAGGGGGGACTGTCGCTGGAGGAGGTCTATGTCGACCTCATGATCCCCACCGCGCGGCGGCTGGGCGACGACTGGAACGAGGACGTGATCTCGTTCACCGACGTCACCATCGGCCTCAGCCGGCTGCAGCAGGTGGTGCGCACGCTGGGCCACAGCATCCCGGCGCGCGACGCGGACGAGGACGCCCCGTCCGCCTACTTCGTCCCCGCGCCCAACGAGCAGCACGCCTTCGGCCTCTTCATCCTGGAGGACTACTTCCGACGGGCGGGCTGGCGCACCTGGCTGGACACCGCCGCCACCCGCGAGGACACCGCGCGCACGGTGCGGCGCGTTCGACATCTTCGGGCTGAGCGCCACCTCCGACACGCCCACGGAGGTGATCGGCGCCACCATCGCCCAGGTGCGCAAGGCGTCGCGCAACCCCGACCTGTTCGTCCTGGTCGGCGGGCGCCTCTTCATCGAGAACCCCGGCCTCGCCCAGGTCGTGGGGGCGGACGCCGCGTCCGAGACCGCGGGCGACGCCTTGTCTCTCGCGGGGGACGCGGTAAGGGGCCGGGTCGCCGCCTGACGTCGATTCGCCGCCGCTTCCCACACCCGCGCAAGGTGCTCGCCACGACATGGACGGAAAGGCCGCTACGGCGTCTCTAGACAGGGGCCCCTTCCCTCGCGGCCTGCTCGGCCCCCTCGACTCCGACCTGGCCGGCAGGATGGCCGCCGCCGCGGGCGACGTCGCCCTGGTCATCGACCGCGACGGCGTGATCCGCGACCTTTCCTTATCCAGCGACGACCTGGCGCGGGAGGGTGCAGGCGCGTGGCTGGACCGGCGCTGGCTCGACACCGTCACCATCGAGAGCCGGCCCAAGGTCGACGCCCTGCTGCGCGACGCGGGCAAGGCCGGCCATCTGCGCTGGCGCGAGATCAACCAGATCACCGCGGCCAACGGCTCGCTCATGGTGCGCTTCGTCGCCCTGCCCGCGGGCCGCGACGGCCGGGTGATCGCCATCGGCCGGGACGAGCGCGCCGGCGCCGCCCTGCAGCAGCGGCTGATGGAGGCGCAGCAGGCGCTGGAGCGCGACTACGCCAAGCTCCGCGACGCGGAGGGCCGCTACCGCCTGCTGTTCCGCTTGTCCGGCGAGGCCGTGCTGGTGATCGACGTGCACGCCCGCCGCGTCGTGGAGGCGAACCCCGCCGCCGAGCGCCTTCTGGGCGAGGGTCGCGCCGAGCTCGTGGGGGAGGGCTTCGTCGGCCTGTTCGACCCGGACAGCCAGGACGGCGCGGGCTCGCTCCTCGCCTTGGCGCAGACCACCGCGCGCAGCCACCCGGCGCCCATGCGGCTGGCGAGCCGCGGCCGCCCGTTCGTCGCCTCCGCCTCGCTGTTCCGGCAGGACCGCTCGTCCTATTGCCTCGTGCGGCTGGCGCGCGCCGACCAGACCTCCGCCGCGCCCGACGAGGCGGGGCCGGACCTGCGCGCGGTGGTGGAGCGCATCCCCGACGCCTTCCTCGTGACCGACGCCGACATGGCCATCCTGACGGCCAACACGGCTTTCCTCGACCTCGTCGGCCTCGGAACGCCCGCCCAGGCCGCCGGGCGGCCCTTGGCCGAGTTCGTCGGCCGCGCGGGGCTGGACCGCAACCTCCTGCTGGACGCCCTGCGCGAGCACGGCAGCGTCCGCAACTTCCGCACGCTGCTGCGCAACGACTACGGCGAGGCGCAGGACGTGGAGGTGTCGGCCGCCGCGGCGCCCGACGGCGACGACACCGTGTACGGCTTCACGATCCGAAACGTCGACCGCCGCCTCAACGCACGCCCTCACGCCGCGCCCGAACTGCGCCGATCGGTGGAGCAGATGACCGAGCTCGTGGGCCGCATGACGCTGAAGGACCTCGTGCGCGAGACCACCGATCTCGTCGAGCGGCTGTGCATCGAGGCGGCGCTGGAGCTGACCAAGAACAACCGCGCCTCCGCCGCGGAGGTGCTGGGGCTCAGCCGGCAGAGCCTCTACTCCAAGCTGCACCGCTTCGGCCTGGGCAACCTGGCGGGCGACGCAGGCTGAGCTTCGCGCACCGCGGCCGCCGCACGCCGTGGGACGCCGCGCCGCACTCACGCGGGTGTCAATTCAGGTTGACGCTCCTAGGTGTCAGCCATAATCATCGAGCATGAGCAGCGTTCCCCTGACGGTCGGGTCCGAGGCTGGCGCGAGGCGCCTCCCCTCCGCCTCCGCCGTTCTGGAGCTGCTGAAGCCGGTCACCTGGTTCGCGCCCATGTGGGCCTTCATGTGCGGCGTCGTCTCGTCCGGAGCGCCCCTGGCGGAGCGATGGCCGCTGGCGGTGGCCGGGGTCGTGCTGGCGGGGCCGGCGGTGTGCGCCACGAGCCAGGCGGTCAACGACTGGTTCGACCGCCACGTGGACGCCATCAACGAGCCCGACCGGCCCATCCCGTCCGGCAGGATCCCGGGCGCTTGGGGCCTGTCCATCGGTGTCGCCTGGACGCTGCTGTCCCTCCTGCTGGCGGCGGCCCTCGGCGTCTGGGTGCTGGGTGCGACGGTGGCGGGGCTGGCGCTGGCCTGGGTCTATAGCGCGCCGCCGCTGCGGCTAAAGGCGCGGGGCTGGTGGGGTCCGCTGTCGGTGGGCCTCTGCTACGAGGGGCTGGCCTGGTTCACCGGCGCGGCGGTGATGGCGCGCGGCCTGCCCGACGGGCGGATCACGACGGTGGCGGCGCTCTACAGCTTCGGCGCCATCGGCATCATGGTGCTGAACGACTTCAAGGCGGTGGAGGGCGATCGGCGCACCGGCGTGCTGTCCGTGCCCGTGGACCTGGGCGTGGAGGCCGCCGCCTCCCTCGCCTGCGTGATCATGGCCGCGCCGCAGGTGGTGGTGGCCGCGCTCCTCGTCTCCTGGGGGCAGCCGCTCGCGGCGGCCGCCGTCGGCGTGTCGCTCGCCGTGCAGCTGCGGCTGATGATGCGGCTGATGAGCGACCCGACCAAGCTCGCCCCCTGGTACAACGCCACGGGCACGTCCCTGTACGTGCTGGGCATGCTGGCGGCGGGCTTCGGCCTCGCCGCGCATCTCCACGCCATCCATCCCGGAGCCTTCGCATGACCGACTCCTCCACCAGGGGGCTGGCCAAGGACCTGGGCTGGCTGGGCGTGGTGCGCCTGGGCCTGGTGCAGAGCGCGCTGGGCGCGGTGGTGGCGCTGACCACCTCCACGCTGAACCGGATCGCGGTGGTGGAGGCCGCCATGCCGGTGATGCTGCCCGCCGCCTTCGTGGCCTGGCACTACGTGGTGCAGCTCTCGCGCCCGCGCTGGGGCCACGGGTCGGACGCGGGGGGGCGGCGCACGCCCTGGATCATCGGCGGCATGGGCGTGCTGGCGCTGGGCGCCATCCTGGCCACGGACGCGGTGCTGATGCTGCGCGCCAACCCCGTCGCCGGGATCGCCCTGGCGCTCCTGGCCTACACCCTGATCGGCGCGGGGGTCGGCGCGGCGGGCACGTCGCTCCTGGCGCTCCTCGCCTCGCGCACGGCGCCCGAGCGGCGGCCAGCGGCGGCGTCCATCACCTGGATTATGATGATCGTCGGCATCGTCGTCTCCGCGGGGGTGAGCGGCGCCCTGCTGCAGCCCTTCTCGCCGCAGCGGCTGGCCAACGTGGCGTCGGGCGTGGCGGGGATCGCCTTCCTCGTCACCCTCCTGGCCACCTGGCGGGCGGAGGGAACGGCCCCCGTGGCGGACGCGGCGGCGCCCGCGCGCGCCAAGCCGCCCTTCCGCAAGGCGCTGGCGGAGATGTGGGCGGACGGGCTGGCGAGGCGGTTCACCGTCTTCGTGTTCGTCTCCATGCTCGCCTACAGCGCGCAGGAGCTGATCTTGGAGCCCTTCGCCGGCCTCGTGTTCAAGATGACGCCCGGCCAGTCGACGCAGCTCTCGGGCCTGCAGCACGGGGGCGTGCTCCTGGGCATGGTCGCGGTGGGCCTCCTGGGCGCGCGGCTCGGCGACAGGCGTCGGCTGTGGATGCGCGGCTCCACCATCGCGGGCTGCCTCGGCTCGGCGGTGGCGCTGGGCGGGCTGGCGGCGGCGAGCGTGGTCGGGCCCGCCTGGCCGCTCGGGCCCACCGTCTTCGTGCTGGGCTTGGCCAACGGCGTGTTCGCCGTCTCCGCCATCGGCTCCATGATGGGGCTGGCGGGCGCGGGCGGCCGCGGGCGCGAGGGCGTGCGCATGGGCGTGTGGGGCGCGGCGCAGGCCGCCGCCTTCGCCTGCGGCGGCTTCGTCGGCGCGGTGGGCGCGGACGGGATGCGCGGCCTGCTGCACCAGGACGGCCCGGCCTTCCTCGTGGTGTTCGCGGGCGAGGCGGCGATCTTCCTCGCCTCCGCCGTCCTGGCCTCCCGACTCGAGACGCCGGCCGAGTCGCGGGCAGCCCCCTCCCCCACCCTGATCGTCGAAGGCGCCCGCGTATGAGCCTGCACGCCAAGATCGAGGCCGAGACCTTCGACGTGGTGGTCGTCGGCGGCGGCCCCTCGGGCGCCACGGCGGCGGAGGCCCTGGCCCGCGCCGGCCGCCGGGTGCTGATGCTGGACCGTGCGGGACGGATCAAGCCGTGCGGCGGGGCCATCCCGCCGCGGCTGATGCGCGACTTCCACATCCCCGACTCGCTCCTGGTGGCCCGGGCCAGCTCCGCCCGCATGATCGCTCCCTCCGCCCGCGAGGTGGACATGCCCATCGAAGGCGGCTTCGTCGGCATGGTGGACCGCGACAGCTTCGACGAGTGGCTGCGCGAGCGCGCCGCCACCGCGGGCGTCGAGCGCCGCACCGGCGTCTTCGAGTGCGTGGAGCGCGACGCCGACGGGGTGGCGGTGGTCTGCTATGCGCCGGGCCGCGGCGGCGGCGAGGTGCTGCGCGTGCGCGCCCGCTCCGTGATCGGGGCGGACGGCGCGAAGAGCCAGGTGGCGCGCCAGACGATCAAGGGCGCGGGCCGCAACAAGTGCGTGTTCGCCTATCACGAGATCATCCGCGCGCCGCAGGACGGGCGCGGCGGGTTCGACGCCCGGCGCTGCGACGTCTTCTACCAGGGCCATCTCTCGCCCGACTTCTACGCCTGGATCTTCCCGCACGGGGAGACGGCCAG
>CAXSHO010000017.1:15228-29002 GCA_964237305.1 uncultured Caulobacteraceae bacterium
CACGCTCAGCATCGGCACCGGCAGCGCCGACAAGGGCTTCTCGCTGCGCGGCGCCATCAAGACGCTGCGCAAGTCCGCCGCGTTGGACGGGTGCGAGACCGTGCGGACGGAGGGCGCGCCCATCCCGCTGAAGCCCTTGAAGCGCTGGGACAACGGGCGCGACATCCTGCTGGCCGGGGACGCGGCGGGCGTGGTGGCGCCCGCCTCGGGCGAGGGCATCTACTACGCCATGGAGGGCGGGCGTCAGGCGGCGCTGGCGGTGGACCGGTTCCTCGCCACGGGCGACGCCAAGATGCTGAAGCAGGCGCGGCGCAGCTTCATGCGCGCGCACGGCAAGGTGTTCCTCGTCTTGGGCATCATGCAGCACTTCTGGTACCGCAGCGACAAGCGGCGCGAGGGGTTCGTGAAGATGTGCGCCGACCCCGACGTGCAGCGCCTGACCTGGCAGGCCTACATGAACAAGGAGCTGGTGCGCGCCGACCCCGCCGCGCACGTGCGCATCTTCCTCAAGGACATGGGCCACCTCCTGGGCTTCGCCCCGGCGTGAGGCCCACGCCCGCCGTGGCGGTGGGATCCATCGGCGGCGCGGTGGCGGTCGCGGCGGCCGCGGCCCTGGCGGTGGCCGCGACCGGCGGCACGCTGACGCGGATCGGCCCCTGGTACCACCACCTCGCCAAGCCCGCCTGGACGCCGCCGGACCCTGCGTTCGGGGCGGTGTGGACGGCGATCTATGCCCTGACGGCGCTCTCGGCGGTGCTCGCCTGGCGCGGCGCCCGGACCCATGTCACGCGCGAGTGGCTGATCGGCCTCTTGGCGCTGAACGGCTTCCTCAACATCCTGTGGAGCCTCCTGTTCTTCGCGCGGCTGCGGCCGGACTGGGCGCTGGTGGAGGTGGCCGCCCTGTGGCTCTCCATCGCGGTGCTGATCGGCTTCACCTGGCCGTTGTCGCGCCGGGCGTCGCTGCTGCTCGCGCCCTACCTGCTGTGGGTCTCCGCGGCGAGCCTCCTGAACTACGAGGTGGTGCGCCTGAACGCGCCGTTCGGCTGACGTGGAGCACTTCTTCGCCAGCGGCCGGGCTGTGGACGTGGTGCTCGCGGTCGTGGCGCTGGAGTTCGTCGTGCTCAGCCTCCGGCGGCGGCGGCGCGCCTCCAGTCTCGACCGGGTGCTGGCGCTCGCCCCGGGCGTGTGCCTGCTCCTCGCGCTGCGCGGGGCGCTGACCGGCGCGGGGTGGCCCTGGGTGGCGGGCGCGCTGGCGCTCTCACTCCCCTTCCACCTGGCCGACGTGGTGCGCCGCCGGCTCTGACGCCGCCGGCCGGCTCCAGGCATGCGAAAGCCCCGGCCTGCGAGGGCCGGGGCTCGTGCAGGTATAAGGCCGCCCTACTTCGCGGCGGTGGACAGGTAGGCGATGACGTCCGCGCGCTTCTGCGGCTCCTTGTAGCCGGTGAAGGTCATGTAGGTGCCGGGCACCATCTTCTGCGGGTTGTATAGGTAGTCGTAGACCTTCTGCTGCGACCACACGATGCCGGAGTTCTTGTTCGCCGCCGAGTAGCGGAAGTTGGGCGCGATGCCCGAGTGGCGGCCGATGATGCCGTGCAGCGACGGGCCGACCTTGTTCTGGCCGGCGACGATGGAGTGGCAGGTGCCGCAGGTGTTGAACACCGCCTTGCCGGCCGTGGGATTGCCGAACACGGGCTTGCCCGCGGTGTCCTTCACGTCCAGCGCGATCGTGCCCGGGGGAGCCTTGGCGGCGGGCGGCGGCGGGGGGGCCGCCAGGGCCGCGCCGGCGACGGCCAGGAGCGCCGCGCTCGCGGCCAGGACCATTCTCAGCTCAGACATCAGAACTCCCTAGTTGGCCGAACACGTTCTAACCTGCGAACGGGTCGCAGCAACTACTGCACCGTGGACTGTTCAGGATCAGCGTACGCTGTCGAACTCCCGGACTCATCAAGCAACGCGCGGACGCTACGCTTGATCCCGCGGACGATCAATCCGTGTAGAGCGCGTCGCCCGCCTCCGCGCGCACCTCGCGCCCGAACGCCTCCCCGATCTGGACGGCGGCGTCAAAATCCATGCACGCCGCCGTTCCGTCGCGCCGCCACCAGCGGGCGCCGTCGGGGGTCAGCGCCTCGCCCGCGAAGCGCATGGCGCCGTCCGACACCTTGGCCAGCGCGGCGATCGGGGTGCGGCAGGAGCCGTCGAGCGCCGAGAGGAAGGCGCGCTCTGCGGTGATCTCCAGGCGCGAGGCGCGGTCCTCGACCGGGGCGGCCAGCGCCAGGGCGTCGGCGTCGTCCGCCCGGGCGGTGATGGCCAGCGCGCCCTGCCCACAGGCCGACGGCGTCTCCCACGGGTCGAGGAGGCAGCGGGCGTGGCGCTCCAGCCCCAGGCGGCGCAGGCCGGAATAGGCCAGGAGCGTGGCGTCGAACGCGCCCTCGGCCACCCGGCGCAGGCGCGTCTCCACGTTGCCGCGCAGCATGGACACGCGGAAGGTGGGCCGTCGGGACAGGAGCTGCGCCTGCCGCCGCAGGCTGGCGGTGCCGATGTGCGCCCCGTCCGGCAGGGCCGCCAGCGACTCGACCTCGCCCAGGGCGATGAGCGCTGGGTGAGCGCGCCGGTCTCGCGCCTGGTCGGCCAGCTCGATGCCGTCGGCGGGGAGGGTCGGCAGGTCCTTCATCGAATGGATGGCGAGGTCGATGCGCCCGTCCAGCAGCGACTCGTCCAGCTCCTTGGTGAAGAGGCCCTTGCCCCCGGCCTCCGTGAGCGTGCGGTCCTGGATCCGGTCGCCGGAGGTGACGATGGGCGTGATCTCGAAGCTGCGGCCAGGGTTGGCGGCGGCCAGGGCGTCACGCACGAGCCCCGTCTGGGCGAGCGACAGCGGCGAGCCCCGCGCGCCGATGTGCACGGTGGAGGCCATCCCGCTCACCCGCGCTTGAGGAGGTCGACCAGGGCGCCCAGGTGCTCGGGCTTGGCCTGCGGCGTGATGCCGTGGCCCAGGTTGAAGACGTGGGGCGAGCCTCGGAACGCCTCCACCACCTGCCGCGCCCCCGCTTCCAGCGCCGCCCCGCCGCAGACCAGGAGCATGGGGTCGAGGTTCCCCTGCAGCGCCATGCCGGGCGGAGCCTGGGCGCGGGCGAAGGCGGCGGGCGTCTGGGTGTCCACGCCCAGCGCGGTGACGCCCGTCTCGCGGGCGTAGCGGCCGATCAGGGCGCCCGCGCCGCGGGGGAAGCCGACCACCGGCACGGTGACGCCCATGGCGCGCAGCCGCGCCATCAGCGCGGTGGTGGGCTTGAGGATCATGCGCTCGAACAGCGGCTCGGGCAGGCCCTCCGCCCAGCTCTCGAAGATCTGCAGGCAGTCGGCCCCGGCCTCGACCTGCGCGTGCAGATGGCGGGCGGTGGCCTCCACCAGCGCGGCCAGGAGGGCGTCCACATCGGCGGGGCGCTCGTAGGCGGTGCGGCGGGCGAGATCCTTGTCGCCCCCCTTGCCCTGGATCATGTAGGTCGCCACCGTCCACGGCGCGCCCGCGAAGCCGATCAACGCCTTGTCGGCCGCCACCTCCGCGCGCAGCCGCCGCACCGTCTCGTAGACGGGCGCGAGGAACGGCGTGACGCGGTCCACGTCGCCGAACTCCCACCGCTCGACACCGGCCAGGGGCTCCAGCCGAGGCCCCTCCCCCTCCACGAACCAGACCTTGCGGCCCAGGGCGTCGGGGACGACCAGGATGTCGGAGAACAGGATGGCGGCGTCCAGGTCGAAGCGGCGCAACGGCTGCATCACCGCCTCCACGGCGATGTCCGGCGTGTAGCAGAAGGTCAGGAAGTCCTTCGCCGTGGTGCGCAGCTGCCGGTATTCGGGGAGGTAGCGGCCCGCCTGGCGCATGATCCACACGGGCGGCGGGTCCATCCGCTCGCCGTTCAGCACCCGGATCATGGCGGGCGTCGCGGTCCGCACCGGGGCGGGGGTCGAGGCGTCCAGCGTCGTCGTCGTCGTCAAGCCACAGCCTCTTGGTCTTGCAGGATGCGCGCGCGGATGCCGCGCAGGAACAGCCAGACGAGCACGACCACCACGGGCGCGGCGAGCCCCGTCGTCAGGGAGGAGTCGATGTGCGCGCGGGGGGCGAGGTGCGCCAGGCCCTCGATGAGCACCTTGAGCAGGCCCAGCGCGTAATAGGAGATGGCGGCGGCCGACAGCCCCTCCACCGTCTCCTGCAGGCGCAGCTGCAGCTGGGCGCGGCGGTCCATGGACTTCAGGACGGACGCGTTGGTGGCCTCCGCCGCGATGTCCACCCGGGCGGCGAGCATCTGGGTGGTGCGGGCGATGCGGGCGATCACGTCCCGCTGGCGCTCCGCGGCCGCCTCCGCCGTGCGCATGGCGGGCGCGAGCCGGCGCTCCATGAAGTCGCGGACGCCGGGGCGCCCGCCCAGCGCGCGCTCGTTCAGCTGCCCTATCCTTTCCTGCACCAGGCCATGATAGGCGCGGCTGGCGGCGAAGCGGAAGCCCGTGGCCGCGGCCAGCGCCTCGGCGCGGCCCGCCAGCCCCGCCAGCCGCGACAGGAGCTCGCGGTCGGCGTCCAGCCCCCCCTCCTGCGCCACCTGCCCGGCGGCGTCGGCGGCGTCGGCCTCCATCTGCGCGATCGCCGCGGCGCTGGCGGTGGCCACCGGAAAGGCGAGGAGCGCCAGGAGCCGGTACGTCTCGATCTCGAACAGCTGCTGCACGATGCGCCCGGCCAGCACCGGCCCGCCCGCCTCCTGCACCATCAGGAAGCGGATGAAGCCGTCCGGCCCCGCGCGGAAGTCGGTGGAGACCTGCACCGCGCCGCCGCCCACCTCCGAGGACACGAGGTCGGCCTCGGCGAACACCGTCTGGCGCGGCGCGCACTCCACCAGCACGACGTGCGCCGCCGCCAGCACCTCGCCGGGAAGCGCCGCCAGCCAGTCCTGCGGCACGACGTCCAGCGCGGTGGAGCCGAAATCGGCCGCCCCCTCGGGCGCGGGCCGGAACACCGTCCAGGTGGAGACCTCCGTGTGGCGCTCCCACCGCAGCCGCCACGTACCACCGTCCACGATGCACCACCGCGCGTCGGGCCCCGGCTCGCCCGCGCCCAGCTTGCGGCACAGGGCGGCCATGTGCGCGCGATCCGCCCCCGCCCCGCCCTCGCCGGAGAGCGTGGCGATGCGCGCCGCCAGGAGCGGCAGGGCGGCGGGGGTGGAGGGCCGCGCGTGCGCCTCCGCCACGAGCTGGTCGCGTTCGGGGTGGAAGCGCCAGGGCGGCGGCTGGGGTGTCACGTCCGCGCCCTCCCTCACCGCCGAGCGCGGATCTCCGACACGACGGCCAAAGCACACCAGATATCGGCGAAGGGGAAGGGTGACTCGGCGCCACCCGCCGCATTAGGCTCGACCCACCGCCGGACGAGGGCGGCGACGGGCCCGGACATGCGCACAGCCTACCCCTTCTCGGCCATCGTCGGGCAGGACGAGATGAAGCTCTCGCTCCTGATCGCCGCCGTCCACCCCGGCGTCGGCGGCGTCATGGTGTTCGGCGACCGGGGCACGGGCAAGTCCACCGCCGTGCGGGCGCTCGCCGCGTTGCTGCCGCCGCTGACGGCGGTCAAGGGTTGCCTGTACCACCGCGACCCGGAGGCCGACGCCTGGTTCGAGCCGGACGCACCCCCCGGCAAGCGCCGCGGCCGCGTGGCCGTCGAGCGCGTGCCCACCCCCGTCGTGGACCTGCCGCTGGGCGCCACGGAGGACCGGGTGGTGGGCGCGCTCGACCTCGAGCACGCTCTGACCCACGGGGAGAAGCGGTTCGAGCCGGGGCTCCTGGCGCGGGCGCACCGCGGCTTCCTCTACATCGACGAGGTGAACCTCCTGGAGGACCACCTCGTCGACCTCCTGCTGGACGTGGCGGCCACCGGCGAGAACGTCGTGGAGCGCGAGGGCCTGTCCATCCGCCACCCCGCCCGCTTCGTGCTGATCGGCAGCGGCAACCCCGAGGAGGGCGAGCTCCGCCCGCAGCTCCTCGACCGCTTCGGCCTGTCGGTGGACGTGAAGACGCCCACCGCGCTCGCTGACCGGGTGGAGGTGGTGAAGCGCCGCGACGCCTTCGACCGGGACCCGTCCGGCTTCGCCGCCCGCTGGGCGCCCGCCGACGCGGAGGTGGGCGCCCGCATCGTGGCGGCGCGCGACCGGCTCGCCCGCCTCCGCACGCCCGACGCGGTGCTGGAGGCGGGCTCGCGCCTGTGCATGGCGCTGGGGGCGGACGGGCTTCGCGGCGAGCTGACGCTCCTGCGGGCGGCCCGCGCGGTGGCGGCGCTGGACGGCGCGTCCACCGTGTCGCTGCACGACGTCGGCCGCGTGGCCGCCCTGGCGCTGCGCCACCGGCTGCGCCGCAACCCGCTGGACGAGGCGGGCTCCACGGTGCGCGTCGAGCGCGCCTGGGCGGAGCTGTTCGAGGCGCCGGGCGTGCGGCCCGTGGCGGCGTGACGCCCTCCCCCGCCGACCTCCACGCCGCCCGGTCGGCCGACCTCCTGCTCGCCGCCGCGCTGTTCGCCGTCGATCCCGCGGGCCTGGGCGGCGTGGTGGTGCGGAGCGGCGCGGGCCCGGTCCGCGACCTATGGATGGAGCGGCTGCGGGCGCTGCTGCCGGCGGAGGCCAGGGTGGGCCGCGCGCCGGCGGGCGTGGGCGACGACCGGCTGCTCGGCGGGCTCGACCTCGCAGCGAGCCTCGCGGCGGGCCGTCCGGTGGTCGAGCCCGGCGTCCTGGCCGCGCACGACGGCGGGGTGGTGGTCATGCCCATGGCCGAGCGGATGGAGGACGCGACCGCCGCGCGCGTCTGCGCGGTGCTGGACACGGGGGCGGTGGTGATCGAGCGCGAGGGCGCCGCCGCCCGCCTGCCCACCCGGCTGGGGCTCGTGCTGCTGGACGAGGGCGCCGCGCCGGACGAGCGCCCGCCCACGGCCCTCGCCGACCGCCTCGCCCTGCGCGTCGACCTCGACGGCGTCCGGCCGCAGGACCTCGCCGCCCCGACCCCCTCGCCAGGAGCGGCGACCGCGGCGCGCGAGGCGCTCGCCCGGGTCGCGCCGCTGTCGGACGAGGTCGTCGAGGCGCTCTGCGCCGCCGCCGCGGCCCTGGGGCTCGCCTCCGTCCGGCCGCCGATCCTCGCCGCCCGCGCCGCCCGCGCGCACGCCGCGCTGGAGGGTCGCGGGGAGGTGACGGTGGAGGACGCCGCGGCGGCGGTGCGGCTGGTCCTCGCGCCCCGGGCGCTGCACGCGCCCGCCGAGCCTTCCTCGCCCGGGGAGGAGGCGCAGGCCGACGAACCGGCGGAGGGCGCGCCCGCGGAGCCCTCCGCCTCCGACACCCCGGCCGAGGCGGCGGAGGAGCGGCGAGACGGGATGGACGGCGAGACGCTGGTCGCGGCGGCGCAGGCGGTCCTGCCCGACGGCCTCCTCCAGCGCATCGTGGCGGACAACGCCCGCACCGCCCGCGCGCCCCGCCGGAGCGGCGGCGGGGAAGCCGCCAAGTCCGCCCGGCGCGGACGGCCGCTCGGCTCGCGGGCGGGCCGGCTGAAGCCCGGCGACCGGCTCGATCTCCCCGCCACGCTTCGGGCCGCCACGCCCTGGCGCAAGCTTCGGCAGGCGCGCGAGGGGGTGATCGTGCCCGTGCGGCCGCAGGACTTACGCATCCGCCGCTTCGTCCAGCGGCGCGAGTCCACCACCATCTTCGTGGTCGACGCCTCGGGTTCGGCCGCCTTCCAGCGGCTGGCGGAGGCCAAGGGCGCTGTGGAGCTGCTGCTGGCGGACGCCTACGTCTCGCGCGCCCGCGTGGCGCTGGTCGCTTTCCGCGACACGGGGGCGCAGGTGCTGCTGGAGCCCACACGCTCGCTCACCCGCGCCAAGCGGAGCCTGGCGGACCTTCCGGGCGGAGGCGGCACGCCGCTGGCGTCCGGCCTGGAGCTGGCGCTGGCGCTGGCCGCGGCGGAGCGCGCGCGCGACCGCACGCCGCTCCTGGTGGTGCTCACCGACGGGCGCGCCAACATCGGTCGCGACGGCGCCCCCGGCCGGGCGGCGGCCGAGCGCGACGCCCTCCTGGCCGCCGCCCGCATCGGCGAGGCGGGGATCGGCGCGGCCTTCCTCGACACCTCGCCCCGCCCCGCCCCCGGCGGCGACCGCTTCGCCCGGGCCATGCGCGCGGTCTACGCCCCGCTGCCCTACGCCGACGCCCACCGGGTGCGGGCGGCGGTGGACGGGCTGGAGCGGCGCTGATGTGGGGCGAGCGCAAGCCCGACTGGGAACAAGAGGGCCGCGACTGGCCCCACCGCGAGGCGAGCCGCTTCGTGCTGGCTGCGGGCCTGTGGTGGCACGTGCAGGTGATGGGGAGCGGCCCCGTGGTGCTGCTGCTGCACGGCACGGGGGCGGCCACCCACTCCTGGCGCGACGTCCTCCCGCTCCTGGCGCGGGACTTCACGGTGGTGGCCCCCGACCTGCCGGGCCACGGCTTCACCGAGACGCCGGGGGGCGACGGCCTGTCGCTCCCCGGCATGGCGCGGGGGGTCTCCGCGCTGACGCAGGCGCTGGGGCTCCCGCCCGAGTTCATCGTGGGCCACTCCGCGGGCGTGGCCGTCGCCCTGCGCATGGCCCTCAACCGCGGCGCGGCGCCGGGTGGGATCGTGAGCCTCAACGGCGCGCTGCAGCCCTTCCCCGGTGCGGCGAGCGCGCTGTTCCCGGCGATGGCCAAGCTCCTGTTCCTCAACCCGGTGGCGGTGCAGGGCTTCGCCTGGCGCGCGTCGCGGCCCGGCGGGGTGGCGCGGCTGATCGAGGGCACGGGATCCAAGATCGACGCCCGAGGGCTGGCGCTCTACACGGCCCTGTTCGCCACGACGGGCCACGTGGCGGGCGCGCTCGGCATGATGGCGCGTTGGGACCTCTCGCCGCTGCAGGAGGACCTCGGCCGGCTGACGGCACCGCTGACGCTGGTGACCGCCGAAGCCGACAGGGCGACGCCGCCGCGCGTGTCGGAGAGCGTCCACGCGCGCCTGCCCTCGAGCACGCTGGTCCGCCTGCCCGACCTGGGCCACCTCGCGCACGAGGAGGCGCCGGAGAGGGCGGCGGAGATCGTGCGGCGGGCGCTGCTGAGCGACGTGCAGGAGGCGCGGGCGTGAACCGGGCGCTCCTGATCATCTACGAGCCGGCGCTGTTCCTCATCGCCGCGCTGGGCTGGGCGGCGTGGGAGCTGTGGTCGCTCCGGACGAAGAAGGAGAGCGGGAAGGCTCCTCCAGAAGCTCCCGCAAAGGCCGATGAGTGACGGGAGGCGCCGTCCATCTCCCGCACATCCCGGCGAAGGCGGCGACCTCCATACGGGAGCGCGGGGGTCTGCGTTAGGTCGAGATCAGGGTCGAGGTCCCCGCCTTGGCGGGGATGAGCGGGAGGAGGGGTATGGCCACCGGCATCATCCCGCTCATCGCCTCCACCGCCCTGGAGGCCGGGGTCGTCGCCTGGGGCGGGTGGGAGCTGTGGAAGCTGCGCACCCCCAGGCCGAAACCGAAGCCGCCGCCCCCGTCAGGCGCGCCGGGGCATGCGGTAGGGGAGCATCCGCTTGACGACGGGTGAGCGCAGCCGGGAGGCCGACAGGCTCTCGTGCACGATCTCCGCCGCCTCGCCGCCGTAGGACCCGTCCAGCGACGAGCGGCTGTAGAAGGGCGCGTCCTCCAGCGTCCGGCGCAGGCGCGGCGGGTCGTCGGCGTCGCCCCGCACGCGGCGCGGCATGAGCCAGAAGGTGCGGGGCGCCGTCTGGAACGGCGGCGGCGCGATCTCCTCCACCTCACCCGCCTCGTCCACCCGCAGCGCCAGGTGCACGCCGTCGGCGTCGTCCGGCCCCACGTCGTAGAAGATCAGGGTGTCGCGCTGGCGGTGCGCCCGCGACCACGTCCAGTCGGAGAAGGAGGTCTCCAGCGGGTGGTCGCCGCCGTTGGTGTCGAAGTAGCCGTTCCCGCTCCAGGCGACGCCCGGCGCGTCCAGCGCCACCTCCACCCGCGCCCGGGGCGCGATGGGGCGCCAGACGTGGCGGCCCACGCCGCCGATCTCGAACTGCCGGGGGATGAGCGCCTGCGGGTGAAGCCGGATCACGCCGCGCAGGCGTGCAGGCACGGGCGTGGTGGTCTCGTCCAGCCGCACGACCAGCGTGTCGCCCTCCCAGCTGAGGCTGGAGGGGCCGATGGCGAGGTGGTGCGCCTCCTGGTGGAGGTCGCCGCGCCCGCGCTCGGTCATCGCCCAGCCCGGCCGCCACACCGGTCCGCGCGGGCCGTAGAGGGCGATGTTCAGCGTGCAGTGGTCCAGCGGATCGTCCCATCCGGACCTGGCGTAGTAGGGCGAGAAGACGCTGCCGATGAAGGCGATGACGGTCAGGCCGCAGCGACCGTCGTCGCTCAGCGCATCGAGGTACCACCAGCGGTAGCCGCCCCGGGGAACCGAGACGTCGAACCGCGGTCCCGCATCAGCCGCTGCGCCGCCAGCCGGCCGGAGAGCGCCGCCATCGGCACGCCCGCCCCCGGGTGCACGCTCCCCCCGGCCAGGTAGAGCCCCGGCGTCCGCGAGCGCGCGCCCGGCCGGCGGAAGGCCGCCGCCCAGCCATGCATCGCCTGTCCATAAAGGGCGCCCCCCGTGCCCGGGAACATCGCCTCGAAATCCTGCGGCGTCGTGGCGACGCTCGGCCCACAGGGCGTCACCTCCAGGCCGCATCGCCTCAGGTGATCGAAGACCCTCGTCCCGCATGCCGACCGCTCCTCATCGTCCATGGTGCGCCTGTCCCCGTCCGCCGGGGCGTTGATCAGGGCGAAGATGCGCTCCGTGTCGCGGGGGCCGACGCCCGCCCCCTCGTCGTCGCGGTCCTGCGCGCAGACGTAGATGGTGGGCTGCAACGGGACCCGGCCCGCGGCGAGGTCGTCGAACTCGGCCGCGTAGTCGCCGGAGAAGAAGACGTTGTGGCGCGCCAGCGGGAAGCCGGAGGTGCGCGCCACCGTCGCCCAGGTCACCGCGGAGAGCGAGCGCACCGGCCGGCGCGGGCCGGGGACCGCCCCCTGCAGCGCCTCGCCGAACCGCCCCTGCGACACCGCGGCGGCGTCCGCGTTGACCACCACCGCGTCCGCCTCGATCCGCTCGCCGCTGGCGAGCTCGACCCCCGCCGCGCGCCCGCGCTCCACCGCCACGCCCGCCACCGTCTCGCCGTAGCGCAGCGTCACCCCGCGGGAGGCGGCCAGGGCGGCCAGGGCGCAGGCTAGCGCCTTCATGTCGCCGTCGACCAGCCACACGCCCTCGCGCTCCACGTGCGCCACCAGCATGAGCGTGGCGGGCGCCTGGAAGGGCGAGGCCCCGCAATAGGTGGCGTAGCGGCCGAACAGCTGGCGCAGGCGCGGGTCTTGGAAGTGGTCGCCCAGCGCGCCCCACAGCGTCTCGTAGGGGCGCAGGCGGAACAGCGCGGGCGCGTCCTGCAGCGCGATCCGCCAGGAGAGGCCCAGGAGACCGCAGCGGTCGCGCGTGAGGAAGGTGTCGCGAAGTGTGCGGTATATGTCCGCCGACTCCGTCGCAAAGGCGCGGTAACCCCTTGCCTCCCCCGCTCCCGCCAGGGCGCCGATGGCGTCGGCGGAGCGGTCGACGTCGGCGAAGAGGTCCAGCCGCTCGTTGCCGCTCCACGCGTGGCGGGCCAGCACGGTGGCGGGCTTCAGGCGCACGTGGTCGTCCAGCTCGGCCCCTGCGTCGCGGAACAGGCTGTCGAACACCCAGCGCATGGTCAGGATGGTGGGGCCGCCGTCGATGCGCGCCTCGCCGACGGGCACCTGGTGCATCTTGCCGCCGGGCGTCGCTCCGCGCTCGACCACGGTGACGGCGTAGCCGGCGGTGGCGAGGTCCACGGCGCAGGCGAGGCCGCCCATGCCGCTCCCCACGACCACCACCGACTCCCGCTTCACGCGCCGCCTCTCCTCCGCCGAGCGTCCATTTGTCTTGACGCTACCATGCGTCCAGTCGAAGTGACAATCATGTCGAACGCGCACGAGGAGGTGTGGGAAGCTCGCGGCGCACCCGACGCGGTGCAGGCGAAGCGCCGCGGCGGCCTGCGCGACCGGTGGCTCGCCCTGCGCAACCGCCTCTTCGCCGACGGCCGCTTCCAGCGGTGGGCGGCCGACTTCCCGCCCACGCGCCCCATAGCCCGAGCCCGCGCACAGGGGCTGTTCGACCTCGTGGCGGGCTTCGTCTACTCGCAGACGCTGGGCGCGTGCGTGCGGCTGCACCTGTTCCAGCACCTGCGCGACGGCCCCCTGACCACCGCCGAGCTCGCCCGCGCCGTGGACCTGCCGTCGGAGGCCGCGGCCCGGCTGGCGAGGGCGGCGCACGGGCTGGGGCTCGTGGAGCCGGCGGGGGCGGGCCGGTGGGCGCTCGGACCGCAGGGAGCCGCGCTGCTGGGGTCTCCCGGCCTCCTGGACATGATCGCACACCACGACCGCCTCTACGCCGACCTGGGCGACAGCGTGGGGCTGCTGCGGCGCGGGCGCGGCGAGCTGGCGGGCTACTGGCCCTACGCCACCTCCGCCTCCCCGGGCGGCGCGGACGGCGGAGCCGTGGCGGGCTACTCCGCCCTGATGGCGGCGACCCAGCCGGCGGTGGCCGCCGACCTCCTCGCCGCCTACCCCGTGCGCCAGCATCGCCGGCTGATGGACGTGGGCGGTGGCGAGGGCGCCTTCCTGGAGGCCGCCGGCCGCGCCGCGCCAGGGCTGGAGCTGGCCCTCTTCGACCTGCCCGCCGTGAACGACCGGGCGCGGGCGCGGCTGGACCGGGCGGGCCTCCTCCCGCGCACGACGCTGCTCCCGGGCGACTTCCTGGCCGACCCCGTGCCCCCCGGCGCGGACCTGATCACGCTGGTGCGCATCCTGCACGACCACGACGACGCGGGCGTCGCCACGCTGCTGCGCTCGATCCGCGCCGCACTGCCCGGGGACGGCGCGCTCCTGGTCGGCGAGCCCATGTCCGGCGGCCACCGGCCCGAGCGCGTGGGCGACGTCTACTTCGCCTTCTACCTCCTCGCCATGGGCCGGGGCCGCGCCCGCAGCGCCGCCGAGCTGACCGTCATGCTCCACGCGGCGGGCTTCTCGCGGGTGCGCGGGCTGCGCACGCGCACGCCCTTCCTGCTCCGCGCGCTCCTCGCCCGGCCTTGAGCGGAGGCTGACATGGACACCCTCGCCGTCGTCATCGAGGTGCCCGAGCGGCTCGCGCTCCGCCGCCTGGAGCTCCACGACCCCGGCCCCGCCGACGTGGTGGTGGAGGTGGAGTGGAGCGGCGTCTCCACGGGCACCGAGCGCCTGCTGTGGAGCGGCCGCATGCCGCCCTTCCCCGGCCTCGGCTACCCGCTGGTGCCCGGCTACGAGTCGGTGGGCCGCGTGGTGGAGGCGGGCGCCGAGGTGCGCGGGCGGCTGGGCGGGCGCGTGTTCGTCCCGGGCTCCACCGCATTCAAGGACGCCCGCGGCCTGTTCGGAGGGGCCGCGCGCCGCCTGGTCGTCCCCGCCGCGCGCGCCATCCCGATCGCCGACGCGCTGGAGGAGCGCGGGGTCCTGATCGCGCTGGCCGCCACCGCGCGCCACGCCCTCGCCGGCGGCGCCGCGCCCGACCTCATCGTGGGCCACGGCGTGCTGGGGCGGCTCCTGGCGCGGCTCGCCGCGGCGGACGGGGCGTCGCCGCTGGTGTGGGAGACGCAGGCCGCCCGGCGCGAGGGCGCGGTCGGCTACCGGGTGGTCG
>CAXSHO010000017.1:29012-30884 GCA_964237305.1 uncultured Caulobacteraceae bacterium
AAGAACCTGCGGCTGCTCGGCATCGACGCCGCCTACCGGGTGGTCGACCCCGCCGAGGACGACCGGCGCGACCGCCGGGCCGTCTACGACGTGAGCGGCGACGCCGACGGGCTCGACGCCCTGGTCGCGCGCCTCGGCAAGGGCGGCGAGGTGGTGCTCGCCGCCTTCTACGACCGACCGCTCAGCTTCGCCTTCCCCCCCGCCTTCATGCGAGAGGCGCGGCTTCGCGTCGCGGCGGAGTGGACGCCGGCCGATCTCGAAGATGTGGTCGCCGCCATCGATTCGGGCGCGCTCTCGCTGGAGGGCCTGATCACCCACCACGTTCCGGCGGCGGAGGCGGACTCCGCCTACCGCACGGCCTTCACCGACCCTGCGTGCTTGAAGCTGGTGCTCGACTGGCGCGGGACAGATTGACGCGCTCGTCAACGGGCGTTCATCCAGGTTGACAGGTCAAAGCGTCAACCTAGAGTGACACTCCGGAACGTACGGAGGCTTCGGCCCGTGTCGGTGACCCTGATCGAACGTCGAGCGCTGAAGGCGGAAGCCGCCGTCGAGCCCGACCCTGTGCACACCGGCCCGGTGACCAAGGAGACGCAGGTCATCGCGATCTACGGCAAGGGCGGGAGCGGCAAGAGCTTCGCCCTGTCGAACCTCAGCTACATGATGGCGCAACAGGGCAAGCGCGTGCTGCTGATCGGCTGCGACCCTAAGAGCGACACCACTTCGCTCCTCTTCGGCGGCAAGAGCTGCCCGACGATCATCGAGACTTCCGCCAAGAAGAAGCTGTCCGGCGAAGAGGTGCGGATCGAGGACGTCTGCTTCGTGCGTGACGGCGTCTTCGCCATGGAGCTCGGCGGGCCCGAGGTCGGGCGCGGCTGCGGCGGGCGCGGGATCATCCACGGCTTCGAACTGCTGGAGAAGCTCGGCTTCCACGACTGGGGCTTCGACTACGTGCTGCTGGACTTCCTGGGCGACGTCGTGTGCGGCGGCTTCGGCCTGCCGATCGCGCGGGACATGTGCCAGAAGGTCATCGTGGTCGGCTCCAACGACCTCCAGTCGCTCTACGTCGCCAACAACGTCTGCTCGGCGGTGGAGTACTTCCGCAAGCTGGGTGGCAACGTCGGCGTCGCCGGCATCCTGATCAACAAGGACGACGGCACCGGCGAGGCGCAGGCCTTTGCGGACGCGGTCGGCATCCCTGTGCTGGCGGCGATCCCGGCCAACGAGGACATCCGCAAGAAGTCCGCCAACTACCAGATCATCGGCACGCCCGGCGGCGAATGGGCCTCGCTGTTCGAAGGCTTGGCGACCAACGTGGCCGAGGCCGCCCCGGTGCGGCCGAAGCCGCTGACGCAGGACGGGCTCCTCGGCCTGTTCTCGCCGGAGACGACGGGCGGCGCCTACGTGCTCACCCCCGCCACGCAGGCCGACATGCGGGGCGGCGTGTTCGCCGAGAAGCCCACCCTCGAAATCATCTACGACGCGGCCTGAGGCGATGACCGAAGGCCTCTCCCGCTCCGGCTTCGACGACGCCCTCCCGGCGACGGGCGGCGGTGAGTCGGGCGGGGCCTCGGGGAGCGGCTGCCACGCGGGCGCGCAGACGCTGACGGCCGCCGCCCGCACGGCGGGCAAGTCCGAGGTGCTGGATCGCTACGCGAAGGACTACCCCAAGGGCCCGCACGACCAGCCGCAGAGCATGTGCCCGGCCTTCGGCTCGCTGCGCGTCGGCCTGCGCATGCGCCGCACCGCCACGATCCTGTCGGGCTCGGCCTGCTGCGTCTACGGCCTCACCTTCACGTCGCAGTTCTACGGCGCCCGACGCTCGGTCGGCTACGTGCCGTTCAGCTCGGAGTCGCTCGGCACCGGCAAGCT
>CAXSHO010000018.1:0-356 GCA_964237305.1 uncultured Caulobacteraceae bacterium
GGCGTGGAGGTCATAGGCGACGTCGAGCTGTTCGCCCGCACCGTGAACGCCCAGCCCGAGTGGCGCCGGCCCAAGGTGGCGGCGATCACGGGCACCAATGGCAAGTCCACCACCACCGCGCTTCTCGGCCACATCCTCAAGCGCGCGGGCCGCGACGTGCGCGTGGGCGGCAACATCGGCGCGGGGGTGCTCGGCCTGGAGGACATGCACGGCGGCGCGGTGTTCGTGCTGGAGCTCTCCTCCTACCAGCTCGACCTGACCTCCAGCCTCAAGGCCGACGTGGCGGTGCTCCTCAACGTCTCGGCCGACCACCTGGACCGGCACGGCGGCATGGAGGGCTACGTCGCCGCCACGCG
>CAXSHO010000018.1:366-19973 GCA_964237305.1 uncultured Caulobacteraceae bacterium
GCGCCGGGTGTTCCTGAACCAGGACGTGGGCGACACGGCGGTCCTGGGCGTGGACGACCCCTGGTGCCAGACGCTGTGCACCGAGCTGGTCGCCGCCAACCGCCGCACGGTGCGGCCGATCTCGGCGGTGCGCGCCATGGGCCGGGGCGTCTACGCGCTGCAGGGCTTCCTGTACGACGCCACGGGCGAGCGGGCGTCCGACGTTGCAGACCTCGCCTCCGCCCCCGGCCTGCCCGGCCGCCACAACCACCAGAACGCCGCCGCCGCCTACGCGGGCGCCCTGGCCCTCGGCGTGCCGCCCTCCGCCGCGGCCAGGGCGCTCCTCACCTTCCCCGGGCTGGCGCACCGGATGGAGGAGGTGGGGCGGATCGGCCGCGTGCGCTTCGTCAACGACAGCAAGGCCACCAACGCCGACGCCGCCCGCCAGGCCATGACGGCGCTCCCGCGCTTCCGTTGGATCGCCGGCGGTCGCGCCAAGGCGGGCGGGATCGATCCCCTGCACGACTTGTTCGACCGGGTGGCGGGCGCCTACCTGATCGGCGAGGCCGCCCCCGACTTCGCCCGCACGCTGGAGGGTCGCGCCCCGACCTCCGTCTGCGGGACGCTGGAGGCCGCGGTGGCCGCCGCGGCCCGCGACGCGCAGGCCTCGGGCGAGGACGAGGTGGTGCTGCTCAGCCCCGCCTGCTCGAGCTTCGACCAGTTCCCCGACTTCGAGGTCCGCGGCGACGCCTTCCGCGAGGCCGTCCGCGCGCTGGGCGCCGCCTGAGCGACGACGCGTCGCATGGCGCCTCCCCGGCCCGGCGTTCATGGTGAACATGGGCTCGCGTGAAGACCGGCCCGCCGCGCCGCCGGAGGCAAAAGCCGCCCGACGCCGCCCCCGGGACACGCCCGATGACCGACCTCCTCGCCCTAGCCGCCTGCGCTCTGCTCACCTACGTCTACACCATGCGCCCGCAGCGCCGCTGAGCCGCGGCGCGGGCCGTCACGCGGCCAGGGCCGTTCGCACCCCGGGCGAGCCCAGGTCGGCGAACCAGCCCACGAACTCGGACACCAGCTCCAGCACCAGCACCTCGTCCTGCGCCAGGTCCACCGGCAGGGCGAAGTCGAGCGGGACGAGCCGCGCCTCGCCCGGGAGCACGGGAGTGGATGACACGTCGAACCGCCGGAGGTCGCGGACGCGCCCGTCGGGGGCGGCGAGCCGCGCGGCGAGGTTCACGTCGCCCGCCTCCGACCCGCTGGGTCGCCACCACGCCTCCCCCGTGTTGCGGACCTCCACCTGCGCGCGGACCCAGCCGGGCGAGGGCGCCTGCACCGCGCCCGCCAGCGCCACCTCGCCGGCCAGGAGGTCCCGCGCGCGGCTGTCTCGCTCGTCGTCCAGGTCCGCGTGCAGCGGCTTGCCCAGGCTGAACACCCGCCGGTCGTAGCCCTGCTGCACCACGGCGCGGCCGATGGCCTCGTACTGCGCCGGCTCCGCGGCGCCCTGGACGGCGGCGTTGTAGGCGTCCAGCGTCAGCATGACTGACGAGCTGGTGTAGGCGGCGAGCTTGAGGGTGGAGAAGCCGTGGGCCCGGGCCGCCGGCCACAGCCGCTCCAGCACCACGTCGTTCTCGATGACGGCGAACTCGCGCATCTCCATCTGCGAGACGGGCGTGGTGGAGTGGCGCGGCCCGGGCTCGTGGAACACCGCCATCCCGCCCGGCCGCAGCACGCGCGCGAACTCGCCGAGCGCCCCTTCCGGATCGCGGACGTGGTGGAAGGCGTCGAAGCAGATCACCCGGTCGACGGAGGCGTCCTCCAGCGGCAACCGCTCGCAGATCACCTCGAAGCGGACGGGGTCGGTCCGGGTGGCGGGGAACAGGTCCGCATAGCCGCGGGCGAGGCGCAGCGCGGCCGCGGAGATGTCCACCCCGATCGCCTTGCAGCGCATCATCGACAGGGCGACGGTGAGCCACCCCGTGCCGCAGCCGAAGTCCACCACCGTGTCGCCGGGCCGGATGGCCGCCAGTTCGAGCACGGCCGCCAGGCCGGCCAGCATCGTCCGGGTGTCGCCCACCTCGTGGAACGGCTTGCGCAGCTGGTGCGCCCACGGATCGCGGATGTCGTCGAAATACCTGTCGGCGCGGACCGCATGCTCCTCGGAGCTGTAGGCCTGGATCAGCTTGGCCACGTCGACGACGCCGTCCGCGCCGACGTACAGGTGCGAGCGGTCGGGAAGGGCGTCCATCGTCATGCCGGTGTCGAGAGGCGGAGCACCCCGGCCGAAACCTAGGCCGCGGTCGGCGGGGAGGCAACGATCAGGCCGGCGGAAAGGCCTGCTTAACCACGCGGGCCCAAGCTGGAGCGGGACCGCCGGCGATGCGCGCCGCCCCCTGCCGAGCCGCCCGCCATGGCCTCCACCTACGCCCCCCACGCCTTCGCCCGGACCGACCGCACCACCGTGGGCCTGTGGTGGTGGACCACCGACCGGCTGCTGCTGGGCGCCACCGCCGTGCTCATCGGGCTGGGCGTCATGCTGAGCTTCGGGTCGAGCCCGGCGGCGGCGGCGCGCACGGGCATGCACGACCCCTTCCACTACGCCGTGCGCCAGTGCGCCTTCGGCGCGATCGCCGCGACGGTGCTGGTCGGCGTGTCCATGCTGTCGCCGCGGGGGATCAGGCGGGTGGCCTTCGCGGGCTACCTCCTCGCCATCGCCGTCATGCTGGCGCTTCCGGTGTTCGGCCACTCGGCCAAGGGGGCGGCGCGCTGGGTGCAGCTGGGCGGGTTCTCGCTGCAGCCGTCCGAGTTCATGAAGCCCTGCCTGATCGTGCTGGCCTCCTGGATGTTCTCGGAGGCGCAGAAGGGCGAGGGCGTGCCGGGCGTCTCCATCGCCTTCGGCCTCTACGGGCTGGCGGCGGTGCTGCTGCTGATCCAGCCGGACGTGGGGCAGACGGTGCTGATCACCGTGGCCTTCGGCGCCACCTTCTTCATGGCGGGGGTGCCGCTGAAGTGGATCGGCATCCTGGGGTCGTTGGCGGTGGGCGGCTTCATCGCCATCTACCTGACCTTCGGCCACGTGGCCGCCCGCTTCCACAAGTTCCTCTCGCCCGACAAGGCCGACACCCACCAGGTCGACAAGGCCGCCGAGGCCATCGCCCACGGGGGCCTCCTGGGCGTGGGTCCGGGCGAGGGCATCATGAAGCGCCACGTGCCCGACCTGCACACCGACTTCATCTACTCGGTGGCCGCGGAGGAGTACGGGCTCGTCTTCTCGCTCGCGCTCCTCTCGCTGTTCGCCATCCTGGTCATCCGCGGCCTGTGGCGCGCCATGAAGCTCAGCGACGGCTTCGAGCAGGTGGCGGCGGCGGGGCTGTTCGTGCTGATGGGCCAGCAGTGCCTGATCAACGTCGCGGTGAACTTGAACCTGATCCCGACCAAGGGCATGACCCTGCCCTTCATCAGCTACGGGGGCTCGTCGATGATCGCCATGGGGCTCACGCTCGGCATGGCGCTGGCGCTCACCCGCCGCCGCCCGGGCGCCTACGCCGCCTTCGAGGGCCCCGCGCGGGCGGGCGTCGCCCTTGGTTGAGCGGACCCCCGGCCGCGTCGCCGTCGTCGCGGCGGGCGGCACCGGCGGCCACCTGTTCCCCGCCGAGGCCCTGGCGCGCGAGCTCCAGGCGCGCGGCTGGCGCGTGGTGCTGGCCACCGACACCCGCGGCGCCCAGTACGCCCAGGACTTCCCAGCCGAGGAGCGGCTGGCGCTGGAGGCGGCCACCTTCAAGACGGGCGACCTCCTCGGCATGGCCCGCGGCGCCTTCACCATCGCGGCGGGGGTGGGCCGGGCGCGCAAGGCGTTCCGCCGGCTGAAGCCTGCGGTGGTGTGCGGCTTCGGCGGCTACCCGTCGCTGCCCGCGCTCCTGGCCGCCAAGGGCCGGCGCATCCCCACCGTGATCCACGAGCAGAACTCGGTGCTGGGCCGCGTGAACCGCTACCTGGCCCCGCGGGTGGACACGGTGGCCTGCGCCTTCCCCGTGCTGGGCCTGGCCACGCCCCGGATCGCCGCGCGCGCCCGCGTCGTCGGCAACCCGGTGCGCCCGGAGATCCGCGCCTTGTACGACCGCCCCTACGCCGAGCCCTCGCCCTCCGTGCGCCTCCTGGTCACCGGCGGCAGCCAGGGGGCGCGCCTCCTGTCCGAGCTCGTGCCCGACGCGGTCCAGCTCCTGTCGGAGGACCTGCGGGTGCGGCTGCGCGTGGAGCAGCAGACGCGTATGGAGTCGCTCGACTTCGCGCGGCGCGCCTACTCCCTGGCGGGGGTGGAGGCGGAGGTGGCGCCCTTCTTCCGCAACATGGCCGGGCGGCTGGAGAAGGCGCACCTCGTCATCGGCCGGGCGGGCGCCTCCACCGTGTGCGAGCTGGCGGTGGCGGGCCTGCCGTCGATCCTGGCGCCCCTCCCGTCCTCCGCCGACAACCACCAGTGGTTCAACGCCAAGGTCCTGGCCGACGCGGGCGCCGCCGTGGTGCTGGAGGAGCGGGGCCTCACCGCCGAGACGCTGGCGGCCGTCCTGCGCGACATGATCGAGACCCCCGGCGAACTCGCCCGCCGCGCCGCCGCCGCCCGCACCGCCGCCCGCCCCGACGCCGCGGAGAAGCTCGCCGATCTGGTGGAGGCGGCGGCGGGGTGATCCCGCCCGCTCATCCCCGCGCACGCGGGGATCCTGGTTTGCAAGCTGACCTCGGCGCCGCACCTGCAAACAAGCCTGGATCCCGCATGCGCGGGGATGAGCGGGTGGGAGGCTGTAAGCGCTCGGCGACGCACGCTAAGCACCTCCCATGGCCTCCAAGCTGCGCCCCACCCCCTTCGCCCTCGGCCCCGTGCACTTCATCGGCATCGGCGGCATCGGCATGAGCGGCATCGCCGAGATCATGCTGCGGATCGGCTACCAGGTGCAGGGCTCGGACGCGAAGGCCGGCGCCAACACCGAGCGGCTGGCGGCGCTGGGTGCGCGGATCTTCGTGGGACATGACGCGGCCAACATCGAGGGGGCCAGCGCGGTGGTCTACTCCACCGCCATCCGGCCGGACAATCCGGAGTTCGCCGCCGCCCGCGAGCGCCGCCTGCCGCTGGTGCGCCGGGCCGAGATGCTGGCCGAGCTGATGCGCCTGCAATTCTCGGTGGCGGTGGGCGGCACGCACGGCAAGACCACCACCACCTCCATGATCGCCACGCTCCTGGACGCGGGCGGCATGGACCCCACGGTGGTCAACGGTGGCATCATCAACGCCTATGGCACCAACGCCAAGGTGGGCGACGGCGACTGGATCGTGGTGGAGGCCGACGAAAGCGACGGCTCCTTCCTGCGCCTGAAGTCCACGGTCGCCGTCGTCACCAACATCGACCCCGAGCACCTGGACCACTACGGCGACTTCGACGCGGTGAAGCGGGCGTTCTGCGATTTCGTGGAGAACATCCCCTTCTACGGCTTCGCCGCCGTCTGCCTCGACCACCCGGAGGTGCAGGCCCTGGCCGCGCGCGTGGAGAACCGCCGCCTCGTCACCTACGGCGCCTCGCCCCAGGCCGAGGTACGCGTCACCCGCACCGAGATGGGGCCGGAGGGCGCCGACTTCGACGTGCGGATCAGCCCGCGCGAGGGTGAGCCGATGGACTGGCTGGGCCTGAAGCTGCCCATGACCGGCCAGCACAACGTGCTGAACAGCCTGGCCGCCCTGGCCGTGGCGCGTGAGCTGGGCCTGGACGAGGCCGCCATCCGCCGGGGCCTGGCGGCCTTCGGCGGCGTGAAGCGGCGCTTCACCACCACCGGCACCGCCCACGGCGTCAGGATCGTGGACGACTACGGCCACCACCCGGTGGAGATCGCCGCGGTGCTGAAGGCCGCGCGCGAGGTGCAGTCGGGCACGGCGGGCCGGGTGATCGCGGTGGTGCAGCCGCACCGCTACACCCGCCTGCGCGACCTGTTCGCCGAGTTCTCCGCCGCCTTCCACGACGCCGACACCGTGGTGGTGGCCGACGTCTACGCCGCGGGCGAGGCCCCCATCGAGGGCGCCAGCCGCGACGCGCTGGTGGAGGGCCTGCGCCGCTACGGCCACCGCCGCGTCCTGCCGCTGGAGAGCGCCATGCAGCTTCCCCGCCTGATCGCCGCGGAGGCGCAGCCCGGCGACCTCGTCGTCTGCCTGGGCGCGGGCGACATCACCAGCTGGGCCTACGCCCTGCCGGGCCAGCTGGAGGCGATGCCGGCGTGAGCGGCTGGCGCGACCGCGTGCCGTCCGTGCGCGGGCGCGTGCAGCGCGACGCGCCGCTCGCGCCCTACACCTGGCTGCGCGTGGGCGGGCCGGCCGATCTTCTCTTCCTGCCGCAGGACGAGGACGATCTCGCGAGCTTCCTCAACGGCTTGGACGCCGAAGTTCCCGTCACGGTCCTGGGCGTCGGCTCCAACACGCTGGTGCGCGACGGCGGGGTGGAGGGGGTGGTGATCCGGCTCGGTCGCGCCTTTGCGGAGGTGCGCGCGGAGGACGACACGGTCCACTCGGGGGCCGCCGCGCTCGACTCGGCGGTGGCCAGGGCCTCGGCGCAGGCGGGGATCGCGGGGCTGGAGTTCCTGGCCGGGGTGCCCGGCACGGTGGGCGGCGCGGTGGCCATGAACGCCGGCTGCTACGGCGCGGAGACGCGCGAGGCGTGCGTGCGCGCCCACGGGCTGGATCGCCGCGGCCGCCCCGTCACGTTCGACCGCCCCGCCGACTGGACCTATCGCCACGGCTGGGGTGCGGAGGAGGGCGTGGTCGTCACCCGCGCCGAGTTCCGCGGCCGCCCCGACGCGCCCGACGCCGTGGCCGCCCGCATCGGCGAGATCACCGCCCGGCGCGAGGCCAGCCAACCCATCCGCGAGAAGACGGGCGGCTCCACCTTCAAGAACCCCCCCGGCCACAGCGCCTGGCGGCTGGTGGACGCCGCGGGATGGCGCGGCAGGCGGCACGGCGGCGCCATGTTCTCGCCCCTGCACTCCAACTTCCTCATCAACACGGGCGAGGCCACCGCCGCCGACCTGGAGGGCCTGGGCGAAGCCGTCCGCGCCGACGTGCTCGCGCAGGCCGGCGTGGAGCTGCAGTGGGAGGTGAAGCGGGTGGGCCGCGCCTAATCCCTCTCCCCATGCGGGAGAGGGACCGGTCCAGCTTACAGCTTCTTCGTCAGCTTGGCCGCGATCTCGAAGATCTCCTCCGGCGCGTAGTCCGGCGTGAAGGCGGCGGAGGCACCCTCCAGGTCGGGGATCTTGCCCGGGTCCGGCATGCCGTCCACGATCTCCAGCTCGCCCGGCGGGTCGTTCGGCAGCGCCATCTCGCCGCCGCCCCAGATGGCCGCCATCTCGGCGTAGTCCTTCGAGCCGAAGCGGTAGAGGCGGCGGTGGCTGCCCTCGTCCAGGTACTTCTGCGACTCGGGGATCTTGCTGAGGTCGATGTTGGGCGTGGGCAGCATCTTCTTGATGTCCACCCCCGTCAGCTTCTCCAGGGCCAGAGCGTAGGCGTGGGCGTGCACCGAGCCGCGCACCAGGAGGTAACCGCAGACCTCGCGGCCGGTGGGGTCGCTCAGCGTCTCGTACACGCGCAGCTTGTGCATGCGCGCGCCGCACTCGAGGAAGAAGTTGTGCAGCGTGTCCAGCACCAAGTTGCCGGTGGAGAAGACGTTCTCGCCGGTCCAGGGCCGGAAGTTGCTGTCGGTGACCGTGGCCGCGCCGCCCGCGTGCAGGAAGTTGGCGGCCGAGCGCATGTCCTTCATGTCCTCGAACGGCGCGGTGGAGACGTCGGTGTCGCGCTGAGGGTCGGGACCCGAAGCCAGGAGGTTCACCCCGTTGGTGACGACCTCCACGTGGCCGAGCTCCTCGGCGGTGATGCAGGCGACCAGACTGTAGAAGGGGCGCAGCTTGTCCTTGTTGCGGAAATTGAAGCTCTGGAACATATAATTGTTCAGGGTGGACATCTCGCCGAACTTGCCGCCCAGCAACTCCTGAAGAGCGGCGGCGGCGTTCGGGTCGGCCTTCTTGGGCTTCGGCAGCTCGGCTTGAAGCTGGTCCACTCTCATAAACATGTGAGGCTCCTGGCGCCCGGCACGGGCCATGACGGGAAGCCGGCCGGGCGGCGCGCGTTCCGTGACATGTTCGCGCCGGGCGAGCCGGCCTCGCGGGTGCGGGACATGGGGACGCGACAAGGCGGGACATCCGGCGAGATCGCGCGACAGCGGGGACGCGCGCCGCCCCCTCCGCCCCCCGGGGGCGCATGATGGGCGGTGTCCTCCCGTCCGCGACCGCCGAAACCTCAGCGGGGCGAGCCCTGCGCCCCGCTCCGCCGCCGCGCCGCCGCCTCCGGCCGGTCCGCGCCGCGCCGGCGCACGGTCGCGCGCACCCGCCGATCCCCGCATCGTGCGGGACAGATCGGCCGATCGGCGTCCCTCAGGGACAGGCGGGACATGCGCCGTTTCGCGGCGGCGGGCGAAGCGGCTAAGCGCTGGGCGCCACGCCGCCGGAGTCCTCCCATGCCCGCCCCCCTCGCCGGCCGCCCCCTCGCGGACAGGCACGTCGCCGTCCTCATGGGCGGGCTCTCGTCGGAGCGCGAGATCAGCCTGTCCACCGGCGCGGGCTGCACGGCGGCGCTGGAGCGGCTGGGCGCGCGGGTCACGGCGGTGGATGCGGGCCGCGACCTCGCCGAGGTGCTGGCGCGCCTGCGGCCCGACGTGGCGCTGAACGTGCTGCACGGCGTGTGGGGCGAGGACGGGTGCGTGCAGGGCGTGCTGGAGACGCTCGGCCTTCCCTACACCCACTCCGGCGTGCTGGCCTCCGCGCTCGCCAGCGACAAGACCAAGGCCAAGGCGGTGCTGGCGGCGGCGGGCGTCGCCGTGCCCGGCGGCGGGCTTTACGACCGCCGCCGGGTGGCGCGCGAGCACGTGCTGCCGCTCCCCTACGTGGTGAAGCCCAACGCCGAGGGCTCGTCGGTGGGCGTCTTCCTGGTGCGCGAGGGGGCGAACGGCCCCCCCGCCGAGGTGGGGGCCGACGGCTGGACCTACGGCGAGGAGGTGCTGGTCGAGCCGTACATCGCCGGGCGCGAGATGGCGGTGTCGGTGCTGGGCGAGGCGGCGGGCGCGCGGGCGCTGGCGGTGACCGACATCGTCTCGGCCACCGGGTGGTACGACTACGAGGCCAAGTACGGCGCCGGCGGCTCGCGCCACATCCTGCCGGCCGAGCTGCCCCCCGGCGTCACGGAGCGCGCCCTGCGCCAGGCCGAGCTGGCCCACGCCGCCCTGGGTTGCCGAGGCGTGACCCGGTCGGACTTCCGTTATGACGACCTTAAGGATGAACTGGTCTTGTTGGAGCTCAACAACCAGCCCGGCATGACCCCCACCTCCCTCACGCCAGAACAGGCCGCGCACTGCGGGATGTCGTACGACGCGCTGGTGCTCTGGCTCGTGGAGGACGCCTCGTGCCGGCGGTGATCCGCCCCGGGGGCGGGAGCGGCCCGGCGCGCAAGAAGGCCCCCCGCCGCGCGCCCGCCGCCTACGGCGCCAGCAAGCTTGGCGGGGTGACGTCCGCCGGCCTTGACCGGGGCGTGGCGGTGAAGGTCGTGGGCGGGCTCGTCGCGGGAGCGGCCGCCGTCGTGCTCGCCACCGGCGGCCGCGCCCAGGCGCTGGCGCACGCGGTGGGTGCGGGCGTGGACGGGCGGCTGGCCGCCGCGGGCCTGCGCGTACGCCGGGTGGAGCTGCAGGGCGTGTCGCCCGGCGCCGCGCCCGCGGTGCTCCAGGCGGCGGGCGTGGCGGTGGGGGCGCCCATCGTCGGGCTGAACCTCGACGCGGTGCGCGAGCGGGTGGAGGCGGTGGGCTGGGTCCGCTCCGCCCGCGTGCTGCGCTTCCTGCCCGACACGATCGTGATCGCCGCCGCCGAGCGCCCGCGCCTGGCCGTGTGGCAGATGAACGGCCGCGCCCTGGTGATCGACCGGGAGGGCCGCCCCATCCCGGAGGCGGACGCCGGCCGCTTCCCCGAGCTTCCGCTGGTGGTGGGGGAGGGGGCCGACGAGGCCGCCGCCGCCATCCTGCCGCTGGTCCGCGCCCGCCCCCGCCTCCTGGAGCGGCTGGACGCGCTGGTGCGCGTGGACGCCCGGCGCTGGGACCTGCGGCTGAAGGACGGCGGCCTCGTGCAGCTGCCCGCCGGGACGGAGGACGCCGCCCTTCTGCAGCTGGACCAGCTGGACCAGCGGGCGCGCCTCCTGGAGCTGGGCTTCGCGCGGGTGGACCTGCGCGATCCGGAGATGGTCACGGTGCGCCCGCGGGGCGCATCGGCCGCGCCCGGCGTGAAGACCTGAACTGACGACGGAGACCGCGCGCCGGCCCCGCGGCCGCGCGCCGACGAGGGGTGGGATGACGAAGCCGACTGATCGCAAGGGGCGCGAGGGCCTGCGGGGCCTCACCGGCCAGCGCCAGCCGCTGGTGGCGGCGGTGGACCTCGGCGCGTCCAAGATCGGCTGCTTCATCATGAAGCCGGACGGCGCCGTGCGCGACACCCGCGAGGTGCAGGTCGCGGGCGTGGCCCACGTGAAGAGCCGCGGCGTGCGCGGCGGCGCGGTGGTCGACGTGGAGGAGGCCGCCCACGCCCTGGCCCAGGCCGTGGAGCGCGCGGAGGCCATGGCGGGCGTCACCGTCTCGGGCGTGGTGCTGACGAGCGCGGGCGGCCAGCTGGCCTCCACCCGGCTGAACGCGCAGGTGAGCCTGGGCGCGCGGCCGGTCTCCGACCACGACCTCAGCCGCGCGCTGCAGCTGGCGCTGGCGCAGGCGCGCTTCCCCGGCCGCCGCGCCATCCACCTCCTGCCGGTGTCCTGGTCGGTGGACGGCCAGCGCGCCGTGCGCGACCCCCGCAACATGTTCGGCCGCGTGCTCAGCCTCGAGCTCCTGGTGGTCACCATGGCCGAGACCGCGTGGGCCACCCTCGGCCAGTGCGTGGAGATGGTGCACCTGCAGCTGGAGGGCGTGGTCGCCGCCCCCTTCGCCTCCGCCCTGGCCGCGCTGGAGGAGGACGAGATGGACCTCGGCTGCACCTGCATCGACATGGGCGGCGGCTCCACCTCGGCGGCCGTGTTCTCCGGCGGCAGCCTCGTGCACGTGGACGCGCTGGGCGTCGGCGGCATGCACGTGACCAACGACATCGCCCGCGGCCTCTCCACCACGCTGGCGGGAGCCGAGCGGATCAAGACGCTGCACGGCTCGGCCATCGCCAGCGCCAACGAGGACCGCGAGACCATCGAGGCCCCGCCCCGCGGCGACGATCCCGGCGCCGGCCCCGTGGTCGCCCCCCGCAGCTTGCTCAAGGGCGTGATCGCCCCGCGCGTGGAGGAGACGCTGGAGCTGATGCGCGACCGCCTGCGCGCCGCGGTGAGCATGGACCCGAGCGCGGGCGTGGTGCTCACGGGCGGCGCCAGCCAGCTCATGGGCGTGCGCGAGCTGGCCGTGCGCGTGTTCGACCGCCCCGTGCGCCTGGCCCGCCCCCGCCGCGCGCCGCACCTGGCCGACGCCGCGGCGGGCCCCGCCTTCTGCGCGGCGGCGGGCGTCTTGCAGCGCGCCGCCTTCGGCCCCCGCGAGGCCGCCCCCTCCCGCCACGCCGCCGCCCGCCCCGACGCCGCGCCGGTGGACCCGAGCGCGGGGGCGCTCCAGCGCGCGGCGGGGTGGCTTCGGGCGAACTTATAGGAAGATAAGGCCGCTTATTGGCTCCTCAGCCTAAGATCGACTAAACTCCTTATAAATGGACGCGATCCAGGACCCGCTCGCCCCCGAAGCCGGCAACCGCCCGAGCCTGTGGGGCGTAACGCCATTTTGGAACCGCTTGGATTTATAGAAATCCAGCCTTGTCTCTTGCCCCTAAGGTTTCTGGCGGAGGTAGAATACAATGCTGGCGGCGAGGCCCCCGGGTACAGCTGCAGCAGCTATAACGATTAAGCTCGCTCCAAGCGATGCATTGGCATCCACCTGATCTTTAGTGGGCATCGAGATCAGAAGTAGACCTAGAAGTAGGAGTACGATAGGTCCAGTCAATCCGCACCCGACGGCAAGGCCCACAGACGCTCTCTTTCTGCTCACGGTTGATATAGCATGTAAGCTAACCATGCTAAAACAAAAGGCTGCTATGCAGGGGGTCAACGAGAGAAGGAGATTATACATCTCACACACGCTGTTTGAAATGTAGGTGATTTTAAAGATAAGAGATTACGAACTTGAGTGACTGATCTCATCACACGTATGATAAAGCATCCAGCAAAAATACTGGAAGTACCTAGACCAATTTGCAGTGGCTGAGAGACTTCTTAAAGCAAGGCAAAAAAGATTGTAGTGACTCGCAATTGCCAAATCTAGGGGAACGGGATACGGGGTAGCTCTCGCGCCCACTAGCGTCGCGTTCGCCACGCTTCTTGCCAACCTTCCATTCCCGTCATCAAAAGGATGGGATAAAATAAGTTCAGCCATCACATAAGCGGCAGAGAGTACAGGATCGCCAGTAAATCGAATGGTTTCTCTGATTTTACTAATGTACTTAGTAGAATTCCTGACATGTGCAAATACGATGGTATCTCCTGTTTCTACGCATTCTATAAAGATATCCGAATCTCGACGCAACTTCGCAGGTCGCTCCAGAGTACAAAATAATAGTCGCCGAGCTTGTTTATGTGTCAAATGAAAAGCACTTAGTTTTTCAGCTTGACATGTGACCATACCATGCACGCATGAATCAGATTTCCTTGATCTTTTAAGCATTTTCTGCTGGTGAAAGTAGCAGACCTTCTCAAATCTACGCCTCAACTTTCCGTAGATAGCGTCAGGATCAGATAAGCTACAGTCCACGTTATTCTGTAGAGCACGTGTGACATACTCGGGAACTATCATTTGAAATGCGCTTGGGGGACAAGGGGGGCACTCTAATCGCATCGCTACCGGCTAGGTTACTTCAGTGACCGTAGATATATTGCCGCAATGTGACTGCATTTATTATGCCTGGATTTGGGCCTGCGTAGTCTACGGGGCCTTGACCTAGTAGTGCTCTCATATATGATTCAACTATTTCCGCTCGTTGCTCTATCCCGAGCTGTGTAAACGGTACACGAGGATTTGCTAAGTCGATGTCCCACTCGTAAATACGATCTATTTTGGTTCCCATAAACCTCTTAATACCGTAAGGAACAACCCCTTGCACCCGCTGTTCCTTTATATGAAACTCATGTGCAACTAATGCCTTGCCACTGGGGGCTACAGAAAAGTCAAGCGCAGCTATATTGGCTGGAACATAGATAGTATTGTCCATAGCGAAAGGCTGGGTCACTTGACGAGAGGCAAAAACTATTACTTCGTCTAGTCTCAGATTTGGATTATTGTCCTGGCTCTCCGTAATTGCTGCCTGCTCGCCCTCCGTCAGACTGCGTGCTGATCCTGGAAGTTGATATCCGCTGATTGGCGCCGCTGTGCCGTAGTCGTGCCCACTACGTTGGGGGTTGGCCTGAGCGTATACGGAACTGTCAGGAAGTCCCTCGCCGACATCATTATATCGAGTATCAAGTGTTTGAGCTGCATTCTGCGCAGCCAGTGCATTTATATAAGCAGCGACCTGCGCGTCGTATGTCTGTCCAGTTACAAGAGCTCTTTGTACATCAAAACCGAATGTCGCCCAATTCGAGGCATAGTCATCATACTGAGGACTGATCCCAAATCCGCCCCACCCGTAGCCACCACTACTCAGAGTGCCGTCGCCCTGTTGACTGGTTGGCGGATTATGGTCCGTCCCCGTCATATAGTCAGCTATCTGCTGAGTCGCTGACAGAGCTAAGTTTTGAAGTCTAGAAAACCTATCATTGTCGTTTACCCCAAGATTCGCTTCATCTATCCAATATTCCAGTAAGTCACCTTGACCTATCATAGGATAGGCTAGTAAAAGCCGGGTGAGCTGGGCGATACACCCTTCCTCAGTGGAATAGTCCCACGCACGATTCCAAACAGCCGTGCAGAAGCTTTCAGGACTGTATGGCATGATTTACTCTTAGCCTAACGGTCCATTGCGGGCCTATCACAGCGACTTTACCCGCGTCGTCGTGTCACGCAGGGGGGAACTCTAATGTGCGAGTTGGTGGGGCGCGCGCTTCGTCCGTAATGTCGACTCGGTGGATCGAGAGGTCGATCTTACCTAGCGCTTCCCACGTAGCCCTGTCCGAGTCTCAAGTCGGGACGCTTCTCCACAGCCGCGACGCTTCCCAAACCGCCGACTCGGATTACCCGGTTAACCGCGGATTAAGGATGTGGGCGCTTCCTGGGGTTCACGTCCTCCCCAGAGTCGCCCCCGAACCAGCGGCGGATCGGATGAAGCCCATGCCCATCACCCTCTCGGCTCCCCCGGCCACCGAGCTGAAGCCCAGGATCGTCGTGTTCGGCGTGGGCGGGGCGGGCGGCAACGCGGTCAACAACATGATCGAGGCCGGGCTCGAAGGCGTCGAGTTCGTGGTCGCCAACACCGACGCCCAGCAGCTGGCGTTCGCCAAGACGGACCGGCGCATCCAGCTGGGCGTCACCGTCACCCAGGGGCTGGGCGCGGGCGCGCACCCCGAGGTGGGCATGAGCGCCGCGGAGGAGAGCCTGCCGGAGATCGCCGAGCACCTCGAAGGCGCGCACATGGTGTTCATCACCGCCGGCATGGGCGGGGGCACAGGAAAGGGCGCGGCGCAGATCATCGACAAGGCGGCGCGCGAACGCGGCATTCTCACCGTGGGCGTGGTCACCAAGCCCTTCACCTTCGAGGGCCGCCACCGCATGCGGCTGGCCGACACGGGCGTGGCCGAGCTGACCCGCTTCGTCGACACGCTGATCGTGATCCCCAACCAGAACCTGTTCCGCGTCGCCAACGAGCGCACCACCTTCGCCGAGGCCTTCGGCATGGCCGACCAGGTGCTGCACTCGGGCGTGCGCTCCATCACCGACCTCATGGTGCTGCCCGGCCTGATCAACCTCGACTTCGCCGATGTGCGGGCGGTGATGACCGAGATGGGCAAGGCCATGATGGGCACGGGCGAGGCGGGCGGCGAGGATCGCGCGCTGCAGGCCGCTCAGAACGCCATCCAGAATCCGCTCCTGGACGAGGTGTCGCTGAAGGGCGCCAAGGCCGTGCTGGTCAACGTCACCGGTGGCCTCGACATGACCCTCTTGGAGGTCGACGAGGCGGCCAACGCCATCTCGTCGGAGGTGGACCCCGACGCCAACATCATCTTCGGCGCCGCCTTCGACCCGTCGCTCGACGGCAAGATCCGCGTCTCGGTGGTGGCGACCGGCATGGAGGGCGCGGCCCGCGCGGCCGAGCCCCTGATCCGCTCCTCCGCCCAGCACGCCCCGGTGGCGAGCGTGCGCCGCGAGGCCGCCGCGCCTGCCGCGCCGACGCCGGAGCCCGTGCGCACCGCGGCCTATGCGCCGACGCCGGCGGCCGAGGCGCCGCTCCTGTGGTCCGAACCGGCGCCTGTCGCGCGCGAGCCGGAGCCCGCGCCCCTGATCGCCGCCTACGCGCCACCCCCTGCGCCGGAGCCCTTCATCAGCACCGCGCCCGTGCGCCGCATCGTGGACGCGGCGGCGGCGGAGGAGGGCGACGACCTGGCGCTCGATCCCCTGCCCAGCCGCCTCCAGCAGAGCCACGGCGGTCCCCGCAGCTACAGCCGGCCGGGGCAGGGGCCGTTGCCGGACCCGCGCGAGGCGCCCGAGCCCAGGCGCGGGCTTCTCAGCCTGTTCGGCGGCCGCCCGCGCTACGAAGCGCCGGCTCCCGCGCCCGCGCCCCAGCCCGCCCTGCGCGGCGGCGGGGCCCAGCCCGCAGCGGCGCCGGAAGCCGCGCCCGCCGACGACTTGGACATCCCCTCCTTCCTCCGCCGCCTGGCCAACTAGGTCCCGCGCCCCACGCGCCGCTCGCCCCGTTTGTCCGGGGAAGAGCGGGGCGCGGCGGGGAAACATCCGGAAACCCGAGTTGTCTTGGCTTTCCGGGCCGGGCTTCTAAGCGTGGGATGGGCGCTCCCCCGTCGCCCGGAGTTCCGTATGCCGTTCGAAGCGTTCCAGCACACCCTGGCCGCCCGCGCCGCCTGCCAAGGCGTCGGTCTCCACAGCGGCGAAGCGGTGCGGCTGACGCTGAAGCCCGCGCCGGAGAACGCCGGCGTGGTGTTCGTCCGCACGGACATCGCCGACCGCGAGAACCGGGTGCCCGTCTCCGCCGCCGCGGTGTTCCGCACCGTGCTGCACACGGAGATCAGGAACGGCGCGGGCGTCACCGTCTCCACCATCGAGCACCTGATGGCCGCGCTGGCCGCGCTGGGCGTCGACAACGTGGTGGTGGAGCTCGACCGCGCCGAGCTGCCCATCATGGACGGCTCCGCCCTCGACTTCGTCCAGCTGATCGAGCACGCGGGCCTGCGCCGCCAGGGTGCCCCCCGCCGCTACCTCGAGATGGTGGAGCGGGTGGAGGTGCGCGACGGCGCCAAGCTCGCCGCGCTGGAGCCCTCGCCGGTGTTCGAGCTGGACGTGTCCATCGACTTCGCCGCCGCCTGCATCGGCCGCCAGCGCGTGTCGTTGGCGGTGGACGCCCGGAGCTTCAAGCGCGAGCTGATGGGCTGCCGCACCTTCGGCTTCGCCGCCGACGTGCACGCCCTGCGCGCGCTGGGCCTGGCCCGCGGCGGCGGCATGCACAACGCGGTGGTGGTGGACGGCGACATGGTGCTGAACCCCGAGGGCCTGCGCTTCCCCGACGAGTTCGTGCGCCACAAGGCGTTGGACGCGGTGGGCGACCTGTACATGCTCGGCATGCCGGTGATCGGCCGGTTCGAAGCGCAGCTCGTCGGCCACGCGATCAACAACCAGCTGGCCCGCGCCGTGGCCGCCCGCCCCGCCGCTTGGACGGTGCGCACCTTCGCGCAGGAGCTGGCCGAGGCGGTCTGACCTTCGGCCGCACCCGGGCCCTCGACAGCCGCGGCGACCCGCCGCCGTGACGCCGCATTCGGCCACGATGTAGAACGCTTCTCCGCCCGCCGCGTGTCCGCGTGAGCGAGCCTGCGCCGGACCCCCGTCCGCGCATCCGCCCCGAGGTCAGCCCCGTGTCCCTCCGTCCCGCCTCCCTCGCCGTTCTCGCCGCCGCGATCTCGGCCCTGACGCTGGGCGGCTGCGCGAGCTTGCGCAGCAAGGGCCCCAAGCAGGACCTGTCCTACCAGGAACGCCCGGTGGAGCTGCTCTACTCCACCGGCGCCAAGAAGCTCGACCAGCGCAGCTGGAACGAGGCGGTGAGCTATTTCGACGAGGTGGAGCGTCAGCACCCCTACTCGGAGTGGGCCCGCCGCTCGATCCTCATGGAAGCCTACGCCGACTACATGATGGACAAGTACGACGACGCCTCGGCGGCGGCGGACCGGTTCATCTCGCTCTACCCGGGCAACCCCTCCACGGCCTACGCCTACCACCTCAAGGCGCAGTGCTGGTTCGAGCAGATCGTGGACGTGGGCCGCGACCAGGCCACCACCGAGCAGGCGCTGGCCTCGCTGGGCGAGGTGCGCCGCCGCTTCCCGGCCAGCGAGTACGCCGTGGACGCCAAGCTGAAGATCGACATGGTCCAGGACCAGCTGGCGGGCAAGGAGATGACCGTCGGCCGCTGGTACCTGCGCCAGGGCCAGCCCGCCGCCGCGCTCGGCCGCTTCAAGACGGTGATCGACCGCTACCAGACCACGAGCCACACGCCCGAAGCCCTCTACCGCATGGTGGAGGCCAACCTCACCCTCGGCCTCAAGGACGAGGCGAAGAAGGACGGCGCGGTGCTGGGCTTCAACTACCCCGGCGACCGCTGGTACGGCGAGGCCTACGCCCTCCTCACCGCCAAGGGCCTGCGCCCGCAGACCGAGCCCAAGGGCAAGGGCGCGCGCCTGCCGCACCTCGGCCTGCCCAACCCCTTCCATCGCGGCTGACGGTCGCTCCCGAACCGGTGTAAGCCGGGCCGCTCATGCTGACCGGCCTGTCCATCCGCGACGTGGTGCTGATCCGCGCGCTCGACCTGTCCCCCGCCGCAGGCCTCACCGCGCTCACGGGGGAGACGGGAGCGGGCAAGTCCATCGTGCTGGACGCCCTCGGCCTCGCCACGGGCGCCCGTGCCGAGGCCGGGCTGGTGCGGCGCGGCGCGGCGCAGGCCAGCGCCACGGCCGTGTTCGCCTCGCCCCCCGGCCACCCCGCCTACGCCTACCTCCAGGAGCGCGGGCTCGACGCCCCGGCGGGCGAGGAGCTGGTGCTGCGCCGCCAGCTCTCCGCCGACGGCCGCTCCCGCGCCTTCGTCAACGACCAGGCCACGGGCGTCGGCGTGCTGCGCGACCTGGGGGCGCTCCTCCTGGAGGTGCACGGCCAGCACGAGACGGTGGGCCTCCTGGACGCGCGCACCCACCGCAACCTGCTGGACGCCTACGGCGCGCTCGGCCCGCAGGCGCGCGCCACAGGGGCCGCTTGGGAGGCCTGGCGTGAGGCGCAGCGCCACGCCGACGCGCTGCGCGCCGACGCCGCCCGCCTGGACGCCGACCGCGAGGAGCTCACCGCGCGCCTGGCCGAGCTCGACCGGCTCGACCCCCGCGAGGGCGAGGAGGAGGAGCTGGTCGGCCGCCGCGCGCTCCTCGGCGGGGCGGAGAAGTCGATCGCCGACGTGGCGGACGCCCGCAAGGCCATGGGCGGCGACCGGCTCACCCAGAACATCTCCCAGGCGCTGCGGGCGCTGGGGCGCGCGCGCGACCGCACCGCCCAATCCCTGGGAGGAGGCGCCGAGGCGGCGGCGGACGATCCCACCCTCGCCCGGCTGACCGCCGCAGCCGACGCGGTGGACCGCACCCTCACGGAGGCGCACGAGGCGACGGCCGCCATCGACGCCGCCGCCCGCGCCTTCGACTATGAGCCGCAGGCGCTGGAGAAGGCGGAGGAGCGGCTGTTCTCGCTGCGCGCCGCCGCCCGCAAGCTGCAGGTGCCCGTGGAGGGACTGCCCGCCGCCCGCCTCCGGTTCGCGGAGGCGCTGCGCTCGGCGGAGGGCGCGTCCGACGCCCTCCTGCGGGCGGAGGCCGCCGTGGCCGCGGGGGAGGCGGCGTACCGCGCGGCGGCGGGGGGGCTCTCCCGCGCCCGGCGCGAGGCCGGTGACCGCTTGGCCGCGGCCGTGGAGCGCGAGCTCGCACCCCTCAAGCTCGACAAGGCGCGGTTCCGCGTCGCCGTGGAGGCCCTGCCGCCGGAGCGCGCCGGGGCCGCGGGCGCCGACCGGGTGGAGTTCGAGGTGTCCACCAACCCGGGCGCGCCCTTCGGCGGCCTGGGCGCCATCGCGTCGGGAGGCGAGCTGGCGCGCTTCTCCCTGGCGCTCAAGGCCAGCCTCGCCGCCCGCGGGGGGCAGGGCGCCGGCCCCGTGATGATCTTCGACGAGGTGGACCAGGGCGTGGGCGGCGCAGTGGCCGACGCGGTGGGGACCCGGCTGAAGGCGCTGGCCGCCACCGGCCAGGTGCTGGTCGTCACGCACAGTCCCCAGGTCGCCGCCCGCGCCGACGCCCACTGGCGCGTCAGCAAGCGTCCGGACGGCGACGGC
>CAXSHO010000018.1:19983-25758 GCA_964237305.1 uncultured Caulobacteraceae bacterium
CCCGCCCCTCACCACCGTGGAGGCGCTCGCCCCCGCCGCGCGCGAGGAGGAGCTCGCCCGCATGCTCGCCGGCCGCGAGGTCACCGACGCCGCCCGCGCCGCCGCGCGCGCGCTGATCGGAGCCTGAAGCGCCGGCCTTGACGCCGGTCGGGTCGGCGCGCGAGCGTCGGCCGCCGCACCTCCCGAGCCCCCACGTGCAGACCCCGCCTCCGCCGTCCGTCCCCGCCCACGTCATCGTCGAACCCCGGATGGTCAAGCGGCCCGACGGCGCGGACCTCGGCGCCTACTACCCGGACGCGGCGCTGCGTCTGGGGGTGACGGGCTTCGCGGTCCTGCGCTGCGGGGTGGCGGCGGACGGGCGGCTCAGCGGCTGCGAGGTCCTGCAGGAGGCGCCCGCCGGTCTCGGCTTCGGCGACGCGGTCCTGAAGCTCTCCACCCGCTTCCAGATGACTCCGCAGACGCGCGACGGCGTGCCCACCGCGGACGGCCGCGAGATCATGGCGATCAACTTCTCGCTCCCGCCGTCCGCCCGTCCGCCCATGCGCGCCACGCTCCTGCGCGAGCTGAAGCCTGGGGAGCCCGCGCCCACGGCGTCGACGGTGAAGTGTGCGGGCGACGACGGGCCGCTGTGCGTCGCGCGGCCGTTCACGTGGGCCTCGGCTCCCCAGGCGAGTTCGCTCGTGGGGCTCTACGGCGCAGTCGCCATGCGGTGCCGCGTCAAGGCGGACGGGGGCCTGGAGGCCTGCGAGGCCGCCGCCGCCTCGCCCGGGGCGCACGTGGACGCCGCCGCCTACTGGGGCCGCCGCCACCGGGCCCCGACGGAGGTGGAGGGCCGGCCGACGGCGGGCGCCGTCGTGCGCTTCGTGGTGCTGCCGTCCGGCGGGCCGCCCCCCGCCGCATCCCCTCCGGTGGCCGAGGGCGCGACGGCGGGGGCCGGGCGGGCCACGCCCGCAGGACACCCATGATCGCCGGACTGCTCGCCGCGCTGGCGGCCCTCCCGCCCTGTCCGCCGCTCCCGGGCGCGGAGGTCCTGTTCGCCAGGCCGGAGACGAAGGTCGTCTGGGTCGGCGAAACCCATGGCTCGGCGGAGCAGCCGGCCCTGTTCGGCGACCTCGTCTGCGCCGCGGGCGCGACGGGCCGGCCGGTCGTCGTGGTGCTCGAGAGGGGGCGGGACGAGCAGCCGGCCTGGGACGCCTTCCTCCGGTCGGACGGCGGGGCGGCGGCCCGAGCCGCGCTCATGAATGGTCCATTGTGGTCGGGTTCGGTGCAGGACGGCCGGAGCAGCGTCGCCATGCTCGCCCTGGCCGAGCGCCTCCGCGGCTACGTGCGGGAAGGGCGGGTGCGGACCGTGCGGGCCATGGTCTCCGACGCTCCAACGGTGGGTCGGGAGGGTTACGAGGCCGCCCTGGCCGCAACCACGGCCGCCGCCACAGTCGCGCCGAACGGGCTGGTGCTCGCCTACTCGGGCAGCGCGCACGCCCGCAAGGGCCCGCAGACCATCGGAGACGAGACCTACCGCGAAGCCGCGCTCCAGCTGCCGGCGGCCTCCACGCTGTCCGTCAAGCTCGAAGGCGCCGCCGGCGGCTACTGGAACTGCCAGCGTGACGGCTGCGGCGTGCACCCGTCGCGCGGCGGGCCCGTCCACGCCCGCGGGGTCGTCGTCGGCGGCGCGCCGGAGGGCTTCGACGCGGTGGCCTATACGGGCCTGCCCGCGACGGCCTCGCCTCCGGCGGGAGCGCCTGCCGAGCACGTCCCGCTGCCCGGGCCTGTCCCCGCCGGCTCAGCAACGCCCGCAAGCGGTCGCGCGCCGGGCTGACCCGCCGTTCGCCGGGTGCAGCCGCGGCGCATCTGCGGCATTGATGCGCGGGGGCGGGGAGGCGCATGGGCGAGACGTTGAACGAGGAGCTGGACGAGGCCGCGGCCGCGGCGGAGCTGGAGCGGCTGGCGCGGGAGATCGCCGGGCACGACGCCGCCTACCACGGGGCGGACGCGCCCACCGTCAGCGACGCGGAGTACGACGCGCTGAAGCGCCGTAACGCGGAGCTGGAGGCGCGCTTCCCCGGGCAGGTGCGGCCGGACTCGCCGTCGCTGCGGGTGGGGTCCGCGCCGTCGGCGCAGTTCTCGCCGGTGACGCACGGCGTGCCCATGCTGAGCCTGGACAACGCCTTCTCCGCCGCCGACGTCCTAGAGTTCGCCGCGCGGGTGCGGCGGTTCCTGAAGCTCGACCCCGCCGAGCCGCTGGCCTTCACCGCGGAGCCCAAGATCGACGGGCTCTCGGCCAACCTCCGCTACGAGCACGGCGTCCTGGTGCAGGGGGCCACCCGGGGCGACGGGCGCACGGGGGAGGACGTGACGCTGAACCTCCTCACCCTGCCGCCCACCGAGCTGCCCCGCCGGCTCGCGGGGGAGAGCTGGCCCGAGCGGATCGAGGTGCGCGGCGAGGTCTACATCCGCCACGCCGACTTCGCCGCCATGAACGCGGAGGCCGAGGCGGCGATCGCCGAGGGACGTCGCGCCCGCACCTACGCCAATCCGCGCAACGCCGCCGCCGGCTCGCTGCGGCAGGTGGACCCGGAGGTGACGCGCACCCGGCCCTTGCGCTTCTTCGCCTACGCCTGGGGCGAGCTCTCCGCTCCCTTCGCCGCCACGCAGGGGGAGGCGCTGGAGCGGCTGGCCGCCTGGGGGTTCCCCGTCAACCCGCTGAGCCGTCGGGTGGCCGACGTGGCGGGGCTGGAGGCCGTATACGACGAGCTGGGCCGCGACCGGGCGGGGCTCGGCTACGACATCGACGGCGTCGTCTACAAGGTCGACCGGCTGGACTGGCAGGTGCGCCTCGGCGCGGTGGGCCGCATCCCGCGCTGGGCCACCGCGCACAAGTTCCCCGCCGAGCGCGCCCAGACCGTGCTGGAGGGCATCGACATCCAGGTGGGCCGCACGGGCTCGCTCACGCCCGTGGCGCGGCTGCAGCCCGTGACGGTGGGCGGCGTGGTGGTGCGCAACGCCACGCTGCACAACGCCGACGAGGTGGCCCGCAAGGACGTCCGCCCGGGCGACACGGTGGAGATCCAGCGCGCGGGCGACGTGATCCCGCAGGTGCTGGGCCCCGTGGACGCCGATCGGAAGGACCGGGCGCCGGCCTTCGCTTTCCCCGACGTGTGCCCGTGCCCGCTGCAGACGGCGGTGGTGCGCGAGCTGAACGCCGCCACCGGCACGCAGAGCGTGGTGCGGCGCTGCACCGGCGAGCTCCGCTGCCCGTTCCAGCGGCTGGAGCATCTGAAGCTCGTGGTCAGCCGCCGCGCCTTCGACATCGAGGGGCTGGGCGTCAAGCAGCTGGAGCTGTTCCTCGACGAGGGGCTGGTCGCCACCCCCGCCGACATCTTCCGCCTGGCGCGCGACGAGGCGAAGCTCGACGTGCTGCGCGCCCGCGACGGCTACGGCGAGACCTCGCTGGCCAACCTCGTGGCCGGGATCGAGGCGCGGCGCACGATCCCGCTGGAGCGCTTCATCTACGCGCTGGGCGTGCGGCACGTGGGCGACCAGACGGCCGCGCTCCTGGCGCGCTACTACGGGAGCTACGCCCGCTTCCGCGAGGCCGCGGGCCGGCTGCGCGTCACCGGCGAGGCCGTGCAGCCGCCTGAAGGCGTCGACTTGAAGCCGGGGCAGCTCGCCACGCTGGCCGACGCCGGGGCCGCCGCGCCGGACGCCGACCCCTGGCCCGACGCACCGCTGGCCGAGAAGATCGCCCAGGCCGCACCCAAGCTGCCCAAGACGGTCCGGGCGGCGCTGGCCGAGCGGCTGGCGGACTGGCCCGCCTTCGTGGCCCTGGCCCGCGCCGCCGCCGCCGCGACGCCCAGCGCGGCGTTCGTCGAGATGGCCGGGATCGACACGGTGGGCGCCGTCTCCGCCGCCATGCTGGCCGCCTTCTACGCCGCCCCCGTGACGGCGGCGGCGGCCGACGACCTCGCGGCGCAGCTGACCATCCTCGACGCCGAGAAGCCCAAGACCGATACGGCGGTGGCCGGCAAGACGGTGGTGTTCACCGGCGCGCTGGAGCAGCTCACCCGCGACGAGGCCAAGGCGCAGGCCGAGCGGATGGGGGCCAAGGTGTCCGGCTCGGTGTCGCGCAAGACGGACCTCGTGGTGGCGGGCCCCGGCGCCGGCTCCAAGCTGAAGCAGGCCGCCGAGCACGGCGTGGAGGTGATCGACGAGGCGGCGTGGCTGGCGCTGGTGGCGGGCGCATGAGCCACCCTGCCGCTCATCGCCGCCGAGGCGGACACCTCGCCCCTGAGCGCGCCGGTGGAGCCCGGCGCCGAGGTCTCCGCCTCCGCGGGGATGAACGGAAGGGCTGGGCGGCGTATAGGCCGATCGCACGCCCGGAGTTCACATGATCCTCCTCACCGCCCTCCTGCTCGCCACCGCCCACGCCGCTTCGCCCGCGGGGGTGTGGCGCACGCCGGAGGAGAACGGGCGGGTGGAGGTGCGGGAGTGCGCGGGCGGCATCTGCGGCTATGTGCGCGACGGCGAACACCTGCGCGCCGACCCCGGCGTCACCGACAACATGAACAAGAAGCCGGCGCTGCGGACCCGCCCGCTCAAGGGCCTGCCCATCTTCGAAGGCATGACGGGCGGTCCGAGCAGGTGGACGGGCAAGGTCTACAATCCTGTCGACGGGGGCGTGTACTCGGGGTCGGTGACGCTGAAGTCGGCGGACCGGCTCGTGCTCACCGGCTGCATCGTCTGGCCGTTGTGCCAGTCGCAGACGTGGGAGCGGGTGGACTGACCGTCCGACGTCAGAAGTAGTCGGCCAGGACAAGGCGGCGCACCCGCCCGTCGGGCAGGGCCAGCGTCACCGCGGCCCCCGCGGGGCCCGCCCGCCAGTCCGCGGCGCCGCCGGCGGTGCGCCCGTCCACCGCGGCCACGATCTCGCCCGTGCGCCATCCACCCTGCTCCGCCGGGCTGCCCGCCGCCACGTGCAGCACCTCCATGCCTCCCGCCGCGGGCCGCAGCGCCAGCCCCGAGCGGTCGCGGCGGAAGGGCTTGGTGGTCTCGGACGGGGAGGGCGCCAGCCACAACCCGTCGCCCGGGTAGTCGGTGACGAGGCGGAAGCGCGACAGCAGCGGCAGGCCGACCACCAGCGGCGGCGCGGCGGCGGGCCAGCCGGGCAGCATCTCCAGGGGCAGGGGCGGCAGGGCGACGCCCGCGAACCGCACGCCCTCGAGCGTCGTGATCGTCTCGGGCGTGACGCCGGCCACGCTCCCGCCCACCCAGGTGGAGACGCGGCGGCCCTGCAGCCAGCCCTGGGCGCGGGCGAAAGCCGCGCTGCAGATCATGGGTGACTGCGCGCCCAGGTCGAACTCGGCGGGCAGCGGGCCGGAGCTCCCGACCTCCACCACCGTCGTGCGCGTGCGCTCGCCGTTGCGCTGGAGCGGCAGGCGGCGCGCGCCGGGCGGGGGAGAGAAGGCGGCGGGGTCGTGGAAGGCGACCCTGCGCGCGTGGGGGTCGATGTCGACCAGGAGGTGCTGGAACACGTCCCGCCCCAGGATCACGGGGGCGTCGCGGCCCGCTTCCGCCACCTCCTTCAGGTCGAGCGCCACCGCCGGCAGGCCGGTGAGCACGAGGCCGTCCAGCACCAGGCGCAGGCCGCGCAACTCGGCGGCGGGCACGCCGCGACCGCCCGTGTCGTCCACCGTCACCGGTGCGGCCAGCGGCAGGTTCAGCCGCCGGGCGAGGCGCAGGTCCACCACCGAGCGGCCGGCCCCGCTGTCCAGCAGCACC
>CAXSHO010000018.1:25768-30571 GCA_964237305.1 uncultured Caulobacteraceae bacterium
GCACCGCGACGCCGTTCAGGCGGCCGGGCAGGATCAGGTCGTCGCGCCCGGGCTCCGCGTCGAGCCAGCCGGTGGAGCGGGCGCCGCCGGTGAAGGCGTAGCCGAACGGCCGCTCGCCGCGGGCCAGCTCGCCCAGGCTCTGCCCACGGACGCCTCCGGCCGCCGCCAGCGCTCCCGCCAGCACAAGGCGGCGCGCCGGCTTCACAGGGGTGCGCACGCCTCCTCCAGCCAGCCGGCGACGACGGGTTCGACGGCGGGGGCGACCGTGGCGAGGACGCGGGCGTGGTAGGCGTCCGTCCAGGCGCGCTCGGCGGGGGTGAGCGCGCCCGGGTCGATGAGGCGGCGGTCGATGGGCGCGAGCGTCAGCACCTCGAAGCCCAGCATCTCGCGGTCGCCGTCGCCCACGATCGCGGCGGGGGTGACCACCACCAGGTTCTCGATGCGGATGCCGTAGGCGCCCTCCTTGTATACGCCGGGCTCGTTGGACAGGATCATGCCCGGCAGCAGCGCCTGCGGGCTGGACTGGCGCGCGATCCGCTGCGGTCCCTCGTGCACGCCGAGGAAGCTGCCGACGCCGTGGCCGGTGCCGTGGTCGTAGTCGAGCCCCGCCTCCCACAGCGGAACGCGCGCCAGGGCATCCAGCGCCATGCCCGAGACGCCCGCGGGGAAGCGCGCCCGGCTGAGCGCGATGTGGCCGCGCAGCACGCGGGTGAAGCGGTCGTGCTCCTCCCGCCCCACCGGGCCGAAGGCGACCGTGCGCGTGATGTCGGTGGTGCCGTCGCGGTACTGGGCGCCCGAGTCCACCAGGAACAGCTCGCCGGGCGCGATCCGCCGGTTCGTGCGGCGGGTGGCGCGGTAGTGGACGACGGCGCCGTTCGGCCCCGCGCCGACGATGGAATCGAACGACAGGTCCTCCAGCGCGCCCGTGGCCTCGCGGCACGCCTCCAGGCGGGTGGCCACCTCGATCTCGTCGGGCAGGCTCGTCTGCGCGTCCGTGGCCATCCAGTGGAGGAAGCGGGCGAGAGCCGCGGCGTCGCGCTCGTGGGCGGAGCGGGCGCCGGCGATCTCCACGGCGTTCTTCACCGCACGCGGCAGCATGGCCGGGTCGGGCGCGCGCACCACCTGCGCGCCCGCGCGCTCCAGCGCCTCCACGTACCAGGCGGACGTCTGGGCGGGATCGAGCGCCACGCGCTTGCCCTCAAGCTCCGACAAGGCGGGCTCCAGCCCCTCGGACGGCTCCACGGTGACCTGGTTGCCGAGCCAGGCGCGCAGCTCGGGCGTCACCTTGGCGGGATCGAGGAACAGCCGCGCGGTGCCGTCTTCGCGCACGATGGCCTGCCCCAGCGGCAGGGGCGAGCGGATGACGTCGCCGCCGCGCACGTTGAACAGCCACGCCACCGACGACGGGGCCGTCAGAACGGCGGCGTTGCCCCCGGCCGCGCGGATCGCTTCGCCGATGCGGGCGCGCTTGTCGGCCGAGTCCTCTCCCGAGACGTCCGCGGTGTGCGGGCGCACGGCGGCCTGAGGCTGCGCGGGCCGCTCGGCGCCCCAGGCGAGGTCGACGGGGTTGGCGTCCACCGCGCGCAACTCCGCGCCTGACTTGGCGGCCGCGGCCTTCAGCGACGTCAACGCGTCGGGGCTGTGCAGGCGCGGGTCGTAGCCGATGACTGCGCGGGGGGGCACGGCCGTCTCAAGGTAGAGCGGCACGCCGCCCTCCACGAGGTCGCGCACGTCGAACAGCGCGGCATCGGTCTGGTCGCGGACCTGCAGCGTGTAGCGCCCGTCGGTGAACACCGCCGCCTTTTCAGCCAGCACCACCGCCGCTCCCGCCGAGCCGGTGAAGCCGGTGGCCCAGGCGAGCCGCTCGTTGGCGGCCGGCAGGTACTCGTTCTGGTGCTCGTCCTCGTGGGGGATCAGGAAGCCGTCGAGGCCCATGCGGGCCATCTCGGCGCGGATGCGGGGGAGGTGGCGCGCGCCGAACGAGGGATCCGCCGCGTCGTCGAAGCTCTGGTGCATGGCGGCCGTTCTAGCCGAGCCTCACCGCACCCGCACCACCGACTTGCCCACGGGGGCGAGCGCCAGCCAGGCGAGCTGCAGGTCCTTCAACGCGAAAGGGATGCCGATGATGGTCACCGCCTCCACCGCCGCGGCCACGAGGTGGCTCAGCGCGATGTACCAGCCCGCGAACACCACCCAGACGATGTTGAGGACGAGGCCGAGGCAGCCCGCGCCGGCGTCGGGGCGGGCGTAGAGGTCGGCGCGGTCCACCACCTCCTTGCCGAAGGGCCAGAAGGCGAAGCCCGCGATCCGGAACGCGGCCAGGGACCAGGGCAGCCCGACGATCGTGAGCGCGAGGAGGACACCGCCGATCAGCCACAACAGGCCGGACAGCCAGCCGCCCAGGACGAACCACGCGACGTTGAGGACGAGGCGGATCATGCGGGAGCCGGCGCGCCGGCGGTGGGCGGGGCGCGCCGGCCGGTCCGTCAGGAGATCTTCTTCTCCGACCACTGCGCCTTGGCGTCCTCGGCGGTGAGGGAGAGAAACACCTTGTTCTCCTCGACACGGCTGGCCCAGCTCACCGGGATCACGTGGTGCTTGAAGCCGCCCGTGACATCCAGCTTGGCCAGCTCGATCTGATCGCCGATCACGTGGTCCACGCGGCCGACATGGTGGCCGTCCGAGCCGACGACTTCGAAATGCTCTTCGATCTGCGAGGCGCTGACCATGGTGTCCCGTTCTCCAAACTTCGCCCTTCGGCGTCGGCGGGCTAAACGTGGCGGAGCCGAGGGGGTTGCCGTGGCCGACGTGATCAACCTGAACCGCGCCCGCAAGGCGCGGGCCAAGGCCGACGCCGCGACGCAGGACCAGGGCGGAGAAGGCGGCGGCCCGGCTGGAGGCGCAGCGCGCGGCCAAGGCGCTCGACGGCGCCGGGCGCGAGGAGCGTTAGGCCGGGCGCGTCGCCAGCTCGGCCAGGGCGCGGCCCTCCACCCGGATGCGCCACCACAGTACGACGAGGTTCGCGGCGCCGAAAAGCAGCGACAGCCAGGGCAGGCCGAGCGCCAGCGGCAGGACGAAGATTTCGCACGCCACCACCACGTAGTTGGGATGGCTGACGAAGCGGTAGGGCCCGCGCGCCACCAGCGTCTCGCCGGGCTGCACGAAGACCCGCGTGGTCCAACGGCGGCCGAGCGTGGCCAGCACCCACACGCGGCCGAGCTGCAAGACGAGGTAGAGCGCCGTCCAGGGCGGGACGAGCGGGCGGTCGCGGCCGACGATCCACAGCGCGATCAGCCACGCGGCGTGCAGCGCCACGATCATCGGGTAGTGCGCGGCGCCGATCTCCACCGCCCCCGCCGCCCGCAGCCGCGCCTCGTTCGACCGGGCGTAGACGAGCTCGGACAGCCGCTGGACGGTGACGAACAGCAGCAGCCAGACGGCGCCCGTCACGCCCGCGCGCCCAGGCCGACGAAGCTGGCGGTGAAGCCCGGCCCGAGCGCGGCCATCGTCAGCGATCCGGCGGGGCCGTCGCGCAGCACGCGGTCGAGCACGAAGAAGACGGTGGGCGAGCTCATGTTGCCGAACTCGGACAGCACCTGACGCTCCACGTCGAGCGCGCCTTCGTCGATGCCCAGCACCTCTTCCAGCGCGGGCAGGACGCGGGCCCCGCCGGGATGGCAGACGTAGCGGGCGGGAGGCCCGCCGCCGTGGCTGGCGGCGAAGGCGTCGGCGGCCTGGTGGAAGTTCTTCGCCACGAAGGAGGGGAGGGTGGCCGCCAGCACGATGCCGAAGCCCACGGGGTCGATCGTCCAGCCCATGATGTCCAGCGTGTCGGGCCACAGGTGCTGGCTGTCGCCGGTGACCGGGCGCGAGCCGGGCGTGGGCTCGCCGGCGCGAAGCACCGCCGCGGCCGCGCCGTCGCCGAACAGCGCGGTGGCGACCACGTTGGCCTTGCTGGCCTCGTCGGTGCGCACCGCCAGCGAGCACAGCTCGACCGCCACCAGCAGCACCGCCTTGCCCGGGTCGGCCGCCGCGAGGCGCGAGGCCAGCGCCAGGCCGGAGACGCCCCCCGCGCAGCCCAGCCCGAACAAGGGCGCGCGCACCACGCCGGGGGCCAGCCCCAGCCGCCCGTGCAGCCGCGCCTCCAGGCTGGGCGTGGCGATGCCGGTGGAGGAGACGGTCACCACCGTCCCCACCTCGCCCGGCGCGACCCCCGCCGCGTCCAGCGCCCGGCGCGCGGCCTCCTCGAACAGCGCCTCCGCGCCCTCGATGTAGGCGGCGTTGCGGGCGCTCCAGTCGTGGGAGCCGAGGTACCAGTCCACGGGCTTGACGGTGCGTCGCGTGGCGATGCCCGTGTTGGCGAACAGCTGGAGGAGGTCCGCCTCGCGGAACACCTTGCCGCCGAACACGCGGGCCGCCAGCGCGGCGGCCTCCCCCTGCTCCAGGGCGAAGGGGGGGACGGCGGTGGCGACGGCGAGGAGCTGGACGTCCGCGGACGGGGAAGAGGACAAGCAACGGGCTCCGGGACGCGCGACGATGGAGGCGGTAAAGCTCCAGTCGCGTCAAGGGCCTGGAGCCGAGCATGTTTCTGCGTAAGCGCTCGCTCACGCTCAGCGGCCACGCCACGTCCGTGGCGCTGGAGCCGGAGTTCTGGGCGGTGCTGGAGGCGCAGGCGGCTGCGCGGGGGCAGAGCCTCGCCGTGCTCGTCGACGGGCTCGACCGAGGGCGCGGCGACCGCCCGCTCTCGTCCGCCTGCCGCGTCGCGGCGCTGGCCTGGGGCGGGACGCCCTAGCGGGAGGTCCC
>CAXSHO010000019.1:0-2611 GCA_964237305.1 uncultured Caulobacteraceae bacterium
CGGAGCCTCCCCGGCGTGGCGGGGGCGGCGTGAGGCTCGTCGTCCTGGGGCTGTCGCTGTCCTCCTCCTGGGGCAACGGGCACGCCACCACCTACCGGGCGCTCCTGCGGGCGTTCGCCGCGCGGGGCCATGCGGTGACCTTCCTGGAGCGCGACGTCGCCTGGTACCGCGGCGGGCACCGCGACCTGCCCGACCCCGACTGGTGCGCGCTCAAGTTCTACGACGACCTTGCCGGGCTGGAGCGGCACCGGGCGGAGGTGGCGGCGGCCGACGCGGTGATCGTCGGCTCCTACGTGCCGCAGGGGGTGGAGGTCGGGCGGTGGGCGCAAGGCGCGGCGCGCGGGCCCGTCGCCTTCTACGACATAGACACGCCGGTCACCCTGGCCAAGCTGGAGCGCGGCGACTTCGAGTACCTGACGCCCGACCTGATCGCCGGCTACGCCGCCTACCTGTCCTTCACCGGCGGGCCGACGCTGCAGCGCATCGAGCGCCGCTACGGCTCGCCCGCGGCGCGCGCGCTCTACTGCTCGGTGGACGAGGCGCGCTACCGCCCGCTGGGCGGCGAGGCGCGGTGGGACCTGAGCTACCTCGGCACCTACAGCCCCGACCGCCAGCCCACTCTGGAGCGCCTGCTGCTGGAGCCCGCGCGCCGCTCGCCGCACCTGCGCTTCGCCGTGGCGGGGCCGCAGTACCCCGCCGACATCGCCTGGCCCGCCAACGTGGAGCGGTTCGAGCACGTGGGCCCGGCCGAGCACGCCGCCTTCTACGCCGGGAGCCGCTGGACGCTGAACGTCACCCGCGCCGACATGATCGCGGCGGGCTGGAGCCCCTCCGTGCGGCTCTTCGAGGCCGGCGCCTGCGCCTGCCCGGTGGTGTCCGACCGCTGGGAGGGACTGGCCGAGCTGTTCGCACCCGACCGCGAGATCGTGCTGGCGGACGACGCGGACCCGGTCGCCGCCGCACTCGCCATGCCCGGGTCAGCCCGCCGCACGCTGGCCGACGCCTTCCGCGCCCGCGTGCTGGCCGGGCACACCGCCGCCCGCCGCGCGGTCGAGCTGGAGGTCGCGCTGGAGGAGGCGCGGGGCCGCCGCGCGGCGGCCTAGGCGCCCGTCATCCACTCGCCCAGCGCGTCGAAGGTCAGCCGCGCGCCCTCCACCACGCGCGCCGGATCGGCGCTGACGTCCAACCGGCGGCGGAGTTCGCGCCACAGCGGGCCCGCCTCGCGTCCACGGCCGTCGAAATAGGTGACGCCCTCCACGCCCGCGGCCCGCAGCGAGCGGCCGATCACCTGCCCGCCCAGGGTGGAGCCCTCCATGACGTAGAGCGAGCCCCACGCCGCGCCCTCGTCTCCGAGCCACGGCGGGACGGGCCAGGGCTCCGCGGGCGCGTCGACGCCGAGCGACTGGAGGTCCGCGTCCAGCGCGGCGAGGCGTCGGCGGGGATCGAACAGCTCCGGATCGTCCAGCAGGCGGGCGGCCGCGGGCTCCCACCCCGCGTGGAAGCTGTGGAAGCGGCGGAGCACCTCCGCCAGCCGCGGGCGGGACAGGTCGTGCAGGAGGTCGAGCCCGGCCTCCATCCGCCCGTGCGCCTCCGCCGTCTCCGCGCGCAGCCGGTCGGACACGCGTGGGGCGGGCCCGGCGCCGTCCGCGCTCACCCCTGGTAGGCGGGCGGTGCGCCCGGCGCGATCGCCAGGAGCCGTGCGAGGCCGAGCGTGGTCTCGTCGTCCCACCCCACCGCCTGCACGGAGCGCGGCAGGCCCTCGTCGTCCAGCCCCACCGGGAAGGCGGTGGCCGCCAGCCCCGCGACGCTGGCGAGCGTGGTGAGCTCGGCGGTGGACGGGGGCTGCGGCCGGTCGAAAGGGAAGGGCGCCACGGGGGTGGTGGGCAGGAGCACCGCCGCGTACCCGCTCAGCGCCTCGCGGATCCCGTCGGACGCGTCGGCCAGGTCGCGGTAGGCGCGGGCGAGGTCCACCGCGGACCTGGCGCGCGCGCCGTCCAGCCGCTCGCGGTAGGCGTCGGAGAAGCCGGCGGGATCGCGCTCCAGCGCCTCCGCGTGCTCCACCCCGCTCTCGGCGGCGGCGATGAAGAGCGCCAGGCGGCGGATCGCCGGCAGGTCCACGCCCGCGAGCAGGGCCGGCTCCACCGTCAGTCCCGCCGCCTCCGCGTTCGCCCGCACGCGCGCCACAGCCTCCGCGGCGGCGGGGGCGAGCTCGACGCCCTCCACCTGCAGGAGGCCGAGCGGCGCCTGGGCGAAGGTCTCCGCCAGGCTCATGGCCGAGACCGGCTCGGCGAGGTCGGCGGCGAGTTCAGGGTCGGCGGCGCACAGCCCCCCGAACAGCCGCGCCGCGTCGTCGGCCGAGCGCGCGTGCACGCCCGGCTGGTCCAGCGTCCACGCCATAGGGACGATCCCGTCGGTGGGGGCGAGCCCGGGCGCGGGCTTGTGGCCGTAGAGGCCGCAGAAGGCGGACGGGATGCGTACGGAGCCCAGCGTGTCCGTCCCCACCGCCGCCGCGCACAGCCCCGCCGCCACCGCCGCAGCCGACCCGCCGGAGGAGCCGCCCGCCGTCAGGTCGAAGCTCCACGGGTTGTGCGTGCGGCCGTAGTGCGGGTTG
>CAXSHO010000019.1:2621-24489 GCA_964237305.1 uncultured Caulobacteraceae bacterium
TTGTCGGTGGTCGCGCCGTACGCCCCCTCGTGCATGTTGGTGAGGCCGAGGAGCACCGCCCCGGCCTCGCGCAGGCGGGCGACGAGCGCGGCGTCGGCGCCCGCGCGCCGGTCGCGGTAGGCGCCGATCCCCGCGTGCCAGGGCCAGCCCTCCACCGCCACGTTCGCCTTCAACGCGATCGGCGCGCCGTCCAGCATCGATCGCGCCTGGCCCCGGCTCCACCGCTCGGCGCTGGCGTGGGCCGCCTCGCGCGCGCCCTCCGCGTCGACGTGGTTGAAGGCGCCGAGCGCGCCGTCGAGCCCCGAGATGCGCGACAGGTAGGCCTCGCACGCCTCCACCGGGGTCACGGCGCGGTCGGCGTAGAGCGCGGTGAGGCCCGTGAGGCCCGCCGCGATGATCGGGTTGGAGAAGGTCACGCGGCCATGATGCACACGGCGGCGGCGGCGTCGATCACATCCGACCCTCCCGCCCGGGCGGGCCTGCGCCTATCCTGCACGCCATGAGTCTCGCCGAGCCCGTCTCCACCAACGCGGTCGCCTACTCGGTCTCCGAGCTGGCCTTCGCGCTGAAGCGCACGCTGGAGGACGCCTACGGACACGTCAGGCTGCGCGGCGAGGTCAGCAAGGTGACGCGCCACGCCTCCGGCCACGTCTACCTGTCCATCAAGGACGACAAGGCCTGCATCGACGGGGTGATCTGGAAGTCGGTGCGCGGGATCGCGGTGCGGCCGGAGACTGGCATGGAGGTGATCGTCACCGGGCGCATCACGACCTACCCGGGCCGCTCGCAGTACCAGATCGTCATCGAGACGCTGGAGCCCGCCGGCGTCGGCGCCCTCCTGGCGCAGCTGGAGCGGCTGAAGGCGAAGCTCGCGGGGGAGGGGCTGTTCGAGGGTGCGCGCAAGCGGCCGCTGCCGCCCTCGCCCGCGGTGATCGGCGTGGTCACGAGCCCCACGGGCGCGGTGATCCGCGACATCCTCCACCGCCTGCGCGAGCGGTGGCCGTGCCGCGTGCTCGTCTGGCCGGTGGTGGTGCAGGGGGAGGGGGCGGCGGCGCAGGTGTGCGCGGCGCTGAAGGGCTTCGACGCCCTGCCCGCCGTGGGCGGGATCCTGCCCCGGCCCGACATCGTCATCGTGGCCCGCGGCGGCGGGTCGGTGGAGGACCTGTGGCCCTTCAACGACGAGGCGCTGGCCCGCACCGTGGCCGCCTGCACGATCCCGGTGGTCTCGGCGGTGGGGCACGAGACCGACACCACGCTGATCGACTTCGTGGCCGACCGTCGCGCCCCTACGCCCACCGCCGCCGCCGAGATCGCCACGCCGGTGCTGGCCGATCTCGTGGCGCGGGTGGGGGAGGCGGAGCGGCGCGCGGGCCGATGCACCGAAGCCGCGCTGGAGCGCGCCCGCACGCGGCTGCGCGCCGCCGGGCGCGGGTTGCCCACGGCCGACGCGCTCATGGGCCTGGCCGAGCAGCGCTTCGACTCGGCCGCCGCCCGACTTCGGCCGGCGCTGACGCGCAACGCCGACAGCCACGGCCGCGACCTCCTGCGCGCCGCCGCGCGCCTGCGGCCCGACCTCCTCGCCCGCCCGATCGAGCGCCGCGCGGAGCGGCTGGCGGAGACGGAGGCGCGCCTGCACCCCGCCGCCGCCCGACGGCTGGAGCGCGCCGGCGACCGGCTGGAGGGCCTGGGCAAGCTGCACCGCTCCCTCGATCCCGAGCGCCCGCTGGAGCGCGGCTTCGCCCTGGTGCGCCGCACCGCCGGAGGCCTCGTGCGCACCGCCGCCGAGCTCGCACCGGGCGAGGCGGTGGAGCTGAAGTTCCGCGACGGCGCGCGACCGGCGGTGGTGGACGGGGCGGCGGCCGCGCCCGCCGTCCGCCCCAAGCGCGCCGCGCCCGCGACGACGCTTCAGGGCTCGCTGTTCTGATCCCCTCCCGCCGGGCCCGCGGGAGGCGTAGGGTCGCCCCATGAACGCGATCGAGCGAAACTCCGACGGCGAGGCGCTGCTCAGCTACGGCGACAACGAGTTCGTCGTCATGCGCCCCGGGCGGTTCGTCACCTGCGCGATTAGCGGCCGGCGGGTACAGCTGGAGGCGCTGCGCTACTGGAGCGTGGCGCGGCAGGAGGCCTACGCCGGCCCCGCCGAGGCCTCCGCCGCCCTGGCCGGGGCGGGCCCCGCCGCATGATCGCCCGCCGCGCCGTGCTGGCCGGGGCGGGCGCGCTCGCCGCCTCGCCCGCCGCGGCCGTGACCCCCGTCCCGTTCTGGACGAGCGACGTTCTCAAGCAGGGCGGCTGGATGATGGTGCGCACCGCGCCCCACGGCCGGGTGCGCGTGGATCATGCGGTCGAGACGCGAGCGGGCGCCACGGGCCTCGCCGTCGTCGGCTTCGACCGGGACGCCTCGGCGCAGACCGACGTGGAGGTGGAGAAGGTCGAAGGCTTCCGCCTCCGGCGTTTCGACGTGGCGCCCGTGGGCTACAGCGTGCAGCGCATCGACGGCCTGCCGCCCGACCAGGTGGCCCCGTCCGACCCGGTGCTCCTCACCCGCATCGGCGCCGAGCTGAAGCGCAAGCAGGCGGCGCTCGCCTCCGTGGAGGACACGGAGGACTTCGCCGCGGGCTTCGCGCACCCGCTGCCCGGCGCGCTGCGCACCTCGCCCTTCGGGCCGCAGCGCATCCTGAACGGCGTGCCCAAGACGCCCCATTACGGCGTGGACCTCGCCGCCCCCACGGGCACGCCGATCCTGGCGCCCTGCGCCGGGCGGGTGGTGTTCGCCGAGCCCGACATGCACTTCGAGGGCGGGCTGACCCTGATCGACCACGGCCAGGGCCTCGTCTCCATGTACCTCCACCAGGCCCGCCAGGACGTGCGCGCGGGCGAGCGGGTGCGCGCGGGGCAGGTGATCGGGGCGGTGGGGATGAAGGGCCGCGCCACCGGCCCGCACCTCTGCTGGCGCATGACCTGGCGCGGACGGCACATGGATCCCAGCCTGTTCCTGGCCGCGAAGGCGCCCGCCTAGACGCGGCGCCTCGGGCCTATCCGCCTCCGCGGGCCGCCCCATCGTCGGCGTAGGCCTCCCTCGGCCAGCGCCGGTGCGTCCAGAACCATTCGGCGGGCCGCTCGCGCACCCTCGCCTCCACGAAGCGGTTGAGCTGCTCCACGCCTGCGCGCAGGTCGTCCTCGCGCACGCCGGTGGAGGTGAGCACGATCGGCGGGTAGACGGTCACGCGGAAGCGCGCGCCGGGCAGCCGCGCCACCGACATGGGCTGCAGCCGGCCGCCGAAGCGCAGGCCCATGCGCACGGCCCCCACCGCGGTGCGGGCGGACACGCCGAACAGGGGGGCGAGCACGCCGCCGTTGAACTTCTGGTCGATGAGCAGCGCCACCGCCTGCCCGTCCTGCAGCGTGCGCAGCACCTCGCGCCCGCCCTCCTGCCCCTTGGGCCCGAACATCTCCACGCCGTAGCGGGCGCGGGCCTCGATGATGCGCCGGTCGATGTAGGGGTTGTTGGCGGCGCGGTAGGTCATGCGGCACGCCACGCCGGCGTCCACGATGGCCGCCGGCATCACCTCCCAGTTGGCGAAGTGGCCGGAGACGAAGATCGTGGGCTCGCCGGCCGTCGCGATCGCCAGGAGCCGCTCGCGCCCCACCACCTCCACCCGCCCGCCCGCAGGCGTGAGCCGGTCGGTGAGCGGGAATTCGAACAGGGTGCGGCCCAGGTGGCCCCACTGCGCGCACAGCAGCCGGGCGTGTCCGGCGTCGTCCAGCTCGGGGAAGGCGATCCGCAGGTTGCGCGCCGCGACGCGGTGGGCGCCGGTGAGCGGCCCGACCAGCCTGAACACCGCCGCCCCCGCCGCCGACACGGCCGCCACGGGAAAGAGCCGCAGCAGGGCGGACACGAGGTCGAAGGCCAGGGCCTCCGCCCGCCAGGCGAGGTCCTGGCCGAGACGGGAGCGCACGCGGGCCATGGCGCTCACCTAGGCCGGAGCGGAGCCGTGCGCCACCTCAGTCGAGCGCGATCCCGCTCTGCGCCAGCCGCCCCCGCAGCTCCGCCGTCAGCCGCGCCAGCGCGGCGTCGTCGGCCGCCTCGCAGCGTGCGGTGAGCTTGGGCTCGGTGCCCGACGGCCGCAGAAGCCACCAGCCGTCCGCCGAGCGCACGATGAGGCCGAGCGCGGGGTCGAAGCGGCCGCCGTGCTCCGCGGTGCGCGCCGCCACCTCCGCCACCACGGCGGCCTTGCGCGCCTCGGGGCAGGGGATCCGCAGCTCGGGCGTGGAGATCACCCGCGGCAGGCTGCGGCGGAACGCCGAGAGCGGCGCGCCCGACCGGCCGAGCGCGCCCAGGAGCCGCAGCGCCACGTAGAGGGCGTCGTCCGTCCCGTCCCACCGGTCGCCGAAGAAGACGTGGCCGGAGAGCTCGCCGCCCAGCAGCGCCCCCTCCCGCACCATGGCCTCGCGCAGGAGCACGTAGCCGGAGGGCGCCACCACCGCCCGCCCGCCCAGCGCGCGCACGCCGTCGAACAGCACGCCCGAGCTCTTCACGTCGCCCACCACCGCCGCGCCCGGGTGTTCGCGCAGCACCTCGCGCGCCAGGAACAGCAGCAGCTGGTCCGACCAGATCACCGCCCCCGTCTCGTCCACCACGCCGATGCGGTCGCCGTCCCCGTCGAAGGCCACCCCCAGGTCGCACCCCTCGCGCAGGACCGCCGCCTTCAGCGCGGCGAGGTTGGTCTCCACCGCCGGGTCGGGATGGTGGTCGGGGAAGCGACCGTCCACGGCGGTGGAGAGGAGGACGTGGCGGCCGGGCAGGCGGGCGGCCAGCCGCTCCACCATCCCGCCGGTGGCCCCGTTGCCCGCGTCCCAGGCGACGGCCAGGTGGGGCGCGACGGTGTCGGCCTTCAGGAGGTCCGCCACGTAGGCGTCGCGCAGGTCGACCTCCCGCACCTCGCCGCCGGGCCAGGCCTCGCCCGACGAGGCGGCCAGCGCGCGCAGCGCCTCGCCATGGAGGCGCTCGGGGCCGAGCAGGAGCTTGAAGCCGTTCTCGTCGGGCGGGTTGTGCGAGGCGGTGACCATCACCCCGCCGTCCAGCCCGAGGGTGCGCACGGCGAAGGCGGTCATGGGCGTCGGGCCGAGCCCCAGCCGCGTCACGGCCAGGCCGCCCGCCGCCAACCCCTCCACCAGCGCCGCCTCCAGCGCGGGGGAGGTGAGACGGCCGTCGCGGCCCACCGCCACCGTGCGCAGGCCGCGGGAGCGGGCCAGGGCGGCGTAGGCCAGCCCCAGGCTGCGGCCGTGCGCCACCTGGAAGTGCTCGCCCACGCGCCCGCGCACGTCGTAGGCGCGCACCGCCGCGGCGGGCAGGCAGGGCTCCGGCAAGGGCGGCGGCCTCAGCGCAGGCCGGTGGCGAACAGGGCGAGGCTGAGCGCGCCGAAGCCCCAGCACCACCAGGCGAAGGGGTCCAGCGCCTTGAATTCGTGACGCTTGAACCAGCGCATCAGCGCCCATACGCTCGCGAAGGCCGCCGCCCCCGCCAGCACCGCCGAGAGCCCGGCGAGGCTCGCGAAGCCCGACTGCACGTGGCGCAGCTTGGGCGCCTCCAGCACCGTGGCCGCCAGGATGATGGGCGTGCCCGCCAGGAAGGAGAAGCGAGCCGCGTCCTCGTGGTCCAGCCCGCGGACGAGTCCCGCCACCAGCGTCGAGCCCGAGCGCGAGATGCCGGGCACGAGCGCCAGGCTCTGGCCGAGGCCGATCACCACCGCGTCCGTCCAGGTGAGGTCGGCGGGCCGCTTGCCCGCGGGCAGCCGCCCCTTCAGCCGCTCGGCCCCCCACAGCACGAACCCGTTCAGGACCAGCACCCCGGCCACCAGCGCCGGCGCGCCGAACACGTGGCCCAGCACCTTCCGCAGGCCGAAGCCCAGCACCACGGCGGGGAGGGTGGCGACCACCAGCCGCCAGAACACCCGCCGCTCCCCCGCCGCGTCCGCCCCGCGGTTCAGCACCACGGCCCGGCCGAAGCTCCACCAGTCGCGCCAGAAGAAGGCCAGGAGCGCCACGGCCGTACCGAAGTGCATCACCACGAGGTAGGGGAGGAAGCCCTCCCCCCCTTGGTCGATCCGCCAGCCGAGGAGGCGCGGCAGGATCACCGCGTGGCCCAGCGACGACACGGGGAAGAGCTCGGTCACCCCCTGCACCACCGACAGCACCGCCGCCTGAACCGCCGTGAGCTCGTCCGCCACCAGGGCCTCCGTGAATCGCGCGGGCGAGCTTTAGCCGGGTTCGCGACCCGGCGCCTCCCCCGCTCATCCCGGCGAAGGCCGGGACCCAGGGCCGACCGTGGTCCCGGTCTCGCCGTCCCGATGGCGAGTTCCTGCATCCGCGCTCCCGGCCCTGGGTCCCGGCCTTCGCCGGGATGAGCGGGAGGAGTCAGGCCCGGGCGCGCTTGTAAGCCTCGCCGACGAACTGCATCAGCGACAGGTCGAACGGCATCTTACGCGCCGCCTCAGGGTTGGCGAGCAGCTCCTTGTTCGCCTCCGACGACTTGACGATCATGGCGGGGTCGTCGCCCGTGAACCGACGCACCTGCGCCATCCAGCGCTCGGCGAGGTCCATGGCCTGCGGCGAGCCCGCGTCGCCCTGCGCCTGGAGCGCGCGGCCCTCCGCGATCAGCGCATCCCACTCGCGCGTCACCTCCGCCTGGTCGAAGTCGTTCTTCCGCGCCGCGAACTGCGCCTGCTCTTCCGGCGTGAAGTGCCGTTCGAAGACGGGCTTCGCCAGACGGTTCCAGTCGTCTTCCGTCATCTTCTCGTCCACGGCCGTCTCCTTCGTGAGTTGGGTGAGGTCGTCCGGGGAGAGGGCGCCGTCGCGGGCCAGCTTGGCGCGCGCCGCGGCCAGGAGCGCGAGCCCGTGGTCCGCGTCCGCCCGCCGCGCCTCCAGCACCTGCTGCTGCAGGGCCAGCACCGCGTCCAGGCTGGCCAGGCGGCCCGCCAGGAGTTCGGCGATGCGCGACAGGGGCAGCCCCAGCCGCTTCAGTGCGAGCACCTGGTGGAGGCGCGCCTGCTGGTCGGGCCCGTAGGCGCGCCAGCCGTTGGCGTCACGCAGCGGCGCGACGAGGCCGGACCGCTCGTAAATGCGCAGGGCCTTGACGCTGACGCTCAGCCGCTCCGCCGTCTCCGCCGGTCCGAACCACCGCTCCGACACCGCGCCCTCCCTCGAACCCGACCTTCCGTGAGGCCGGACCCTGGGGACGGGTCAAGCCTCGGTGCGGACGACCTTCACGCGCCGGTCGTTCAGCGCGTCGGCCACGATCCCGATGATCGCGCCGTAGAGCACGTGGACGGCGAACCGCTCGGTGGCCACGCCCCGGGGCGCCTCGCGCTCGCCGGAGGTGATCCCGAGCTCCGGCAGCACGCCCGCCACCGCCACGGCGTACACGCCCGCGCCGAACAGCGCGCCCGAGAGCACGCCGGGCAGCGGCACGTAGGGCCGCACCATGCCGTAGGCCGCGCCCAGGCCCAGGCTCGCGCCGTAGTGGCCGGTCTCCTCCAGCAGCATCAGGCCGTCGTCACCGAGGCGGCTGCGGGCGTCGAAGCGGTCGTCCAGCCAGTCCTGCGTGTCCTGCGAGAGGTTGTCCTTCAGCAGCCCCGCATCCTTGCCGAGCCACTGCAGGCCCGCCACCACCGCGCCGGCCGCCAGCCCGCCGATCGCCCCCGCCGTCACGCTCCGCATCACGCTCTCCCGCATCGTTCCGTCTCCGCGGCCAACGGCGGGAGCGGGCGGCCGTTCCCGCGGGCGCGCCGGCGGGCTAGGGAGCGGCGCATGAAGGTCCTCCTGGTGGGTTCGGGCGGGCGCGAACACGCGTTGGCCTGGAAGATCGCGCAGTCGCCGCGCCTGACGCGGCTCGTCGCCGCCCCGGGGTCGGACGGGATGGCGGCGCTGTGCGAGCGCCGCGCGGTGGCCGTGACCGACGTGGAGGGACTGGTCGCGCTCGCGTCGGAGATGGCGGCCGACCTCGTGGTGGTCGGGCCGGAGGCGGCGCTGGCGGCGGGACTGGCCGACGCGCTCGCCGCCCGCGGCGTCCCGTGCTTCGGCCCCACCGCCGCCGCGGCCCGGGTGGAGAGCTCCAAGGCGTGGATGAAGGCGCTGGCCGAGCGCGCCGGCCTGCCCACCGCCCGCCACGTCGTCTGCACCACCGCGGACGAGGCGCGGGCGGCGCTGGACGGGTTCCACCCGCCCTTCGTGGTCAAAGCCGACGGGCTGGCGGCGGGCAAGGGGGTGGTCATCGCCGCCGACCGGGCCGAGGCCGACACGGCGGTGGCCGACATGTTGGGCGGCCGCTTCGGCGCGGCGGGCGCGCGCGTGGTGGTCGAGGCGTTCATGGCGGGGGAGGAGGCGTCGCTCTTCGCCCTCTGCGACGGCGAGACCGCGATCCCGTTCGGCGGAGCCCAGGACCACAAGCGCGCGGGCGACGGCGACACGGGCCCCAACACCGGCGGCATGGGCGCCTACGCTCCCGCCCCCGTGCTCTCGCCGGCCGTGGAGGCGCGGGCCATGGCCGGGATCGTGCGCCCGGCGCTCGCGGCCATGGCGGCGGAGGGTGCGCCCTACCGCGGCGTGCTGTTCGCCGGGCTGATGATCGAGGACGGCGCGCCCCGGCTGGTGGAGTTCAACGCCCGCTTCGGCGACCCCGAGTGCCAGGTGCTCATGCTGCGGCTGGAGGGCGACCTCCTCCCCCACCTCCACGCCGCGGCCGTAGGCGGCCTGGCGGCGCTCCCGCCGCCCGTGTGGCGCGACGAGGCGGCGGTGTGCGTGGTGCTCGCCGCCCGCGGCTACCCGGACGCGCCGGAGGCGGGCGGCGCCATCGAGGGCGCGGACGCCGACTTCGGCCCGGACGTGGTGGTGTTCCACGCGGGCGCCGCGCGCGACGGCGACGGAGTGCGCGCCACGGGCGGCCGCGTGCTGAACGTGTGCGCCCGCGCCCCCACCCTGGCCGAGGCGCGCGACCGCGCCTACGCGGCGGTGGACGCCATCCGCTTCCCAGGCGGCTTCCACCGGCGGGACATCGGCTGGCGCGCGCTGGCCTAGCTCCGAACAGCAGCCCGGTCGCCGGGCGGCGGCTCCCCACCCGGCCCCGCGGCCTTATGCTGCCGCGATGACCTCGCCGCTCCGCCGCCGACTGCGCCATCGACCGCGATCAGCGGAGTCGCATCCGCACGACCCGCACGACCCGCACGGCGTTCGCGCGTGCGCGCCCCCCCCCCCGACCCGCTTGCCCCCGCGCCGCCCCGCCGCCTACGCTCCGCGGCGATGACAGACACCAGCGCCCAGGCCGTCTTCGCGGGCACCAAGCCCGTGGACGCCCGCCTCGCCTTCGACACCGCCGCCCTCGACCGCTGGATGAGGGCGAACGTGGACGGCTACGCCGGCCCGCTCACGGTGACGCAGTTCAAGGGCGGCCAGTCCAACCCCACCTACGAACTCGCCACCCCCGGCCGCCGCTACGTCCTGCGCAGGAAGCCGCCCGGCAAGCTGCTGCCGAGCGCGCACGCGGTGGACCGCGAGCACAAGGTGATCACGGCGCTGGGGACCACCGGCTTCCCCGCGCCGCGCACCTTCGGCCTGTGCACGGACGACGCGGTGATCGGCACCATGTTCTACGTGATGGAGAAGGTGGAGGGCCGCATCCTGTGGGACCTCACCCTGCCCGACCTGCCGCGGGGGGACCGCCGCGCCGTCTACCTCGACCAGGTGGACGTCCTGGCGCGGCTGCACACCACCGACCACGCCGCCGCAGGGCTCGGCGACTTCGGCAAGCCCGGCAACTACTTCGCCCGCCAGGTCGACCGCTGGACGAAGCAGTACCGCGCCAGCGAGACGGACACGCTCGTCGAGATGGACCGGCTGATCGACTGGCTGCCCAGGACCCTGCCCGCCGACGACCAGACCTCCATCGTCCACGGCGACTTCCGGCTGGACAACACGGTGCTGCACCCGTCCGAGCCGCGCATCGCCGCGGTGCTGGACTGGGAGCTCTCCACGCTCGGCAACCCCATGGCCGACTTCAGCTACTATCTCATGCAGTGGTTCATGCCGTCGGCCGAGGGGCGCGGGATCGGCGGCAAGGACCTCGCCGAGCTCGGCATCCCCGATCAGGCCGAGATCGTCGCGCGCTACTGCCGCCTGACCGGACGCGACGGCGTGCCCGAGCTCGACTGGTACTTCAGCTACAACCTGTTCCGGTTGGCGGGCATCGTGCAGGGCATAGCCGGGCGCGTGCGCGACGGCACGGCCGCCAGCGCCCAGGCCGCCGAGACCGCCAAGCGCGTGCCCGAGCTGGCGCGCAACGCCTGGATGTTCGCCGAGCGCGCGGGCGCCTGATCGGGATGGGGAGAACGGACATGCGGGGCATTCGGATCGCGGGGGCGGCGCTCGCAGCGTTGGCGGGGGCGGCCGCGCTCGGCGCCGCGGCGGCGCAGACCGCGTCCGGCCCCGGCGCGCCCGACGGCAAGGCGGGAACCGCCCCAGCGCCGCCCGCCGCGGCGCACGTCACCTACGTCCAGGCGGGGCGCCTCCTGGCCGACCCGGGCTCCGGCCGCGTCGAGACCTCCAGGACGCTGGTGATCCGCGACGGCCGCGTGGCGGAGGTGCGCGACGGCTTCGTGGCGCCCGAGCCCGGCGCCGAGCTGGTGGACCTGCGCGGGAGCTTCGTGCTCCCCGGCCTCATCGACAGCCACGTCCACCTCCTCAGCGAGCAGGGCGCCACCAACCGCATCGACGCGGTGACCAAGACGGTGGCCGACGAGACGCTGGACGGGGTGGTCCACGCCCGCCGCACGCTGGAGGCCGGCTTCACCACCGTGGCCGACGCCGGCGGCTCCAACGAGGCGATCTTCGCGCTGCGCGACGCGATCAAGGCGGGCAAGGTGCCGGGCCCGCGGATCCTGGCGGCGGGCAACGCGCTCTCCGCCCACGGCGGCCACGGGCAGGTCTACGGCTACACCCCGGAGATCACGGAGGTGATCCAGGCGCCCACCCTGTGCTCGGGCGCCGACGAGTGCCGCAGGAAGACGCGCCAGCAGATCGCCGCCGGCGCCGACTGGATCAAGTTCCACGCCACGGGCGGCGTGCTGGACGGCGGCGCCACGGGCGTGGACCAGCAGCTCGACGACGAGGAGATGAAGGCCATCGTCGACGCCGCCCACGCCATGGGGCGCTTCGTCAAGGCGCACGCCCACGGCACGGCGGGGGTCAACGCGGCGCTGCGCGCGGGCGTCGACTCCATCGAGCACGGGACCTACCTCGACGCGGAGTCGATCCGCCTGTTCAAGCTGCACGGCGCCTGGCTCGTGCCGACGCTGGTGGCGGGCGACTTCGTGGCGCGCGAGGCCGCCCGACCCAACACCTACATGCCCGCCGCCGTGCGCGCCAAGGCGCTCATGGTGGGCCCGCTCATGCAGGCCATGGGCGGTCGCGCGCACCGGGCGGGCATCAAGGTGGCCTTCGGCACCGACACCGGCGTCTCCCCCCACGGCCAGAACGCCCGGGAGTTCGCCCTGATGGTCGCCGCCGGCTTCACGCCGCTGGAGGCGATCCAGTCCGCCACCAACCGCGGCGCCGAGCACCTGCGCCTCACCGACGTGGGCGCGCTGACGCCCGGCCGCCAGGCCGACCTCATCGCGGTGGCGGGCGACCCGCTGAGCGACGTGACGGAGCTGCAGCGCGTCCGCTTCGTCATGAAGGGCGGGACGGTGTTCAAGCGGTGAGCCGTCCCGTCGGCGCAGCGGCGGCCTGACCAGAAGTTCATTTGCCCGCGACGAACGGCCGTGCCCCCCTGGGGCGGCCGGACGGTCCTGAGTTTCGGAGGTGTGAGTGGCCGTTCGGGCGTTGTCGCCATGGATCGCGTTGGCCGTGCTGCTCTCGCCCGCCTGCGCGGCGGCGCAGGCCGTCCCGGTCGACTGCGGGGCGCGCAGGGTTCCGTTCGTCCTCCACCTTCCCGGCTTCGACAGCGCCGCCGAGCTGCTGCTGCCGCGAGGCCGGCCGAAGGCGGTGGCGGTGCTCGTCCACGGGTCGGACGTCGAGGACCTCGACGGGTCGATCGTGGTGGACTCGGCGGTCGTCTCGCGGCCCCTGCGGACCATCGCCGACGGGCTGGCGTGCCGCGGCGTCGCCTCCGTCCGGTACGACAAGCGGTTCGTCCGCGGTCCGACGACGGTGGACCGGGAGGCCTTCGCCAAGCTGCGCCTGCAGGACCTCGCCTCCGACGTCGACACCGCCCTCGCCGCGACCAAGGCCAGGCCGGAGGTGTCCGGGGCGCCGCTGTTCCTGGTCGCCTGGAGCGAGGGCACGACGGTGGCGGCCGACGTCGCCACCCGCCGCCGCGACCTCGCGGGCGTCGTGCTGGTCGCCCCGGTGGCGACCTCGTTCGCCGCGACGCTCCAGCGCCAGTGGCCCAAGACGGCGCGCCCCTACGTGGAGCGCTACGCGAAGGGCGGCGCCGTCGACGCCGCCGGCCTGGCGGCCGCCGCCGCGGGACCGGGCGGGCTGGTCCCGCAGATGTACGTCGGCTTCCTGCGGGGGTTCGGCGCCGCAAGCTGGATCAACGCCGCCATCGACCGCGACAAGGACGGGCGGATCAGCCTGGCGGGCGAGGCCGACCCCACCTTCCAGGGCTGGTTCGCCGACTCGCCGACAGGAGGACTGGGCATCTACGCCACCGCCGTCGCGCTGCCGGGCGTCGCCGCGCAGACGGCCAGGATCGGCGCGCCCATGCTGGTGCTCCAGGGAGCGAACGACGGCAACGTCGATCCCGAAGCGGCCCGCCACCTCGCCGCGGACGGCCGGGGGCGCGTGACGTTCCGCCTCTACCCGGGGCTGGGCCACAGCCTGGGGGAGGCCGCCTCACCCCAGGAGGACCGCTTCCGCGATCCCGATCCGAAGCCGATCGGCGACATGGCCGCCTGGATCCTGAAGCGGGTCCGGTGAGGTGCTCATGCCGCGGTGGCTCGGGCGGACGGGGTGACGGCCGACGCCATCCACCGCACGACCATGGCCTCCTCCTCGAAGCGCACCCGCACCCGCCAGCACGCCACTCGCTCGCGCCAGGCCGGGGGAAGGCGCGCCCAGTCCTTCTCCGTGGTGAGCAGGCGCGCGCCCAGCGCGTCCGCCCGCTCCGCCATCACGCGCAGGTCGGCCTCCGTATAGGGGTGGTGGTCGGGCCACGGAGCGAAGTCGGCGAGGTCGCAGCCCGCGGCGCGCAGCGCGCGCTCCACCTTCCAGGGCTTGCCCACGCCCGCGAAGCCGAACCGGCGGCCGGGCGGGGGCGGGGAGGCGGGCTCCAGCCGCGCCGTCCACACCGGCAGCTCCCCGAACATCGCCAGGAGCTCCGCGTCCGGCTCCGGCAGGTCGGCGGGGAGGAGCAGGACCACGGCGTCGGCCCGGGCCAGGCCCGGGGCCAGGGGCTCGCGCATCGGGCCGGCGGGGAAGACGGAGCCGTCGCCGAACGGCCACTCGCCGTCGCGCGTCTCGCCGTCCACCACGACGAGCGCCAGCGCCTTGGCGAGGGCGGGGTTCTGGTGGCCGTCGTCCAGCACCACCGCCGGCGCGCCCGCCGCCGCGGCCGCCCGGGCGCCGGCGACGCGGTCGCGGGCGATCCAGAACGGGCCGTCGCCGGCCAGCATGACGGGCTCGTCGCCCACCTCCAAGGCGGGGTCGTCGGGGGTCACGCGGCGGGGGCCGGGGTCGGAGCCGCCGTGGCCGCGGGACAGGCCGTGCGCCTCGACACCCTCCGCCCGCAGGAGCCGCAGCACCTCGCGCACCACGGGCGTCTTGCCTGCGCCGCCCACGGTGAGGTTGCCCACGCAGATCACGGGGACGCCCGCATCGACCGGCCTCGTGCGTGCGATCCGCCGCGCCGTGGCGGCCGCCCACACCCAGCCGAGCGGCCGCAGCAGGAGGCGCAGCACGGGCGCGGGCGCGCCGGAGCGGACGTACCACCAGCGGGGCGTGGCGAGCTTCACGGCGCCTCCGGCAGGAGGGCGACGAGGCGGCGGACGGCCTCCGCCAGGTTCGCGTCGTCCCCTTGCAACCGCTCGGACGCCAGGGCCGCCCGACGGGTCGCGGCGGCGGGCTCGTCCAGGTCGTGCGCCCAGGCGCGGGCCAGGGCCTCGGCGTCGGCGACGGGGGGAGCGGCGTCGCCCAGGCGGGCGTGGACGTCCGTCCAGTTCTCCACGTGGGGGCCGCGCACGAGGGGCGCGCCCGCGCGCACGGGTTCCACGGGGTTGTGCCCGCCCACCCCCGGAGCGAGGGAGCCCCCCACGAAGGTGGAGCCGCCGCGCGCCAGCTCGAACCACAGCCCGAGTTCGCCCAGCGTGTCCGCCACGTGCACTTCGCCGCGTCGCAGGCCGCAGCCGACGCTGCGGAGCGCCGCGTCCAGCCCCCGGGCGCGGGCGAGCTCCTCCACCGCACGGCCCCGGTCGGGATGGCGCGGGGCGATCACCAGCAGGGCGTCGGGCCGGGCCAGCCGCGCGAAGGCGTCGAGCACCACCTCGTCCTCGCCGGGATGGGTGGAGGCCGCCAGCAGCAGCGGCGCCCCGGCCGCCTGCGCCCGGGCCTGCGCCAGCGCGTCCGCGTCGAAGGGCGGGGCCGCGCCGGCGAGCTTCAGGTTCAGCCGCCCGTCATCGCGGGCGCCCAGCCGCACGAGGGCGGCGGCCACGGCGTCGTCCTGCGCCATGACGAGGCGGAAGCCGCCGATCACCGCCCTCGCCGCGGCGGGGGCTCGCGCCCAGCCCGCGAGGCTCCGCTCGGACAGGCGCGCCGAGACCAGCGCGGTGGCCGCGCCCGCCGCCCGCACCTCGCGCAGCAGGTTGGGCCACAGCTCGCTCTCGGCGAACACGGCGAGGTCGGGCCGCCAGTGCGCCGTGAAGCGCCGGGCCACGCCCGGCGCGTCCACGGGGGCGTAGCGGTGGAGCACGTCCGCGGGCAACCGCCGGGCCAGGAGCGCCGCCGCCGTCGTCGTGCCGGTGGTCACCAGCAGGGTGGTGTCGGGGGCGGCCGCGCGCAGGGCGTCCACCAGCGGCAGCAACGAGAGCCCCTCGCCGACGCTGGCCCCGTGCAGCCAGACGAGACGGCCCGCCGGGCGCGCGCCGGTGTCGCGGGCCAGGCGCTCGGGCAGGCGCGCCGGATCCTCGCGCCCGCGGGCGGCGCGGCGGCGCAGGAGGGCGGGCAGCAGCGGCTCGGCCAGGGTCGTGAGCGCGCGGTGCACGCCGAGCGCCGCACTCACACCGCCGCCTCCGCCCGGTCGGTGACCGCCTGCAGCAGGGCGCGCCAGTCGGAGCGCAGCGCCTCGGCGTCGGCGTCGCGGGCGGCGGTGAAGGGGCCGTCCCACACGATGAGGCCTCGGCCGAAGGGCAGGGGGACGACGTGGCGGTCCCAGCTGCGCAGCCGCAGGCACGGCCGGGCCGCCAGGCCCACCAGCAGCACGGGCGCGCCCGAAGCGCGGGCCAGGAGCGGCGGCCCGTCCGTCATGGCGCCGGGGGGGCCGCGGGGGCCGTCCGGCGTGAGGGCGATCCCGCCGCCGCCCTTGATCCAGCGCAGCGTCTCGCGGAAGGCGGCCGCTCCGCCCTTCGACCTGGCCTTCGCCTGGGCGGGGTCTCCGGGCTTGGCGGCCGAGCCGCGGATGGCGGGGAAGCCCAGCCGCGCCACCGCCGCGGCCACGAATCCGCCGTCCGCCGAGAGCGAGATCATGGCGCGAGGCTCCTGCGCCCGGTGCAGCGGCCAGCAGGCGGGGGACAGCGCGATGCGGCCGTGCTGGAAGCACACGATGACGCCCCCGCCCGCGTCCCACACCCCCTCGGCCCGCTCCAGCCCCTCCCACCGCCAGCGGATGGTGCGCAGCGTCAGGCGGAGGTAGCCGGCGAGGAGGCGCGCGAGGGCGCCTTGGACCCAGGGGTGGCGCAGCGGGCGCACCTCAGCCCGTCGGCTCCAGCACGGCGGGAGCCACGTCCAGGTTCTGGGCGCGCGCCAGCCGGGCGTAGAGCCCGCCTTGGGCGACGAGGGAGGCGTGGGTCCCGTCCTCCACCACCCGCCCGGCGTCGATGACGTAGATGCGGTCGGCCCCGCGGACGGTGGACAGGCGATGAGCGATCATCAGCGTGGTGCGCCCGGCGCGCAGCCGCTCCAGCGCCGCCTGCACCAGGGCCTCGCTCTCGGTGTCGAGCGCGCTCGTGGCCTCGTCCAGGAGCAGGATGGGCGCGTCCTTCAGGAAGGCGCGGGCGATGGAGATGCGCTGGCGCTGACCGCCGGAGAGGCGCGCCCCCGCCTCGCCCACCGGCGTGTCGTAGCCCTTGGGCAGGGCGACGACGAAGTCGTGGGCGGCGGCCTGCCGCGCGGCGGCCTCCACCTCGGCGGGGGAGGCGTCGGGCCGGGCGCCGGCGATGTTGGCGCGCACCGTGTCGTCGAACAGGAACGGCTCCTGCGTCACGAGCGCGATCCGCCTGCGCAGCGAGGCGATCCCCACCTCGCGCACGTCGCACCCGTCCACCGTCACCCGTCCGGAGGTGACGTCGTAGAAGCGCGGGATGAGGTTCAGGAGGGTGGACTTGCCGCCGCCGGACGGGCCGACCAGCGCGGTGGTCTCGCCAGGCCGCACCTCCAGGCTCAGGTCCACGAGCGCGGGCGTGCCCGGCGTGTAGCCGAAGCCGACGTTCTCGAAGCGCACGGCGCCGCGCCCGCGGGCCAGCGGCGGCGCTCCGGGCCGGTCGGCCACCTCGGGCGCGACGTCCAGCGCCGCGAACAGGCGTCGCGCGGCCTGCGTCCCCTCGGCGAACACCGCCTGCAGGTTGGCCACCTGCCGCAGCGACTGCGCCGCCATGGTGAGTAGCACCAGAAAGGCGGTGAGCTGGCCCAGCGTCAGCTTGTCGGATGTGGCGCGCCAGCCGGCGTAGAAGATCACGGCGGCGGTCACCAGCACGCTCAGGGTCTCGGTGACGGCGGGGGCGGTGGCGCGGGCGACGGCGCCGCGGATGATGTGGCGTTCGCGCCGGGCCACCACGGCGGCCACACGCGCCGTCTCGATCGCCTCGCGGTCGTCGATCTTGACGAGCTTGATGCCGTCCAGGCTCTCCATGACGGCGGTGGAGAGCGCGGACGTCTCGTTCATCGCTCCCGCCGCCGCCTTGCGCGTGCGCTTGGAGAAGCGCCGCATCACAAGGGAGGCCAGCGGCCCGGCCACCACCACCAGCACCGTCAGGTAGGGGTCCTGCGTCAGCATGGCCCCCACCGCGAACACCACGGTCAGCCCCTCGCGCGTGTAGTTGACCACCCCCTGCGTCGCCGCCTCGCGGATCAGGCCCGCGTCGTACAGCACGGAGGAGACGTAGGCGCCCGAGTGCTGCGCGCGGAGCTGCGCCAGGTCGGCGCGCACCAGCCGGCCGAACAGGCGCACCTGCATCTCGCCCACCATGCCGTGGCCGATGCGGTTCACCAGCGTGGCCTGCCCGACCTGGGCGAGCCCGCGCAGCACGCCGATGAGCACGATCAGTCCGGTGATGAGCAGGAGCGAGTCCACCCGCTTCTGCACGAAGATGCGCTTGACCACCGGGTTCAGCATCCAGCCCAGCGTGGCGGTGAGCACGGCCACCAGCGCCGCGCACAGGAGCGCGCCGACGAGGCCCCGCCACCGCGGCCGCAGGTGCTCGCGGAACAGCCGCATCGCCACCGCGCGGGCGGTGGGCTCCTCTGCGGCCAAGTCGACGGGAAGGTCGCTCATCTGAAGGGAGGGGTGCGGCGCGGGCGCGCGGCCGTCAAGCTCCCCTCCCCAGCACGCCGCACGCGCGCTAGGACGAGCGGCCGTGCCCCGCTTCGACCTCGACACCGCCGCGGGCCGCCTGCGCGCCTACGCCGACTACCTGTGGAAGGACCACGCCTGGCTGCGGCTGCCGTTCCAGAACGCGCACTGGATCGACCGCAACCTGATCCGCACCAACCAGCCCTGGCCGTTCCAGCTGCGCTGGTGGCGGGACGCCGGGGTGCGCACGGTGGTCAACCTGCGGGGCGGGGGGTTCGAGACGAGCTTCTACGTGCTGGAGCGCGACGCCTGCGCCCGGCTGGGACTCACGCTGGTGGACTTCCCCGTCTCCTCGCGCGAGGCGCCGTCGGCCGCGCAGGTCTCCGCGGCCAAGGCGCTGTTCGAGCGGGTGCGATACCCCGCGGTCATGCACTGCAAGTCGGGCGCGGATCGGGCGGGGGTGATGAGCGTGCTCTACGCCCACCTGCACCTGGGGCTGCCGCTCCGCGACGCGCTCGCCGAGCTCAGCTTTCGGCACCTGCACGTGCGAGCGGGCAAGACGGGCGTCACCGACTTCGCCTTCGCCAAGTACCTCGCCGAAGCCGAGCCGCACGGCGTGAGCTACTTCGACTGGACGCAGGGGCCGGACTACGACCCCGCTGCGATCAAGCGCGAGTTCCACGCCGGCTGGTGGGCCACCCTCCTCACCGACCGCCTGCTGCGGAGGGAGTGAGCGGTTGACGACCGCGACTGCACTTCCAAGACGCCTGTTGGCGGCATGTGAATGGTGAACCTCAAGCCTCGCCGGCGATCACGCGGCGGATCGCGGTGCGCAGCTCGTCGAACACGAGGCGCAGCCGCGGCGAGCGGTGGAGGTCGTCGTGGGCGACGATCCAGGCGGGCAGGGTGAAGACGCGCATGCCCGGAAGGACCGGCTTCAGGGCGGGCCGCCGGCGCGCCATCCAGTCCGACACAGCCCCCACGCCGAGGCCCGCCTCCACCGCCGCCAGACGCAGGGGCAGGTTCTCGGCCCTGAGCCGCAGCCGCGCCGGGTCGAGCGCCAGGCCCTTGTCCCGGAAGGCGTCCAGCACCTCGCTTCCGTCCGCGCTGGACACCCACGGCCAGCCGAGCAGATCGCTCAGCGAGGCGGGCTCGCCGTGGCGGTCGAACAGCGCCTCCGTGGCGTAGAGGCCGAAGGAGATGTCGCCGAGCTTGGCGGCGATCAGCTCCGGCTGCGTGGGGCGGGCGAAGCGGATGGCGATGTCGGCGTCGCGTCGCACGAGGTTCTCCAGCCGGTCGCTGGCGACGATCTCGACCTCCAGCCCGGCATCGGTCTCCAGCAGGGGCGGCAGGAGGCGCGGCAGGACGTAGAGGGCGAAGAGTTCGCTCGTGGTGATCCGCACCAGCCCCGAGCCGCGCGCCCCCGCCGAGAAGGCGCGGCCCAGCGCTGTGACCTCCGCCTCCAGCTGCCCCGCGGCTTCGTACAGCGTGCGCGCGCGGTCGGTGGGCTGCAGCTCGCGGCCGCGGCGCAGGAACAGCGGCTCGCCCGACAGCGCCTCCAGCCTGCGGATCTGCCTGCCGAGCGTGGGCTGGGCGGCGCCCAGACTGCGGGCTGCGGCCGAGAGCGTGCCCGCGCGCATCACCTCGATGAACGCGCGGATCAGCGTCCAGTCCGCCTGGGGCGCCTCCAGCAGCTGATCCATGCGTCGATGCATAGCACCCATGTGCGTGTGACGGATACCCGCCACCACCGCTTAGGTGCATATGCGTTCCTATCAGCGATAGGAGACTGTCATGTTCATCATTATCCAGATCGCAGCCGTCGCCGCGGCCGCCTTCGTCGCCAACGCTCCCGCGCCCACCGCCGCACCCGTCGCACCGCTGCCCAAGGGCGTCACCATCGCCAGGCTGGCCACGCCGCTGGCCAGGCCGGCCGACCCCGTGTTCGACGGCCGCCTGTGGCATTGCGAAGGTGCGGTCTGCCGGTCGGGCACGGCCGCGGTGCGGGCGCAGTCGACCGCTCAGGAGTGCGCGTCGCTGGCGAGCCGCCTCGGCGCCTTCGAGAGCTACCAGACGGGCGCGGACGCCCTGGGCGGCGAGAAGCTCGCCAAGTGCAACGCCGGCGCCAAGGCCCGCTGAGCCGTCACTCGCCCCCGCCCTCGTGGCGGGGGTCGAGCAGCCGGTGCGCGTGGACGATGAAGTAGCGCATGTGCGCGTTGTCCACCGTCGCCTGCGCCCGGCCCTTCCAGGCGGCGCGGGCGCTGGCGAAGTCCGGATACGCCCCGACGAAATCCAGCTTCGACAGGTCGCGGAACTCCGTGCCGTTCACGTCCCGCAGCTCGCCGCCGAACACGAGGTGGAGAAGCTGGTCGGACATGGGCGGGCGGGGCTCCGGAGGGCGCGCGGCGGGCTTAGGGTCCAGCCGCGCCAAGATCAACGGCAGGAGCGCGGGCGCGCAGGCGATCACGCCGGGGACGCGCGCGCCGGGCGTGTTGAAGAGGAGCGGCGCGCCACAGGCGTCGGTCACCGCGGCGCCCGCCTCCTGCGCGAGCAGGGCGCCGGCCGCCACGTCCCACTCGCACTTGGGCGTAGGCGCGATCGCCGCGTCGAACACGCCGGCGCCGGTGGCCGCCAGCCGCCAGGCGATGGCGTTGCGGCGCTCCACCGCGAAGGGCGGCCAGCGCGGGGGGCGCAGCGTGTCCGGGTCGCCGGTGACGCGGGCGGTGGCCAGGTCGTGCGCCTGCGACGCCCGCACGGGCGCCCCGTTCAGCGTGGCCCCGCCCCCCAGCCCGGCGAGGTGGAGCTCGTCCAGCTCCGGCGCGAACACCGCGGCCGCCACGGGTCGCCCGTCCTCCACCACGGCGAGGGAGGTGCAGAACCACGGCTTGCCGCGGATGAAGGCGGTGGTGCCGTCGATGGGGTCGACCACGAACACCCGGCGCTTGGACAGGCGGGCCGGGTCGTCCGCCGTCTCCTCCGACAGCCAGCCGTAGTCGGGGCGCGCACCCGTCAGCCGCTCATGCAGCAGGGCGTCCACCGCCAGGTCGGCGTCGGTGACGGGCGAGCCGTCGGGCTTGCCGCGCACGGCCACCCGGCCGCGCAGGCGCATCATGAGCGCCCCCGCCTCGCGCGCGGCGTCGGCCAGGAGCGCGAGGTCGCTCACTTCCCGGCGATGGCCAGAGCGTCCACCAGGACGGACGGCGCGTTGGTGGCGCCCCTGATCTCCAGGTCGTCGGCGGGGACCATGCGAGCGAAGATGTCGAGGAGGGAGCCCGCCACCGTGATCTCCGTGACGGGGTAGGCCGGCTCGCCGCCCTCCCACCACACGCCGGAGACGCCGGCGGACCAGTCGCCGGTGTTCGCGTTCAGCGACGGGCCGAACATGGAGGTCACCTGAAGGCCCCTCCCGCCCGCCGCCCGCATCAGCGCGGCGGGGCTGTCGCCGCCCGGCTCCAGCGTGAGGTTGTGCGGGCCGACGCCTGGCGCGCCCGCCCCGCCGCGGCTGGCGTGCCCGGTGGTCTCCATCCCCAGCTGGCGGGCGCTGGCGGTGTTCAGCAGCCAGGTGGTGAGCACGCCCGCGTCCACCAGGCGGCGGGCGACGGTCGCCACGCCCTCGTCGTCGGAGGCGCCGGAGCCCAGGCCCCGCACCCGGAACGGGTCCTCGCTGACGGTCACGCCGGGGGAGAACACCGCCCGTCCCAACCGCTCCTTCAGGAAGGACACGCCCCGCGCCACCGCCGGGCCGGAGATCGCGCCCAGGAGCGGGCCGAGCAGCGCCGTGGAGTTGTCGAACAAGACGGGCGCGGTGGTGGAGGCGATCTTGCGCGCGTCCAGCCGCGCCACGGCGCGCCGCCCGCCCTCCGCACCGATGGCTTCGGGGGAGGGGAGGTCGGTTCCGTGGCGCACCGCCCGGCCCTCACCGCCGCGCTCCATGCCCGCGCCCTCGCCCGCGATGGCGGAGGCGGAGATCGACCAGACGCTGGAGCGCGTCGCGCCCGAGAACCCCTCGGAGGTGACGTGGCGGTGCGAGCCCGTGCTCCAGCCGGCTGAGCCGCCGTCGGTGTTGGTGACGACGGGCTGGCTAAGCGCGACTGCATC
>CAXSHO010000019.1:24499-25753 GCA_964237305.1 uncultured Caulobacteraceae bacterium
TCGGGGTTGGTCACCCCCGGGTGGGCGCGCGCCGCGGCGTCGGCCCGGCGGGCGGCGTCCTCCAGCGCCTCGGCGGAGGGTTCGGACGGGTCGTGCAGGTCGAGGTCGGGGCCGGGGCCGCGCAGCAGGCGGTCGGCGGGGGCGAAGCCGGCGTAGGGGTCCTCGGGCGCGAGCCGCGCCATGGCCACCGCGCGCTCCACCAGCTTGGAGACGGCGGCCTTGGAGAGGTCGGAGCCCGAGACGCTGGCCTGCCTGCGCCCCACGAAGACGCGCAGGCCCAGGTCGCGGCTCTCCTCGCGCTCCACCTCCTCCAGCTGGCCCTCTCGGGAGGTCACCGACAGCGCCTGGCGCTCGGAGCCCACGGCCTCGGCCGCGTCGGCTCCGGCGCGGAGCGCGGTGGCGACGACATCTTGCAGCAGGGTCTCATCCATCGCACCGATATGGCGGCGGCGGGCGAGCGTGGCCAGCCCGGGCGAACGGCCTTGACTCGCCCGCGCACGGTGGCACGCCGACCCGCGGCAAGCCCGCCCGCCCGAAGCTCCCTCCGCCCATGTGGCCCGCTCCCCTCGTCCTCGGCGCGACCAGCCTGATCGGCCGCTTCGTTCCCGCTTACCTGCCCGACGCCATCGGCGTCGGCCGTGGGGCGCCCGCGCCTGGGTACCCGTGCTGGCGGCGGGCGGATCTCGCGGAGACGCCGCTGTTCCCGCCGGCGACGACGGTCATCAGCCTCGCGCCCCTGTGGCTGCTGCCGCCCGCGCTGCCGGGGCTTTTCGACGGGGGACTTCGGAGGCTGGTCGCGGTCTCCTCGACCAGTCGCTGGACCAAGGCGACGTCATCGGTGGACTCCGAACGCGCGGTCGCGCGGCGGCTTGCCGAGGCCGAGGACCTGGTGGCCGCCGCCTGCGCCCACGCGGGCGTGGGCTGGACGATGCTGCGGCCGACGCTGGTCTATGCGGAGGGGCGCGACCGCAATGTCTCGCGCCTGGCGGGCCTCGCCCGGCGTTGGGGCGTGCTGCCGCTCGCGGGCGACGGCGGGGGCCGTCGCCAACCGGTGCACGCCGCCGACCTCGCCGCCGCGCTGCCGACCGTGCTCGCCGCGCCCGCGACGCGCGGCCGCGCCTATGACCTGCCTGGAGGAGAGACGCTCACCTACGCGGACATGTGCCGACGCGTGTTCGAGGGGCTGGGCCGCCGGCCGCGCCTTCTCCGTCTGCCGCCGCCCCTTTGGCGGGCCGCGCTGACGCTGGCCTCGCC
>CAXSHO010000019.1:25763-28861 GCA_964237305.1 uncultured Caulobacteraceae bacterium
GCGACCGCATGGCCGAGGACCTCGTCTTCGACCCCCGCCCGGCGGAGCGCGACTTCGGCTGGGCGCCGCGCCCGTTCCGGCCCGACTTCCGACCCCACGCCGATCAGTCGTAGCTCGCCACCGCCATCTCGGTCCCGGCCGGGTCGCGGAAGTGGAAGCGGCGGCCGCCCGGGAAGGCGAAGATCGGCCGGACGACGTCCGCCCCGGCTGCGGTCACCCTGACGAGCATGGCGTCGAGGTCGTCCGCGTAGAGCACCATCAGCGGAGCGGACGGCGCCTGCGCCGCGTCGGCCTGGAAGCCGCCGGCCAGCCCCTCGTCGAAGGCCGCGTAGGTCGGGCCGTAGTCGGTGAAACGCCAGCCGAACGCCTCCGCGTAGAAGCGCTTGGAGGCGGCCATGTCCTTCGAGGGCAGCTCAAGGTAGTCGATCTTGCCGGTCGTCTTCATGCCGCCCCCGCGCCGTGTTCTTCATACGTTCCACGAGGAAGGCCGCGGGTCAAGCCATCGCCCACACGCCCGTGCGCTTCACCTCCGCATCCTCCAGTTCGCGGGTCGTGGCGACACGGTACTCGGCGAGCGGCGTCAGGCCAGCGGGGTCGAAGTGGCTGCGGCCGGGGTCGCCGATCAGCACGCGCGCGCCCCGCGCCCGCGCCCGGTCGAGCCAGGCGCGCACCCGCAGGGCCAGCGGCTGCTCGTAGGCGATGTCGCCCGCGAGCACGACGTCGACGTCCGGCGGCTCGGACCCTGTCAGGTCTTCGCCGGTGAAGGCCACCTCCACGCCGTTCGCCTCCGCGTTCAGCGCCACGGCCGCCTCGCAGAAGGCGTCCACGTCCGCCCCGAGCGCGCCCGCCGCCCCCGCGCGCATGGCCGCGATCGCCACCAGGCCCGAGCCGGTGGCGAGGTCGAGCACGCGGCGGCCGCGCACCTCCTCCGGGTGGTCGAGCACCCAGCGCGCCAGCGCCTGCCCGCCCGCCCAGGCGAAGGCCCAGAAGGGCGGCGGCAGCCCGACGGCGCCCAGCTCCTCCTCCGTCATGCGCCAGATGGGCGTGACTTCGTCGGCGAGGTGCAGGCGGAGCTCGGGGGCGTGCGGGGGCGCCTGCAGGCGGGTGTTGGCCAGGATGAAGGCGCGGCGCTCCTCCGGCGTCACCCGAGCGCGCCCAGCACGAGCCCCGCGCCGAGCAGCAGCCCCGCGTCGCGGTTGGACCTGAACAGGCGCAGCGCGAGGTCGGGGTCGGCGGGCTCCACGCGTCGCGCCTGCCAGGCGAGGTGGCCGGCGTAGGCGACGAGCCCCAGGAGCGACCACGGGGACAGCCGGCCCGCCCACGCCGCCGCCGCCGCGAGCCCTGCGCTCAGGGCGTAGAAGACGGCGACGCCCGCCCGCACGCGCCCGCCGAGCCGCCGGGCGGACGACTTCACCCCGGCCAGCGCGTCGTCCTCCAGGTCCTGCAGGGCGTAGATCGTGTCGTAGCCCAGCGTCCAGCCGACGCCCGCGGCGTACAGCAGCGCGGCCGCGGGCGACACCCGGCCCGTCACGGCGGCGTAGCCCAGGAGCGCGCCCCAGTTGAAGGTGAGGCCCAGCCACGCCTGCGGCCACCAGGTGATCCGCTTCATGAACGGGTAGGCGGCCACCAAGAGGAGGCTCGCCACGCCCAGCGCCACGGCGGCCGGGCCGAGCGTCAGCAGGATCAGGCACGCCGCGAGGCTCAGCGCCACGAGGTAGGCCGCCGCCCGCCGCCGGCCGATCGCGCCCGACGCCACCGGGCGGGCGGCGGTGCGGGCCACCCGGCGGTCGATGTCGCGGTCCACGATGTCGTTGAAGGCGCAGCCCGCCGCGCGCATGAGCGCCGCGCCCACGGCGATCCGCAGCAGCAGCGTCCAGTCGGGCGGCGCGCGGGCGGCGGCGGCGGCCAGCGCCACGCCCCACCAGCCGGGCAGCAGGAGTAGCCAGATCCCCGCCGGTCGGTCGAAGCGGCCGAGCTTGAGCCAGGGTCGCAGGCCGGCGGGCGCCCACCGGTCCACCCAGTTGGACGGCGCGGCGTCGGGCAGCACGGCGTCGGTCATGCGGCCGCGTCTAGCACGCTTGGCGCGGCCGGGGCGGCTCCCCACGTCGGCGTCGATGCTCCCCGTCGTGCACCATCCCGCCTACCGCGCCGAGATGCCGGACGGGCACCGCTTCCCCATGGACAAGTTCGCCCGCCTCGCCGACCTCCTGCTGCGCGAGGGCGTGGTCGACGGCTTCGTGCGGCCCGAGCCCGCCGACTTCCCGCTGGTGTCCGCGGTGCATGATCCGGAGTACGTCCGGATGATCTTCGAGGCGGACGCGCCGCGCGAGGTGGAGCGGCGCATCGGCCTGCCGATCACGCCCTCGGTGGCGGCCCGGTCGCGGGCGGCGACGGGGGGCACGCTCCTCACCGCGCGGCTTGCGCTGGAGCACGGGTTGGCCTGCAACACCGCGGGCGGCAGCCACCATGCCGCGCGCGACTACGGCTCGGGCTTCTGCACCTTCAACGACGTGGCGGTGGCGGCGCGGCGCCTCCTGGACGAGGGCGCGGTCTCGCGCGTGCTGGTGGTGGACCTGGACGTGCACCAGGGCGACGGCACCGCCTTCATCTTCGCCGACGAGCCGCGCGTCTTCACCTGGAGCGTGCACGGCGCGAAGAACTTCCCCGCCCGCCGCGCCGAGAGCGACCTGGACGTCGACCTGCCGGACGGGACGGGGGACGGCGCCTACCTCACCGTGGTGGCCGAGCACCTGCCGCGGCTGCTGCGCGAGGTGCGGCCCGACCTCGTCTTCTACAACGCCGGCGTGGACCCCCACCGCGACGACAAGCTCGGCCGCCTGGCGCTCACCGACGACGGCCTCGCGCGGCGCGACCGCTTCGTGCTGGAGACCTGCCGCGCGGCGGGCGCGCCCGTGGCCGGCGTCATCGGCGGCGGCTACGGCCCGGACATCGACGCCCTGGCGCACCGCCACGCCACCCTCCACCGCGAAGCGGCGCGGCTGGCGGGGTGAGGAGTCCTTCCCCGATTTCGGGGGAGGTGGCGGCGAAGCCGACGGAGGGGGTTGCGCGACCTGTCCTACGTCGCGCGACCCCCTCCA
>CAXSHO010000019.1:28871-30490 GCA_964237305.1 uncultured Caulobacteraceae bacterium
TCGCATGGTCCCCCTCCCCCGTTCCGGAGGAGGACTTGGACGCGCGGCACCGGTCGGAGCAGAACTTCACCTCCTCCCAGTCGCGCGCCCACTTCCTGCGCCAAGTGAAGGGGAGGCCGCAGGCGGCGCAGACCTTGGTGGGCAGGTCGGCCTTGGCCACCGTCTTGCCCCCGCGCTTCACGCCGGGGCCTCCGCGCCCTGCGGCAGCAGGAAGTGGCCGTGCAGCGCGGCGATGGGCTTGGCGGGGTCGTCCTGCCACGCCTCGACGGAGACGTTGGCGATGCGCCGGCCCATGCGCTTCACCTCCACCCGCGCATGGGTGTCGCGGGCGCGGCCGGAGCGCAGGTACTCCACGGTGACGCCGATGGTCTTCGCCAGCCGCCCGTCGCCCCGGCGCGCCAGCTCGGCCAGCGCGGCGAGCTCCATGAAGGCGCCGGTCGTCCCGCCGTGCAGGGCCGGGATGGTCGGGTTGCCGATCAGGTGCTCGGCGAAGGGCATGGTCAGGCGCAGGTCGTCGCCCTCCGCCTCGGCCGTGAGCCCCAGGAATTGCGCGTAGGGGATGCGCGCGAACAGCGCGGCGGGGTCGGCGCTCACGCGTCGCCGCTCCCGCGGGTGGAGCCCGGGCGGTTCAGCGCGAAGGCGGCCTGAACGGTGGCGACGGGGTCGCCGGCGTCGCGGTCGTAGGCGGTGGCGCGCACGAAGCCCACGTGGCGGGTCAGCTTGTAGCAGTGCGCGGCGGCCAGGATGTCGAGCCCCGGCTCCGCGGCGCGCTGGTAGTCGATGCGCAGGTCCAGCGTGGCGATGGGAGCCCAGTCGTTCAGCGCCGCCCACACCGCCTGGCCGCACGTATGGTCCAGGAGCGTGGTGACCGCGCCGCCGGCGATCACGCCTGTCTCCGGGTCGCCGACGAGGCGGGGGTCGTAGGGCAGGCGCATGACGGCCTCGCCCGCTTCGATCCGCTCCAGCCGCAGGTTCAGCGCGCGCGCCTGCGGGCTGCCGCGGGTGGCGGCGATCCCGACGCTCCTGAGCATGTCCAGCGGGGTCACGGCCGTCCCGACGCTCAGGCGGCGGCGCGCAGGAAGGCGTCGGCCGCGGCGCCCGCGCCCCTGGGGCCGAGCACGGCGGCGGCGGCGGCGCCCGCGCCCAGCACGCGCTCGCCGTAGGCGCGCAACGCCGCGGCGTCCACCGCCTCCACCCCTGCGGCGATCTCGTCGGGCGGAACCAGCCGGTCGAACAACAGCACCTGGGCGGCGGCCTGCTCGGCGCGGTGCAGCGGCTGTTCGCGCGCCATGGCGGCCTGGCCCCGCGATTGGGCGCGGGCGCGGGCGAGCTCGTCGGGCTCCACCCGGTCCGTGAGCTTGCGCATCTCGGCGGCGGCCAGCGCGGCCAGCGGCTTGGCGTCGGCCGCGCCCGTGCCTGCGTAGACGCCGAGAAGCCCGGTGTCCTCATAGGCGTCCGACCAGGCGTCCACCGCGTAGGCGAGGCCGCGCTTCTCCCGCGCCTCCTGGAACAGGCGGCTGGCCATGCCGCCGCCGAGGATCTCGGCGAACAGGCGCTGGGCGTGCCAGGCGGGGTCGCGCACGCCGACGCCCGGCAGCAGCAGCACCAGGTGCGCCTGC
>CAXSHO010000020.1:0-3884 GCA_964237305.1 uncultured Caulobacteraceae bacterium
GCGCTACGACTATTTGCCGGTGGACGAGGTGCTGGAGGCCGTGGCCGCCCGCGATCCGATGAAGCACGTCATCATCACCGGGCGGAACGCCCCGCAGGCGCTGATCGACGCCGCCGACCTCGTCACGGAGATGGAGGTGGTGAAGCACCCGTTCCGGGAGGGCGTGAAGGCGCAGCCGGGCGTCGAATACTGAGGCCTCGCCCGTCCGCCGCGCGGATAGCGCGGACGAGCGCCTCCGCCCCGTCCGCATAGGCCGGGCCGCCGCACACGGTGTAGGCCTGCGGGATGTAGATGCGGCGGGAGGGTGGGGTGGCGCGGTCCAGCACCGGGTGGTGCAGCATCTCGACGCCGAGGTCGGTGACCTGCGCGGTGGCGCTCTCCATCACCAGGAAGTCGGGCCGGGCGAGCGCCATCTCCTCCACCGAAACCTGCGACAGGGGCCCCCGGTGCAGCCGCGTCGCGAGGTTGACCAGCCCGGCCCGGCGGAACAGCTCGTCGATCAGCGTGCCCGTGCCCGTGAGATAGCCGCGCCGCTGGTAATAGGCGGCCGTGCGCCCGCGCCCCGTCGGCGGCCCGAGCGCCTGCAGCCGGGCGTCGAGCCGGGCGATCTCCGCGCGTCCGCGCTCCGGATGGCCGACCGCGGCGGCGACCACCGTCATCGCCTTCTTCACGCCCGCGAGGCTCTCCTGCCGCGGCAGGTCCACCACGCGCACCCCGCGCCGCCTGAGGAGGTTGCGCACGACGCTGCGGCGCGGACCACCGGCCAGCACCAGGTCGGGCTCCAGCGCGAGGACCTCCTCCGCCGACCCGCCGGTGACCGGAAAGGCGCGCGCGCGATCGGCCACCTGCGACAGCCCCGGATCGCGGGCATAGCGTGACAGCGCGACGATCCGCCCGGGGTCGGCCATGGCGAGCACCAGGGGGTCGGCGCAGACGTTGAAGGAGACGATCCGCCGGGGCGCCGGTGCAGGCGCCGCGGCGCCCGTCGCCAGCATGGCCGCCAGGGCGGTGGCCGTCCGACAGAACGTCGTCTTCGCCCGCGTCCGCAACGCATCCCCCGCCACCGCGCCGCAGGGATGGCGGCGACCGCCCCGCAACACAAGCCCGACGCGTTGGCCGATCGCCGCGAGGCCTGCGTGACGACCGCCCGTGCGCACGGCGCGACGGCGCGGCGGACGACCTCGTCGGGGGGGGGGGCTAAGCCGCTCCCATGTGCGCGGACCGGCCGACCATCAGCTCAGCCTTGAACCTCCTCGAAGGCCTCGCCGCTCTCGATGCGCACGTAGAGCATCTCCACGCAGGCGGTGACCATGCGGCCGAGCGGCTGGCGCATGGTGGTGAGCTCGTACGCCAGCCACCGCCCCACCCCGAAGCCGTCGAAGCCGGTGACGGACAGGTCTTCGGGGATGCGCAGGCCGAGCTTGCCGCGGGCCGCGTCCATCACGCCGAGCGCCATGGCGTCGTTGGCGCACACGACGGCGTCGTACCGCGCGCCGTCCGCCAGCAGGAACACGCCCGCCGCGACGCCGCTCTCGTAGCGGAAGTCCCCGTCGGCGCAGCGGACATCGGTGGCGCCGAGCCCGGACAGGGTCTGGAGGATCCCCTCTCCCCGCGCACGGCTGACGGCGGAGTTCACCGGGCCTTGAACGACCGCGAAGCGGCGTGCGCCCGCACTCCAGAGCCCGTTGACGAGCCGAGTCTCCGCGTCGGCGTGGTCGACCATGACCGCGGCGCCCAGGGCGATGGACGGCTCGCGGTTGTAGAAGACGATGGCGGTCCCATGGTCCTGCAGTTCGCGGAGGCTGTCGGCGTGCAGGCCCGTCGCCGCGATCACCCCGTCCACCCTGAAGCGCCACAGCTGCTCGACGGCGCCCGACATCTGGTCCTCCGTGTCGACGGAGAACAGCAGCAGGCGCGCGCCCCGGCGGCCGATCTCGGCGTTGAGCTCGGTGATGACCTCCGGATAGTAGAAGTTCACGAACGAGGGGATGATCAGGCCGATCAGGTGCGATCTTCGCGTGATCAAGCCCTGCGCGATGGCGTTCGGCCGGTAGCCGAGCTCGTCGGCGATGGCCAGGATGCGACGGCGCAGCGCCGCCGAGACGCCGCTGCTGTCGGTGTAGGCGCGGCTGACCGCGGACTGCGAGACCCCTGCGCGCGCGGCGACGTCGTAGGAGGTCGGCCGCTTCGACGCCGTGGGTCGCGGCGCCCGGCCGCGCGCGGCGTCGTCAGCCATGGTGCGCGGCCTCGTCCCAACCTTGGACCCGACCGATGCTGGAGGCGGAACGGCGTCGCCGCTCCCCCGGCGTGCAGCCGAACGCGGTGCGGAAGCGCCGGGACAGGTGGGAGGCGTCGGTGTAGCCGCAGCTGGCGGCCACCTGGGCCAGGCCGGTGCGCGTGTCGTCCACCAGGTGCAGGGCCTGCGCCAGCCGCAGATCGGCCAGGACGGCGGCGGGGCTTCGGCCCAGCTCCGATGTGAAGAGCCGCGACAGGTGCCGCGGCGTCGTCCCCGCCGCCAGGGCGACCTCCTCCATCCGCAGCGGCTCGGCCAGGCGTCGCTCCATCACGAGCAGCGCGCGGCGCACCCGCCGGTCGCCCGCCCGGGCTGAGAACCTGGGCTCCAGCGGGGGCGGCTGGGGCGCATCCCCCAGCCGGGCGCCCTCCTCGATCATGATGCGCAGTCCCTTGGCGGCGGAGCCGGGCCCCAGGTGGCGCTCCACCAGCCCGCTCGCCAGATGCACCACGCTGACGCCCCCCGCGCAGGTGATGCGGTCGCCGTCCTCGATGAACAGCCGGTCGGAGCAGACGGCGGTGTGGGGGAACTCGGCGCCGAAGTCGTCATGGTGCAGCCAGCTCACGCACGCGCGGCGCCCGGTCAGAAGGCCCGCGCGGGCGAGCGCGAAGCTGCCGGTGCACAGGCCGACGACGGGGACGTCGGCGCCGGCGGCGCGGCGCAGCCAGGCCAGCATGGCCGCCGTCTCGCGCCCCTCGTCCTTCAGCAAACCGCCGACCACCACCACGTAGTCGAAGCCGGACGGGTCGACGAGGTCGTGCGAAGGCTGCACGACCACGCCGCAGCTCGCCTGCACCGCGCGCCGCCCCTCGCTCACCACCGTCCACGCGCAGCGGATCGGCCGCGAGCGGTCGGCCTCGTCAGCCGCCAGCCGCAGGGTGTCGAGGAAGCCGGAGAAGGCCAGCAGGGTGAAGCCCGGCAGGGGTGCGATGGCGACGGTCAGCAGCGGCGCCGCCGCGGCGCCCAGTCCTGTCATGTCCGGATCATACCCGGCGGCGTCCGCTGAGTGCAAGCGAGCGGCGGACGGGGCGACCAAGGTCGCCCCATGCGCTTTTCCGCCCTCGCCCTCGCGCGCGCCGCCCTGACGGGGCAGAAGACGTGGCCCGAGCAGTGGCGCTCGCCCGAGCCGAAGCACGAGTACGACGTGGTGGTGGTCGGCGCCGGCGGCCACGGCCTGGCCACCGCCTACTACCTCGCCGCCGTGCACGGGATCACGGACGTGGCGGTGGTGGAGAAGGGCTGGCTGGGCGGCGGCAACACCGGGCGCAACACCACCATCATCCGCTCCAACTACCTCTTCGACGAGAGCGCCGCCCTCTACGACCACGCGGTGAAGCTGTGGGAAGGGCTGAGCCAGGAGCTGAACTACAACGTGATGTTCAGCCCGCGCGGCGTGATGATGCTGGCGCACACCGTGCACGACGTGCAGTCGTTCAAGCGGCACGTGCACGCCAACCGCGTCAACGGTGTGGACAACGAGTGGCTCTCGGCGGAGGAGGCGCATGCGTTCTGCCCGCCGCTGAACGTCTCGCGCGACGCGCGCTATCCCGTCCTGGGCGCGGCGCTGCAGCGCCGCGGCGGCACGGCCCGG
>CAXSHO010000020.1:3894-8197 GCA_964237305.1 uncultured Caulobacteraceae bacterium
CGACGCGGTGGCCTGGGGATACGCCCGCGCCGCCGACGCGCGCGGCGTGGACATCATCCAGAACTGCGCCGTCACCGGCGTGCGCCGCGCGCCCACGGGCGAGGTGACGGGGGTGGAGACCGCCCGCGGCTTCATCGGCGCGAAGAAGGTGGCGGTGGTCGCGGCGGGCCACACCTCCACGGTCATGGCCATGGCGGGCGTGCGCATGCCGCTGGAGAGCTATCCCCTGCAGGCGCTGGTGTCGGAGCCGGTCAAGCCGGTGTTCCCCTGCGTGGTCATGTCCAACACCGTGCACGGCTACGTCAGCCAGTCCGACAAGGGCGAGCTCGTCATCGGCGCGGGCACCGACCAGTACGTCAGCTACAGCCAGACGGGCGGCGCGCACGTGCTGGCGCATGCGGTGGAGGCGGCCTGCGAGCTGTTCCCCGTCTTCACCCGCATGCGCATGCTGCGCTCGTGGGGCGGAGTCGTGGACGTGACGCCCGACCGATCGCCGGTCATCGGCAAGACGCCCGTGCCCGGCCTGTACGTCAACTGCGGCTGGGGCACGGGCGGGTTCAAGGCGACGCCCGGCTCGGGCCACGTCTTCGCCCACACGGTCGCCACCGGCGAGCCGCACCCCATCGCCGCGCCCTTCGCTCTGGACCGCTTCACGCGCGGGCGGCTGATCGACGAGGCCGCCGCCGCGGCCGTGGCCCACTGAGGAGCGCCGAGCCCCCATGCTCCTGATCGACTGCCCGCACTGCGGCCCCCGGCCGGAGCTGGAGTTCCGCTACGCCGGGGAGGCGCACATCGCGCGCCCGGCCGACCCGTCCGGCCACTCCGACGCGGACTGGGCGACGCACCTCTACGGCCGCACCAACCCGCTCGGCGAGCACGCGGAGCGCTGGCGCCACATCCACGGCTGCGGCCGCTTCTTCAACGCCCTGCGCGAAACGCGCACCGACCGCCTTCTCGCCACCTACCCCACCGGGGAGCCGCGGCGGTCGCTGGCCGACCCCGCGAACCCGGACGGCGGCGCGTTCAAGGACGACGACGTGCGCGAGGGCGTCGCGTGAGCCAGCCCCACCGCCTCCCCTCCGGCGGCCGCATCGACCGCGGCGCGCCCCTGCGCTTCACCTTCGACGGCCGGCCGTACACAGGCGTTGCGGGCGACACCCTGGCGAGCGCGCTCCTTGCCGAGGGCGTCCACCTCATGGGCCGCTCGTTCAAGTACCACCGCCCGCGCGGCGTGCTGGGCGCGGGGGTGGAGGAGCCCAACGCGCTCGTGGAGGTGGACCGCGGGGCGGGGCGGCGCGACGCCAACCTGCCCGCCACCACGGTGGAGCTGTACGACGGCCTGCGCGCCTGCAGCCAGAATCGCTGGCCCTCGCTGGCCCTCGACGTCGGGGCGGTGAACAACGCGGCTTCGCCGCTGATCCCGGCGGGCTTCTACTACAAGACCTTCATGTGGCCGCGGCGCGCGTGGGCCGGGCTGTACGAGCCGACCATCCGCCGCGCCGCCGGGCTGGGCCGCGCACCGGACGCGCCCGACCCCGACCGCTACGCCCTGCGCTACGACCACTGCGAGACGCTGGTGGTGGGCGCGGGCCCCGCCGGCCTCGCCGCCGCCCTGGCCGCGAGCGAGGGCGCGGGCCGCGTGATCCTGTGCGACGAGCAGGCCGAAGCGGGGGGCTGGCTCCTCAGCGACCCGGCGGCGCAGATCGACGGCCAGCCGGCGTGGGCGTGGGTGACCGCGGCGCTGGCCGAGTTGGCGGGGCGGCCGAACGTGACGGTGCTGCCGCGCACCACCGCCTTCCTCTACGCCGCGCAGAACATGGTGGGCCTCGCCGAACGCTTGACCGACCACCTCGCCGAGCCGGGGGACCGCCCTCGGCAGCGCTGGCGCCAGGTGCGGGCGAAGGAGGTCGTGCTGGCCACGGGCGCGCACGAGCGGCCGCTGGTGTTCCCCGGCAACGACCGGCCGGGCGTGATGCTGGCCGGGGCGGGGCGCACCTGGCTTAACCGCTACGCCGCCCGGCCGGGCGCGCGCGCGGTGGTGGTGGCCGCGCACGACAGCGGCTACGCGGCGGCCTTCGACCTCGCGCGAGCGGGGACCGCCGCCACCGTCCTCGACGTGCGGCCCGAGCCCGCCCCCGACCTCCTCGCCCGCGCCGCCGAGCTCGACGTGGAGGTGATGGCCGCCGCCCTGCCCATGCGCACGCGCGGCGACCTGCGCGTGCGCGGCGTGGAGGTGCGCACGGCCGCTGGCCGCGTCCGCCCCGTGCGCTGCGACCTCGTGCTCATGGCGGGCGGCTGGACGCCCGCGGTGCACCTGTTCTCCCAGTCCCGCGGCCGCACCGTTTGGGACGAGGCGGTCCAGGCCTACCTCCCCGGCGAGGCGGCGCAGGCGGTGCGGTGCGCGGGGGCCTGCCGTGGCGCGTTCGGCCTGGCCGCAGCGCTGGCCGACGGCTTCGCGGCGGGCGCCGCGGCGGCCGGCGCCTCGCCCCGCCGCAGGGCGCCCACCGCCGGGCCGGAGCGGGAGGACGCGGGCGCGCCCCTGACCGCCGCCCGGACCATGGGCGACGGCGTGATGGCCTTCGTCGACTTCCAGAACGACGTCACGGCCAAGGACCTGAAGCTGGCCGTGCGCGAGGGCTTCCGCTCGGTGGAGCACATCAAGCGCTACACCACCACCGGCATGGCCACCGACCAGGGCCGCACCTCGAACATCAACGCCATGGCGGTGGCGGGGGCGGCGACGGGGCGCTCGGCGGGCGAGGTGGGCGTCACCACCTTCCGCGCGCCCTACACGCCCACCACCTTCGGGACGCTCGCGGGCTACAACCGCGGCGACCTGTTCGACCCCGTGCGCACCACGCCCGTCCACGACTGGGCCGTCGCGCACGGCGCGGTGTTCGAGGACGTGGCCCTGTGGAAGCGCGCCCGCTACTTCCCGCGCCCCGGCGAGGACATGGACGCCGCCGTCCGCCGCGAGTGCCGCACCGCGCGCGAGACCGCGGGCGTGTTCGACGCCTCCACCCTGGGCAAGATCGAGGTGACGGGTCCGGACGCCGCCGCCTTCATGAACCTGATGTACGTCAACCCGTGGACCAAGCTGGAGCCCGGCCGCTGCCGCTACGGTGTCATGCTGCGCGAGGACGGCTTCGTCTACGACGACGGCGTGGTGGGCCGCATCGCGCCCGACCGCTTCCACGTCACCACCACCACGGGCGGCGCGCCCGGCGTGATGAACCTGATGGAGGACTATCTCCAGACCGAGTTCCCCCACCTCAAGGTCTGGCTCACCTCCACCACCGAGGAGTGGGCGGTGATCGCCGTGCAGGGCCCGCGCGCCCGCGACATGCTGGCGCCCCTGGTGGAGGAAATCGACCTCGCGCGCGAGGCCTTCCCGCACATGGCGATGCGCGAGGGGCGCATCTGCGGCGTCCCCACCCGCCTGTTCCGCGTCAGCTTCACGGGCGAGCTCGGCTTCGAGGTCAACGTGCCCGCCGCCTACGGCCGCGCGGTGTGGGAGGCGGTGTGGGCGCAGGGTGAGGCTCACGGCGCCGTCGCCTACGGCACCGAGGCCATGCACGTTCTGCGCGCCGAGAAGGGCTTCATCATCGTGGGCCAGGAGACGGACGGCACCGTCACCCCCGACGACGCGGGGCTGTCGTGGGCGGTGGGCCAGGCCAAGCCCGACTTCGTGGGCAAGCGCTCCCTGGCCCGGCCGGACATGACCGCCCCCGGCCGCAAGCAGCTGGTCGGCCTCCTGCCGCTGGACCGCCTCACCGTGCCCGAGGAGGGCGCGCAGGTCGTGCCGGGGCCCGATCCCCTCCCCTACTCCGCGGAGGGCCACGTCACCTCCGCCTACTGGAGCGAGGCGGCCGGCGGGCCGATCGCCCTGGCGCTGGTCAAGGACGGACGCGCCCGCAGGGGGGAGACGGTGCACGTCACCGGCGCCCGTGGCGCAACCGTGCCCTGCACCGTGACCGAGCCCGTCTTCTTCGATCCCAAGGGAGAGCGGCTGGATGCCTGAGGCCCGCCCCGAGCGCCGCGACCCGTTCACGGGATGGAGGCTGGACGGCCCGGGCGTGAGCGTGCACGCGGCTCCGCCCTGCGCGCGCTGGGTGCTGCGCGCCGACCCGGGGGACGCCCGCGTCGCGCAGGCCTGGGGCGCGCCCCTCCCCGCGCGCATCGGCGCGACGACGTCGGAGCGGGAGCGCCACGCCCTGCGGCTCGGCCCGGACGAGTGGCTGCTGCTGGCCGACGACGACGGGGCCGCGGCACGTGTTGATCAGGATCGCGTCGGGGCGCATCT
>CAXSHO010000020.1:8207-15485 GCA_964237305.1 uncultured Caulobacteraceae bacterium
CTGGACGCGGCGCCGCCCCTCTCCCTCGTCGGGGTGAGCCACCGCAACGTCGGCCTGGAGCTGTCCGGCCCGGCGGCCGCGACGCTGCTCAACGCGGGCAATCCGCTGGACCTGTCGCCCGCGGCCTTCGCCCCCGGCGCCTGCACGCGCACGGTGTTCGGCAAGGCGGAGGTCGTGCTCTGGCGGCGCGCCGAGGCGTCGTGGCGCCTCGAGGTGTGGCGCTCCTTCGCCGACTACCTCCAGCGTTTCCTCACCCGGGCGACGGCCGACCTGTAGGCGGGTGGAGATCCGCCCCGCGCGGCGTTCGCGCGCGGATCACAGGCGCGCGTAAAGGCGCCCGGAGCGGAGGTCGGGCGCGATCGGGTCGCGCTTGATGAGGTCGGTCATGCGCCGGTGCCACGCCACGTCCCGCCACATGCCCACGCTCTGCGGGCCGCAGAAGTTGCTGGTGCAGATGGCCGCGAACCGCCCGCTGGCCGCCGCGGCGCGCACGCCCACCTCGCAGGAGTCCTTCACCCAGCCCCAGGAGAGGCCCGGCCAGTCGCGGTAGCTCACCACGGCCCAGCCCTCTGTGGTCGCCAGCGGCTTGCGGAGCGCCCGCGAGACGGAGGCCAGGCGTGCGATCTTGGCCTGGAGCAGTCCGTCCCAGTAGCCCTGGTGGCGCCGGTACTCGCGCTCGCCGTCGATCGCCAGCTCGGCGAAGTAGCCGTCCTTCGTGTGCGCGTCGGCGTGCACGCGCTTCTTGAAGGCGGCGTTGCTCTGGTCGATCATCCACACGTGGTGCTCGCAGAGGTCCAGGCGCGACACGTCGTGGCGCAGGTAGGCCTCCACCTCGTGCCGCTCGGTGGAGAAGCAGAGCGGCAGGTCGGGGTAGGCGGCGCGCACGCGGTCCAGGGCCTTGGCCATGAAGGCCTGGGCGTGCGGCTCCGGCCACTGGCCCCAGCCGTGCTTCGGCGTCAGGAACGGCGCCCACAGGGCGGCGGGCCACTCGTTGCACAGGTCGACGTAGAGGACGGCCTTCAGGAGGCCTCGCGCCTCCAGCGCCTGGAGCGCGGCGATCCAGGCGTCGGCCATCGCGGCCGGCGTGGTCAGCCGCAGGCGCGCGTTCGTGTCGTCCTGCCGGAACCAGGTGGACAGGCCCACGGCCACACCCTTCTCCGCGCAGAGCTCCACGAACTGCGCGAGCGCGGGCATGACCTGCACCACCACCGGGCCGGGCGCCCCCCACGGCTGGTCGCCCCACGGCCGCAGCCGCCAAGACCGCTCCGCACCCGCGGCGACCAGGTGCGGGAAGGCGTCGATGCGCACGGCGTCGTAGCCCCGCTCGACCAGCTCATCGAGCGCCCGGGACCAGTCCTCGTAGCCGCCGCCCGGCCAGCGGCGCTCCAGCCACGAGAAGTCCCACATGGCGATCGCCCGCGGACGCTTCGGCGCCGGGGCGCCGGCGTGCGCCGCACCGGGCGCCGCCGCCGCCGCCAGGCCGATGGCCACCCCCCGTCGGGACGGCTCCAGGCTTCTCATGCGATCGACACCGTTCAAGTCCCCGCGCGCGACTCCGTATGAGCATGGATCTGCGCCCAGATGGCCACCTCGTCCGTGGCCAGCCACTCCATCCGGACCTGCCCTCGCGTGACCCAGGCGTGCGAGAGCCCCATCACGTGCACGGGGGCGCCGCTCGGCGGCCCGAACCGGCCGAAGCCCGAGTGCTCTCCCGTGAGCGACCAGCGGACGGCCAGGCGCACCGGCTGCTCGGCGTCGCGGTTGACCACAAGGCTCTCCACGCGGAACGTCGCGTCGGGGAGGGCGGCGAGGTAGCCGATCAGGAAGCGGTCGATGTCCGTCCAGCCGTGCAGCGCCTCGCCGCCGGGGGCCTGGACGGCGGCGCCTGCGAAGTAGAGGTCACGCACGCCGGAAAGGTCCTTGCGCGCGAAGATGCGCTCCAGCGCCGCCACGTGCGCGGCGGCGGCGGGGTCGGCCGCGACCGTCGGCGTGTGGCGCGACGGCCGGTCGCGCTCCGGCGTGAAGAAGGCGGGCGCCCGGCCCCGCGCGATGTCGCGCTGCACCTGCGCGCGCGCCAGGTCGGAGGGGGTGAGGCCCAGGCACCGGGCGAAGGCGGCCCCGTCGCGGACCAGCCACTCCTCCTTGACCTGTCCATCCTGCACCCAGCAATCGGCGATGATGCGCGAGCGCACGGGGCGGCCGTCCGCGCGGCCCAGCGCACCGTCGCCGGTGTGGGTCATCACCGAGATCAGCCGGTGCGACGACAGGAAGCCGGCGTCGGGCGTGGACGCCCAGATCACGTCCTCGCCCACCAGCTGGCGGTCCGGGAACTGGTGCAGGGTGGCCAGGGTGTCGGCCGTGACGCCCGCGTCGCCGATGGTCACCCCCGTAGGCGCGCGCACCACCACGTCGGCGGCGTAGTAGCGCTCCAGCTTGGCGCCGACGCCGCGGTCCTCCCAGATCTCGCGGGTGATGCCGTAGATGTAATCGGGGACGCTGGCGTAGCCGGCGAGGTCCGGCTGCGGCGGGGCGACGATCAGGCGGGGGGCGTCCATAGGCTTCTCAGCGTTCGCGCACGAGGCGGCGTTGGTCTTTGAGGGGGGTGGCGCGCCGCGTCCGCGCTCCGGCGAGCCAGACGGCCAGCCCGATGAGCAGCCACACGGCCAGGGCGACGAAGGGGATGGGCGCCGGCGTGGTCCGCTGGTCCCAGATCGCGTAGCCGGCCAGGAGCACGAAGCTGAGCGCCGTCAGCACCGCGGCGCCTGTGAGATAGGGGTGACCGGGCATGCGGTAGGGCCGCTCCACGTGCGGCGCGGTGGTCCGCAGGCGGAACAGCGACAGCGCCACCAGGAGGTAGCCCGTGGCGTAGCTCAGCCCCACGATGCTGAGCAGCGGCAGGAGGCTGTTGCGGCCCAGGAGCGCCACGGGCGCGGCGCAGCCGGCGATGAACACGGCCGCGAAGGCCGGCGAGCCGAACCTCGGCGACACGCGGGCGAACACCGCCGGGATGATGCGCGCCCGCCCCATGCTGAACAGGATGCGCGCGCCCGAGAAGATCGACGCGTTCCAGCTCGTCAGTATGCCGAGGAGCCCCGCGAACAGCACCACCCGCCCCGGCCACGGACTGGAGAAGGCGGCGAACAGCGCGTCGGCCACGGGGAACTCGGAATTGGCCAGGGTCGCGCGGGGCACGGTCGAGGCGGTGGCCAGGATCACCAGGCTGAAGAACACGAAGCCGAACACGATGGTCATGGCCATGATCAGGGACAGCCGGCCGATCCGGCGGAGGTCGGCCACCTCGCCCAGGGCCTGCGGCAGGCTGTTGAAGCCCCCGTACCAGACAGGAACGGTGGCCAGGATCACCAGGATCGGCCCCAGCACGCCGCCGTGCGCGTCCGTCGCCAGCCACGGCGTGCGGTTCGCCTCCGACCCGTGGCTGAGCGCCGCGACCACGAAGACGGCGGTGGCGGCCACCTTCAACCAGGTGGCCACGTTCTGGAAGCGGGCCGACTCGCGGCCGCCGCTCACGTTGACGGCGGTGAGCGCGGCCAGGCCGCCGAAGCCGATCACCAGCGCGCCCACCGTCACGTCGGAACCGAGCACGTGGTACACCACGGGGCCGGCCGTGGCGGGGGCCAGCACCGCCACGATCCAGGCCGACGCCACCACCTCGAAGGCGCAGACCGCGACGTAGGTCAGCGCCAGCAGCCATCCCACCAGGAAGGCCGCGCCCGACCCCAGGCCCTCCAGCACGTAGACGATCTCGCCCCCCGAGAACGGGAAGGCCGACCCCATCTCGGCATAGATCAGGCTGACCAGGAGGACCGCCACGGCACCCAGGCCGAAGGCGATGATGGCGCCGCCCGGCCCGGCGGTGAGCACCCAGCTGCCCGCCACGAGCATCCACCCCACACCGATCATGGTGCCGAAGCCGATGGCGAACAGCTGCCCGAAGCCGATCCGCTTGGCGAGGCCGGACGACGGCGGGGCCACCCCCGTGCTCAAGCCGCCCTCGCCTGATGCTCGATCATCGTTCGCGCCTGCGCCTCTTGGTGTGACATTCGGATGCGCGCGATGGTCAAGACCTGCGCCGACGCTCGTAAAGGGGGCACTCTTGCATGGGAAAGGAAAGATCAGAGTTGCAGGCGTCTCAGCGCCACATCGCCGCATCCGAACGCCCCTTGACGTCGCATCCGGATGCGTTCCTCAATGACATTTGCGTGAAGCGCGTGGGTGACGGCGCGCCGACCATGACCCCGGGGGGCTGAATGAAGCGGACAGATCGCGTCGCGAACAAGCTGGCGCTGCTGGCGACCGTCGCGACGGCGGCCCTCTCGGTGGGCGGCCGCGCCCTCGCCCAGGACTCGGCGGCGTCTCAGACGCGCGCACAAGCGGGGCAGGGCTCGCCCGCGGCGGCGGCGGAGACGCCCGGCGCGGTGGGAGAGGTCATCGTCACCGCGCAGCGCCGCGCACAGAACATCCAGGACGTGCCGGAGTCGGTCGCCGCCGTGGGCTCGGCCGCGCTGGAGCAGAACAACGTCCACGACCTGAGCCGCCTGGACGTCCTGGTGCCCGGGTTCAAGTTCGGCACGTCCGGCAACGACGCGCGGCCGGCCATCCGCGGCACGCGCACGCAGAACATCGGCACCAACAACGACCCCATCGTCGCCTTCTACAACGACGGCGTCTACCGCAGCCGTCCCAGCCAGGCGCTCGGCACCTTCTTCGATGAGGACAGGGTGGAGGTGCTGCGCGGGCCGCAGGGCACGCTGTTCGGGCGCAACAGCTTCGGCGGCGCCGTCAACGTGATCTCGCGCGCTCCCAAGCTCAGCGGCTTCGACTATGGCGGCTCCGTGGACTACGGCAACTACAACAGCATTCGTGTCGAGGGCTTCGTCAACGCGCCCATCGGCGACAAGGCGGCCCTGCGCCTGTCCGTCTACGACGTGAGCCGCGACGGATGGGTGAAGAACAGCGCCGGCGAGGACATCCACGACGACAAGAACGAAGCCGTCCGCCTGCAGCTGTATGTGAAGCCCACCGACGACATCACCAACATCACACGCTTCGAGTACTGGCACGGCGGCGGCATCGCAGGCGCCGATTACGGATACTTCGTCCCTGGCATCCCCATCGACCCGAGGACGGGGGCCACCAACGGCGTCAACGGCGTGATCGACCCGCGCATCGCCCCGAACGGCAACCCCAACGCGGGCGGCTATCCCGGCCTCCTGGCCGGCACCAGGGGCGACACGGACTACAAGAGTATCGCCCGCAACTTCAAGCAGAAGCGCCAGGTCGACCAGTTCACCCTGTCGGACGAGTTCACCGCCAACCTCGGCTTCGCCGACCTGAAAGGCATATTCTCTTACACGCACTACTACGAGCTTCGCCAGGCGGACGCCGATTATACTCCGCAACCGATCAATTGGGAGAACTCTGCGACGTTCGTGGACACCGCCACCGAGGAGATCCAACTCGCCTCCAAGCCGAACAAGCGCTATTCGTGGGTGACCGGCCTCTACCTGCTGCAGGACAGGCCGACGGGTGGCTTCAACTTCGGGACGGATTTCTCCAACACGGCGCTCGGCACCACCCAGTCGTTCCTCTACTCCAGGGATCCCAACGGCTACTTCTCGGGGCCGGACGGCTTCCCCACCGACTCCTACGCCGTGTACGCCGACGGCACCTACAACGTGACGGATTGGCTGCGGCTGCTGGGCGGCGTCCGCTACACGGAGGACCAGAAGAGCGCCTATGTGAACACCAATGCGGGGCTGGGCCTGCCTCCCAACGAGGGCGCGACGGCGAGCAAGGACTTCGACCGGCTGACCTATCGCGCCGGCGTGCAGGCGGACGTGACGCGGCACTCGATGATCTACTTCACGCGCTCGACCGGCTTCCTCTCCGGAGGATTCAACGACAGCAACCCGGTGACGAACTTCGGCCAGACCTTCGCTTCGGCGTACGAGCTCGGCTCCAAGAACGTCTTCCTTGACGGCAAGCTTCGCGCCAACATCGCCGTGTACCAGAACCTTTACCGGGCCTTCCTGACGCAGGTGCTCAACTTCCTGCCCAACGGCGCGGTGATCACGAACTTCGCCAATGCGGGCAAGATCAAGTCCTATGGAGCGGAAGGCGAGTTCGACTACAACCCCGTTCGCGGAGCCTACCTGGGGCTGCGCATCGCCTACACCCACGCCCGGTTCGGGGACTTCATCTCGCCGAACTCCTTCGTGGAGGGTGGCAACATCCCCGGCGTCAACGCCTTCCAGCTCAGGGGCCTGCAGGTTCCCCTGAACCCCACCCTCACCGCCACGCTGATCGGCTCCTACGACGTCGAGACCGCCGCGGGCGTCTTCACGCCGTCGGTGACCATCTTCCACTCCGACTCGTACCGGACGTCCGACCAGCCCTACTTCTTCGCCAACCAGCCGGCCTACGAGACCTACGACCTGCACCTGCGGTGGCGCCGCAGCCAGGAGAGCCGCCTGTCGGTCGAGGCCTACGGCACCAACCTCTCCGACGAGCGCATCCTGCTCCGCACCACGCCGAACGGCGGCAGCGTGATCTTCCAGGACTTCGCCAATCCGCGCTTCTTCGGCGTGCGGGTCGCCTACAACTACTGAACATGACCACGACCCCCTCCGGGGCAGGAACAGGATCATCCATGCCCACCACCCACGCTGCGGAGCTTGGCGCGACATGAAGGGCGCCCGCCCCGAGCAAGGCGCGCTCACCCGTGACAACGACCTGTCCCAGACCGCCGAGACCCAGCGGGTGGTGGAGGGCATGGTCGACGGCCTCAACGACCACGTCATCGACGGCATCGGCAGCCATTTCGCCCCGGACTTCCGCTGGATGGGCAACGCCGGCTGCGGGATGAAGACCGGCCTGCGGGAGTTCCAGGACAACTGGCAGCGCCCCTTCCAGGCCGCCTTCTCCGACAAGGTGTGCGTCGACGAGGCGCGGCTGGTCCAGGGCGAGTGGATGGCCGCCTTCGGCCGGCAGGAGGCGACCCACTCGGGCGAGTTCATGGGCGTGGCGGCCACCGGCAAGCGGGTGGAGATCCGCTACATGGACTTCTGGAAGGTCAAGGACGGCAAGATCATCGACAACTGGGTCATGGTCGACTTCCCGCACGTCATGCAGCAGCTCGGCGTCGACCCCTTCAATGGTCACGGCTGGGAGGCCTACGACCGCGGCGAGAAGATCCCCCCCAAGCCCTGACCGGGGGGGGGGGCTCGAGCGAACCGGGCCGCCCCGTCGGCACCGTCC
>CAXSHO010000020.1:15501-18389 GCA_964237305.1 uncultured Caulobacteraceae bacterium
GGGTCAGCCACCGCCACGCGCAGGCCGTCGTCGACGGACGGCGGCGCCTCCGCGCCCCGGCGGGGTTGTAGAGGCGCCCTGCGCAGGGCGCCCACGCCGGGAGGCACAGCGCGCAAGGGGCGTCCGGCGGGACTTCGGAGGCCGACACCCGTATGAAGATCGCGCTTGGAGCGGGATCGATGCGCGGGTGGGTGGGCGACGCGTGAGCGGGAGGCGATGACGATCGACCGCAGGACGGCGCTGGCCGGCCTCGCCGCGACGGGAGCCGAGCTCCCGCTCCGCGACGCCGCCGCAGCGCCGGCCGGGGCCCGGCCTTCGACGTCGCCCTTGGGCGGCTGGGCCACCGACGCCCACGGCCTGCCCGGCTACGTCTTCACGGGCGACGTCCCCGTCCGGACCACGACGCCGACGGGACAGCCCTACGCGCTGGAGCCCGACCCGGTGTTCCTGCTCGGCAACTCCGACCTGACGCTGTTCGCCTTCGCCAGCGGGCGGCTGCTGCTCGTCTCGGGCGAGCGGGGGTGGGTGCGGCTGAACGCGCCCGCGGGGCTCGCGCCCGGGCACGCCGCGACGCTCACGGTGACGCAGGAAGGTGAAACCCGCACGCACGACCTGCTGGGCCCCGGCGCGGTCTGCGCCTCCGGCGGGCAGGCGACGCGCATGTTCGGTTGCGGCGCGGCGCATCTTCGTGGAGCGCATCCTCAGCGTGCCGCCGTCCGTGGGCGGGGAACGGGCGCCGGCGGCGGTGGTGGTGACCGTCCGCCTGACCAACACCGGACCCGCGCCGCTCGACCTCGACTACGTCGAGACCGTGCTCAGCAACCCGACGCTCCTGCCGAGCCCTCCGCCGGCCGGGGTCGAGCCTTCGGTCGGGTTCGTCAACACGGCGCGGCTCTCGTCCGGAGGCGTCGGGGTGCGTTGCGACGCCACGGCGACCAGCCACGATCCGCACGTCCTCGTCCCGAAGGACACGCCGAGCCACCACAACCTTTTCCCACCCTCGCTCCTGCTCACCACCGCGGCGTCGGTGGGGGGCGCGCCCGTCGCCTTCTCGCACCGTCCCGTCGAGGGCGGTGCGGTGGCGCTGTCGGCGCGGGCGCGGGTGAGACTGGCGCCCGGAGCCGCACGCGACGTCGTGCTGGTCATCGCGCTGGAGTCGCAGGACGCCGACCCCGCCCTGCTGGAACGCTTCGCGGCCGGGCTCGCGCCCTCGCCCAGCGGGGAGTGGTTCCGGGCGGAGTGGGTCCGCGTGCTGGCGCCGCTGGCGACCGCGCCCGACGCCGCGCTGCGCGCCGAGCTCTTGTGGGACGGCCACGCCCTCCTCGCCATGGCCACTTACGCGGCCTACTACCGCCAGACCTTCATCCCGCAGGGCATGACGTACGACTACGTCCTCGACCTCAACTCGGGGCCGCGCGACCACCTGCAGCATGCGATGGGCGCGGCCCCGTTCGCGCCGGAGCTCGCAAGGTCGTCGATCCTCTACACGCTCTGCGCGATGACGCCCGAGGGCGGGATCAAGTTCACCGTCTCCGGCGACGGCATGACCGCCGGCAGCACCTGGAGTCCGTCGGACCAGCAGCTGTTCCTCTTCTGGGCGGTCAGCGAGTACCTGCGGATCACGGGTGACTGGAGCTTCCTGGAGGCGCGGACCGCCTACCTTCCCGGCGGGTCCGAGCCCGACGGGTCCGTGCTCCAGAAGCTGGAGAGCGCCTTCACCTACCTGCGCGACCGGGTGTCGACGGGCCCTCACGGGCTCGTGCGCCTGCTCACGGGCGACTGGAACGACCAGATCTCCGCCGACGCGCCCGCCGGTCGGCACCGGGACACCGCGGAGTCGCAGATGAACTCCGCCATGGCGATGGCGGTCATCCCGCCGCTGGTCGGGCAGTTGGAGGCCTACGCCCGGACGCGTCCGGGCGGACAGGCCGGCGTCGTGGCGCGGCTGGCGGCCGCCATGGGGGCCTACGCCGAGCAGATCTCGGCCGCGATGATGAAGGACATGGCCGGCAGGACCTACGCACGGCGCGCCTGGCTGGCGCCGGGCGTGGCGCTCGGCGAGGCGGAGATGTACCTGGAGCCGCAGCCCTTCCTGCTCCAGGCTCCCGCCTTCCCGTTGCAGCGCAAGCGCACGCTGCTGCGCGAGATGCGCCGCCGGCTCATGGACGGGGAGGTGCTAGGCCCGCGCCAACGCGAGACGCCGCGGCTCGACGACCCCCGCATGCCGGCGGGCACGGGCGAGAACGGCGGCTTCTGGTACTCGCTGGCGGGCCAGGCCGTCGCGGGGGTGGCGACCTTCGACCGCGGGGCTGCGATGGAGCTTCTCCGCCGCATGACGTTCCGCAACTTCGGCCGCCATCACCCCGGCTACTGGGTCGGCCGGTGGACCGCGCCCGACACGCTGAACGCGAAGCCCGCCGGCACCATGGCCGGGCTTCCGAGACCCATGGACGACGGCGTGTACCTCAGGATGGCCGACTACTGTGCGCACGCCCACGCGTGGCCGATCTACTGCTGGTTCCGCATCCGCGACATGGCGTGATCCGCCAAGGGCGCTCCCCGGCGCCCGCGGCGGACCTGCCGGCGTGCGGTGAAAGCGCCTGGGCCTCCTTCGCGGAGGCCTCGGGAGCCTGGCCGACCTGCGTCCGGCGGGCGCCGAGCCCGGTCACCTTGCGCGCCCGCGCCGGCCCCGCGACACTGCGGGGATGTCCGAGCCGTTGATCCTGCACCCCGACCGGCTGTTCCCGGCCGAGCCGGGGGTGCGCGCCGTCGCCCGCGAGCTCCACGCCGGGGTGACGGGACTGCCCATCGTCAGCCCCCACGGCCACACGGACCCGCGCTGGTTCGCCGGGAACGCGTCGGTGAGGATGGCCGACGACGACGCCATC
>CAXSHO010000020.1:18399-26720 GCA_964237305.1 uncultured Caulobacteraceae bacterium
GGAACGCCGCCTTCACCGATGCCGCCACCCTGCTCGTCGCGCCCGACCACTACCTCCACCGGATGCTGCGCAGCCAGGGCGTGCCGCTGGAGCGGCTGGGCGTGGCCGACCGCGCCGGCCGCGTCACCGCCGAGCCGCGCGAGGCCTGGCGCCTGTTCGCCGCCCACCAGCACCTGTTCCGCGGCACGCCCTCGGCCCTGTGGCTCGACCACGTCTTCGCCGAGGTGTTCGGGTTCGACGTGCGGCTCGGCCCCGACACGGCCGACCTCTACTTCGACCGGATCGGCGAGGCGCTGGCCACCTCCGGCTTCCGCCCCCGCGCGCTCTACGAGCGCTTCGGCATCGAGCTCCTGGCCACCACGGAGAGCGCGCTCGACCCGCTCCTCGCGCACAAGGCGATCCGCGAGAGCGGCTGGGGCGGGCGCGTGGTCACCACCTACCGCCCCGACGCGGTGATCGACCCCGAGCACGAAGAGTTCCAGGCCTCCCTCGACGCCTTCTCCGACATCACCGGTGAGGACGCGCGCAGCTGGCGCGGCCACCTCGCCGCGCACCGCCGTCGCCGCGCCGACTTCCGCGCGCTGGGCGCGGTGGCCACCGACCACGGCCACGTCACCGCCGCCACCGCCGACATCGCGCCCGTGGAGGCGGAGCGGCTGTTCGACCGCGTGGTGAGCGGCGAGGCGACCGCCGCCGAGGCCGAGCTCCACCGCGCGCAGATGCTCACGGAGATGGCGCGGATGAGCGTGGAGGACGGCATGGTGATGCAGCTGCACCCCGGCAGCCTCCGCAACCACGACGCCCGCCTGTTCGAGCGGTTCGGCCGCGACAAGGGCGCCGACATCCCGCTCGCCACCGACTACGTCCGCGCCCTGCAGCCGCTGCTCAACCGCTTCGGCGACGCCGCGGGCTTCACGCTGATCGTCTTCACCCTGGACGAGACCGCCTACGCCCGCGAGCTCGCGCCCCTGGCGGGCGTCTACCCGGCGCTGAAGCTCGGCCCCGCCTGGTGGTTCCACGATAGCCCGGAGGGGATCCGCCGCTACCGCGAGCAGACCACCGAAACGGCCGGCTTCCACAACACCGTGGGCTTCAACGACGACACCCGCGCCTTCCTGTCGATCCCCGCCCGCCACGACATGGCGCGGCGCTGCGACTGCGCCTTCCTCGCCCGCCTGGTGGCCGAGCACCGCCTGACGCTGGACGAGGCGCACGACCTCGCCCGCGAACTCAGCTACGACCTCGCCCGCCGCGCCTACAAGGTGGACGGGGCCGCCGCATAGGCGCGGCGCCGGGGCGCCTCAGCGCCCGCCAAGCCAGCTCAGCCGCCAGACCGCGCCGCCCAGGCTGTCGGTCACGAGGAGGGCGCCGTCGTGCGCCCCGACCACCCCCGCCGGCTTGCCGAACACCCGCGTGTCGTCGAGCGTGAAGCCGGTCAGCACGTCCTCGTACTCGCCCGTGGGGGAGCCGTCCGGCCTCAGCACGATGCGCACCAGCTTGGGCCCCGTGCGCCGGGCGCGGTTCCAAGACCCGTGCTCGGCGGCGAAGGCCGAGCCGCGCCACGCCGGGGGCATGGCCGAGCCGGTGTAGAAGGTCATGCCGAGCGAGGCGGAGTGCGGCTGGATCAGCACGTCGGGGACGGTGACGCGGCCCTTCAGGTCCGGCCGCTCGCCCTTCAGCCGCGGATCCTCGTGGTCGCCGATGTACCACCAGGGCCAGCCGTAGAAGGCGCCCTCCTTCACCCGGGTGACGTAGTCGGGCACCAGGTCGTCGCCGAGCTCGTCGCGCTCGTTGGTGGAGCACCACAAGGCGCCCGTCTTCGGCTGCACGGCCATGCCGACGCAGTTGCGCAGGCCCGATGCGTAGACCCGGCCGCCCCCGCCCTGCGGCGTGAAGACCAGCACGTCGGCGCGGTTCTCCTCGCTCCCCCAGGTGGCGCCGAGCCCGTGGGCCGCGCCATAGGCCTTCGCCTCGGCCAGCGGCTTCCTGTCCATGCCCGCCGCGACGTTGGAGCCCGAGCCCACCGCCACGAACATCCGCCGGCCGTCGGCCGAGAAGGCGATGTCGCGCGTCGTGTGGCCCCCGGTGGTGGGGGCGAGCCGCGGCACGATCACCTCGGGCGCGCCGCCCGCCTCCAGGGCGCCGGCGCGGTAGGGGAAGCGCACGACGCGATTGCGCTCGGCCACGTAGAGCCACTTCGGGTCGCGGCCCGCGGGGTAGAAGGCCATGCCCTCCGGCGTATCCAGCCCCTTGGCGAAGATCGCCGACTGCTCGACGCGCCCGGCGCCGTCGCGGGCGCGCAGCACGCGGATGCGGCCGGGCCCGCTCTCCGACACGAAGACGTCGCCGTTGGGGGCGAGCCGGATCTCGCGCGGGTTCTCCAGATCGTCGGCGAACAGCTCCAACTTGAAGCCGGGAGGGGCCTGGGGCAGGCGACCCGCCGGCCGCGGCGCCGGCTTCGAGTAGTTGTCCGCCGACTGTGACGCGTACGGTGCGGGCAGGTCGGCGGGGGTGATGCGATGGCGACGGCCGGGCGCGTCGCCCCGCCAGTCGGCGTAGGGGCCGGACGCCGGCTCCGCCGCCGTCGCCGTCGCCGTCGCCGCTCGGGGAGCCGCATCAGCGGCCGCGTTCGGCGCGAGGCCGGCCAGGAAGGCGATCACGTCGCGGCGGCGCCCGGCGTCCTCGACGCCGACGGGCATGAGCGTGCCGGCGACCGCGGCCTGTGGGTTCTCCAGGTAGCGGTCGAGGTGGGCGACGTCCCACGACCAGCCCGTGCGCTTCAGGGCGGCGGAGTAGGCGAACTCCGTGGACGCCGCCTTGCGCCCCACCACGCCCTTCAGCGAGGGGCCCTGGCCGCCGCCGCCGTTCGAGCCGTGGCACAGGGCGCACTGGGCGGCGTAGGTCTCCCCGCCCTTGGCGGCGTCCCCCTCCGTCTCGCCCCGGACCTGCGCGCCGACGAGGAGGGCGAGTGCGACGACGGCGACGGAGACCACCGGCGGAGCGGCGCCGCGCGCGAGGGTGCTCATGGCCGATCTCCTGCCTCGCCCTTCAGAGGCGTCGACGCCTGACTACCGGAAGCGCGGGGCGGGCGTAAGGCGCCAGCGCTGGCAGAATGCCGCGCGCGTCAGCGGGCCGCCGCCCCACCCGCCCGCCAGGAGAACACCAGCCGCCCGCTGTAGGCGCCTTGGGCGACGGCGGGAGCGCCGCTCGGGCCGGAGTCCTCGGGCGCGATGAACTTGGAGCCCATGGCCGGGATGGCGCTCAGCACGGCGATGTCGCCGGCGGGGTGCTCGGCCGTCGTGCTGGGCGAGTCGTCCAGCCTCGCGCCCACGCTCAGGAAGGCCGGCGTTGCGCTCGCCACCGTCCAGGCGCCCGGCCCCGTGTCGAAGCGCGCCCAGCGCAGGCCGGCGAAGTAGCCCGCGCGCTCGGGCGGGGGCGACGCGCCGCCGCGCGCCGCCAGGGTGTGGACCCCAAGCGTCGTCCCGCGCAGCCGGTTGCGCCACACGGGCGTCGGCCCCTCCACCAGCCCGCGCACCGTCGCGACCTCGCCCAGCGGATGGTCGAAGGAGACGCCGTGGTACAGGACCGGGCCGTTCAGCGTGTAGCGGTAGTCGAGCGCCAGCGCCCCGTCGGCGCCCAAGGTCCAGCGCGCCCGGTCCAGGCCCCCCGCCCCGTCCGCCTCCACCCACGCCTGCCGGGCCCCGGTCGACGGATCGCGGCCGACGCCGCTGCGGAGCGCGACGGGGGCGGCGGACGGCGGCGGGAAGCGGGCCGGCTCGTAGCCCAGGCGCACCGAGGCGACGGTGAGCGGCTCGCCGGCCGATCCGTGCGCCCCGGTGACCCGCACCGCCGCGATCCTGCCGGGCGGGAGCGTGTAGCGCTCGCCGTCCTCGCGCGCCCGCTCGCCGGCGTAGATCGTCCGCCACGCCGCGCCGTCCGGGGAGACCTCCAGCGTGAAGCCGGCCCAGGTGTCGCCGGGGCCGAACGGCAGCTTGACCTCCACGAGGTCGGCGAGGGTCGGCGCGGCCGGCCGGTGGATGGCCCCGTCGCCCACCGTGGGCGTCCACTCGGGCTCGGCCTTCGACTTCGGCGCGATGGCCACGAGGCGCGGCCCGTTGGACAGGGCGAACCGACGACCTCCGCGCGTCACCTCGCGCAGCAGCCCCGTCGCGGCGTCGAAGCGCGCCACCACGTCGCCCGCGGACAGGCGGAGGCTGTCGCCCTCGCGCACGACGGCGGGCGTGGCGCCGGGGGCGAGGGGTTCGAGCAACGGCGGGGGCGCGGCGTCGCGCGGGATCGGCCACACCCAGGTCCAGATCTCGTCCGCGCCCTTGCGCGCGGTGAGCGACAGCGCGTCGGCGGCCCGCCAGTCGGCCGGCAGCGCCATCGGGAGGTCGCCCGTCGCGTGGGGCGCGACGGAGGCGTGCGCCGCGCCCCGATGCAGGACGCGCGGCGTGACCGCGCCGTCCGCCGGCCGGGCGAAGCGCAGCAGCGCCCAGTCGAAGCTGACGGCGTCCAGGGGGGTGAAGTCGTAGGCGTCCGTCACGCGCAGCGCCCCGCGAAAGCCGGCGTCCAGCGTCGGCGCGGCGATCTGCACGGGCGACCACACGTCGCGCACGGTGAAGTAGCTCGGCTCCTTCTCGTGGCGGGCGCCCAGGACGCCGTCGGGCGCGCGGGTGGCGAACGCGTCGATCCGGCCGCCCCGGTCGGTGCGCGCGACGCCCTCGTCGGCGAAGGACCAGATGAAGCCGCCCGCCCCGTGGGGCGAACCGGCGATCGCGGCCCAGTAGTCCTCCAGCCCCGAGCCGGCGCCGCCGTCGAACAGCCCGTGCATGAACTCGGTCGGCATCAGGAGGTCCGGCCCCGCGAGGCGGCGGACCACGTCGGGGTAGGTCGGGTAGTGCTTGGTGTCCACGCCGTCGTGCAGCTCCCACGGGTGCATGACCTTGCGCGCCTGCGGGTCGTAGAGCGCGAAGTCGCCGTCGAGCTCGCGGTTCCAGCCGCCCTCGTTGCCGTTGTCCCACAGGACGATGCTCGGGTGGTCGACGTCGCGCTCCACCATCTCGCGCACCAGGCGGCGGCCCACCTCGGTGTCGTGGGCGTGCTCCCAGCCGGTCAGCTCGTCGAGCACGTAGAGGCCGAGCTCGTCCGCCGCCGCCAGGAACGACTCGTCGGGCGGGTAGTGCGACATGCGCACCGCGTTCATGTTCATCGACTTGATGGTGCGGACGTCGTCGTAGTTGTCCGCCCGCGTCAGGGCGCGGGCGGTGTCGGGGCGGAAGCTGTGGCGGTTGACGCCCTTCAGCAGGATGCGCCGCCCGTTGAGGTAGAGCCCCTCCCCCGGCCGCACCTCGAAGGTGCGGAAGCCGAAGCGCTCGTGCGTGCGGTGGACGACGGCGTCGCCCTGGCGCAGCGTCAGCGTCAGGCCGTAGAGCTCGGGCGTCTCGGCCGTCCAAAGCCGCGGCGCGGCGATCCGGGTCGCCAGCCGCACGCGCCCCGTCCCGCCCGGCGGGATCGCCGTCGCGAACGGTGCGCCCACGGGGCGGCCGGCGGCGTCCAGCACCTGCCCTTCGACGCGCGTGACCTCGCGGGGCGCGGCGAGCGTCACGTCGACGGTAAGGGCGCCGTCGGCGCGGGCGTCGATGGCGGCGTGCGCGATGGCCTGCGGGGGCGTCGCCTCCAGCCAGACGGGGCGGAAGATCCCGCCGAAGATCCAGTAGTCGGCGGCGCGCTCGGCCGTGTTCGTGTCGGGGTTGGCCGAGGCTTCCGACACGTCCACCGTCACCACGTTGTCCGCGCCGACCTTGACGAGCTTGGTCACGTCGAAGCCGAAGCGGTAGAAGCCGCCCTGGTGGACCGGCCCGGCCTGCACGCCGTTCACCGTCACGCGCGTGTCGGTCATGACCCCGTCGAAGACGAGCCGGACGCGCCTGTCTTTCCAGGCGGCGGGCACGGTGAACCGCCGCCGGTAGACGCCGTGGTTCTCCGGCCGCGTGGCGCTCTCGTAGCCGTACTTGTACGTGCCGAAGCCCTGCTGCTGCCAGTTGGAGGGCACGGGGATGGTGGCGTGCTCGCCGGCGCGTCGGCCGCCGTCGATGGTGAAGTCCCAGGGCGTGGCGTCGTCGGGGCCGGACCCGGAGAGCATCAGCCGCTCGGTCTCGGACCCGTCGGCCTGCGCCGCGGCCGGGCGGGCGGCGACCGGCGCCGGGGGTGCAGGACGGGCGGCGGTCACGCCCGCCGGAAGCATCGCGAGGGCCAGGATCGCGATCCGCATCGGTCGGGCGGCCATGGCGTCTCCCCCGCTCCGCGCGCCGGCTGGAGGCGGAGCCCTGTTCTCGCGCCGATCCTTCGCCACCCGCCTGCGCCCTGTCAACGCGCCATGCCACCGCTGGCGCCGATGGCGGCCCGTGGGCGCGGCGGCTATGTTCGCGGTGGTCGTGAGGGAGAGGGCCACGGGCTTGGGCGGCTACAGATCCACCACGATCAGCGATGTCGCGCGGGCGGCGGGCGTGTCGATCCGCACCGTGTCGCGCGTGCTCAACCAGTCGCCGAAGGTGGGCGCGGCGGCTCGCGAGCGGATCACCGCGACCATCCAGGAGCTGGGCTTCAGCCCCAGCGGCCGCGCCCGCGCGCTGGCCTCCGGCCGGTCGTCGCTGATCGGGGTGGTGCAGGACGATCCCAACGCCCACGTCATCGGCGTCTTCCAGCGGGGCATCGTCGATGTCTGCGCAGCGCTCGGCTACGAGCTGGTCGTGCATCCGGCGAAGTTCGGCGATCCCGGGCTGACCCGCGACATCGAGGGGTTCGCCCGGCGCTCGCGCATCGACGGGCTCATCGTGCTGCCGCCCATCTCGGAGGCGGCGTCCATCCCGCCGGCCCTGGCCAGGCTCGGCGTGCCGGCTGTGGGGATCGCCTCCGTGCGCCTGCCGGGCTACCCCGCCGTGCTGGTGAGCGACGAGCGCGCCGCCGCCGCGCTCGTGGCGCACCACCTGGTGGCGCTCGGCCATCGCCGCATCTCCCTGGTCACCGGCCCCCGCACCTTCCACTCGGCGACGGAGCGGGAGGGCGGCTTCCGCGACACCCTGGCGGCGCACGGCGTTCCCCTGCCCGACCGCTACGTGCGCGAGGGCGACTACGGCTTTGCGAGCGGATGTTCGGCGGCGGCGGCGCTGCTCGGCCAGCCGGACCCGCCGACGGCCATCTTCGCCGGCAACGACATCATGGCGGCCGGCGCGATCAAGGCCGCGCACGAACGCGGCCTCGCCATCCCGCGGGACGTGTCCATCGCAGGGTTCGACGACAGCGACATCGCCTCCATGGTGTCGCCCTCTCTCACCACGATCCGCCGGCCCCTCTTGGAGATGGCGCACGAGGCCACCGAGCGGCTGGTGGCCATGATCGCCGACGCGGAGGCCCCGCCACCGCCGCACTCCAGCGTGGCGTTGTCGCTGATCGAGCGACGGTCCACCGGCCCAGCCCCGTGAACCCGCCGTCGGGCGCCGGTGGAGGGGGCGACATCCCGCCGCCTCGACCTCCGCCCACCCGGCCACGCGATCTTGTGCCAGCGATGGCACGGATGCTACGCCTTCGGCGGTGAGTGTCGAAGCCGCAAGCCCCACAGCTCCCACGCGGGCCGCGACGCCTCCCGCGGCGGTGCGTGTCGGCCAAACCGATCATGTCGCGATCGCGCTGCGTCCTCTCGCTGCGGGCGAGCGCATCACGGTCGACGGCGCGTCGGTCCGGGTCGTGGAGGCGATCGACACCGGCCATAAGATCGCGCTCGCGCCGATCTCCGCCGGGGAGCACGTGCGCCGCTACGGCTGGCCGATCGGCCGCGCCACCGCCGACATCCCCGCGGGGGCGCACGTCCACAGCCACAACCTCGTCACCAACCTCCTGGGCGAGACGCCCTACCGCTACGCACCGTCGGCCCTTCGCGCCTCGCCCCCGCCGCCGGTCCGGCGCACGTTCCAGGGCTATGTCCGCGCGGACGGCGAGGTGGGCACGCGCAACGAGATCTGGGTGCTGCCCACGGTGGGGTGCGTGGGGCGCACCGCCCAACGCGCCGCACGGCTCGCCGCGGGGCGCCATGCGGGTGCGGTGGACGACGTCTTGGCGTTCGCCCACCCGTTCGGCTGCTCCCAGCTCGGCGAGGACCTGGACGGCGTCGCGCGCATCCTCGCCGCCCTCGCCCGCCATCCCAACGCCGGCGGCGTGCTGCTGATCGGCCTCGGCTGCGAGGAGAACCAGCTCGCCGCCCTCCTGGAGCGCATTCCGCAGGAGCGCCGCGGCCGCGTCCGCACGGTGGGCGCGCAGGCGAG
>CAXSHO010000020.1:26730-30394 GCA_964237305.1 uncultured Caulobacteraceae bacterium
GAGCCAGGACGAGATGGACGCCGCCGCCGCCGCGATCGACGAGCTGGTCTCCCTGGCGCGCCACGACCGCCGCGAGGTCGTGGGGCTGGGCGCGCTGCGCCTGGGCCTCAAGTGCGGCGGGTCGGACGGGTTCAGCGGGCTCACCGCCAACCCGCTGATCGGCCGCGCCGCCGACGCGGTGACCGCCGCCGGCGGCTGCGCGGTCCTGACCGAGGTCCCCGAGATGTTCGGGGCCGAGCGCCTCTTGATGGCGCGGGCGGAGAGCCCCGCGGTGTTCAAGGCGCTCGTGGCCCTCGTCAACGACTTCAAGCGCTATTTCCTCGACCACGGCGAACCAATCTCGGAGAACCCGAGCCCCGGCAACGTCGCCGGCGGAATCACCACGCTGGAGGAGAAGTCGCTTGGAGCGGTGCAGAAGGGCGGTCGCGCCGTCGTGACCGACGTGCTGCGCTACGGCGAGCGGCTGCGGCGCGCCGGGCTGACGATCCTGGAGGCGCCCGGCAACGACGCGGTCTCCACCACCGCGCTGGCGGCCGCGGGCGCGACCTTGACCCTGTTCTCCACCGGGCGCGGCACGCCGCTGGGCAGCCCCGTCCCCACCCTCAAGCTCGCCACCAACTCCGACCTCGCCCTGCGCAAGCCCGGCTGGATCGACTTCGACGCGGGGGCCGTGCTCGACGCGGGTCTGGACGCCACGGCCGAAGCGCTGCTCGACCGCGTGTGCGCGATCGCATCGGGCGAGCCCGCACGCAACGAACTGAACGACGAGCGCGAGATCGCCCTGTGGAAGCGGGGCGTCACGCTGTGACCGCCCGGCCCAGGCTGTCCGCCGCGACGCTGGCGCAAAGCACGGCCGCACGGCCGGGCTACCCCCGCGCGGGGCTGGCGCCGGGCGTCGTCCACTTCGGACCGGGCGCCTTCCACCGCGCGCACCAGGCGGCCTATCTCGACGCGATCCTGGAGCACGATCCGCGCTGGGCGATCAGCGCGGTGGCGCTCAACTCCACCGACACGGCCGACGCCCTGCGGCCGCAGGACGGGCTCTACACCCTGTCGCGCTTGGGCGCCCGGACCGACCACCGGGTGATCGGCTCCATCGTCGAACTGCTCACCGCCGCCGACCGCGACGCCATCGCGAGCCGGCTGGCGGCCCCCGCGACGCGGCTGGTGACGGCCACGGTGACGGAGAAGGGCTACCGCCTCACGCCGGACGGCGGCCTGGACGTCGACCACCCCGCCATCCGCCGCGACCTGGCCGGGGGCGAGCCCTCCAGCTTCGTCGGCTGGCTGGTCCACGGCTTGGCGCGGAGGCGGGCGCAGGGCGCCGGCGGGCTGACGATCCTCTCGTGCGACAACCTGGCGGCGAACGGCCGCAGGCTGGCCCGCGTCGTCGGAGACTTCGCCGCGATCGCCGACCCGGAGCTCGCGCGCTGGATCGCCGACCACGTGCGCTTCCCCTCCTCCATGGTCGACTCGATCACCCCGGCCACCGACGACGCCCTGCGCGCCCGCGTCGCGGAGGAGACCGGCCTGTGGGACGCCTGGCCGATCCAGCGCGAGATCTTCACCCAGTGGGTGGTGGAGGACGACTTCTTCGGCGACGCCCCGCCCCTCGCCGCCGCCGGCGCGCAGGTGGTCGCCTCCGTCGACGCGTACGAGGAGGCCAAGCTGCGCCTGCTCAACGGCGCGCATTCGAGCCTCGCCTACCTCGGCCTCCTGCTCGGCCACGAGACCGTCGCGGACGCCATGGCGGACGGCGACCTCGCGGGCTTCGTCGAACGGATGATGCGCGAGGACGTCGCGCCGAGCCTGCACCCGACGCCGGGGCTAGACGTCGCGGGCTACATCGACGCCGTCCTCGAGCGGTTCCGCAACCCGGCGATCCGCCACCTCCTGTCGCAGATCGCGTGCGACGGATCGCAGAAGCTGCCGTTCCGCCTGCTCGCCACCATCGCCGACGCGCGCGCGGCGGGGCGGCCGATCGCGCGGCTCACGACGCCGATCGCCGCGTGGATCCGCTTCCTGGCCTGGCCTCGGCCCCCCGCCCCCGCCCTCGTCGATCCGCTCGCCTGCGCCCTCGCCGGGCTGTCGGGCGACGTGGACGCGCTGATCGCGCGCAGCGGGGTGTTTGCGCCCGGCCTGGCCGACGACCCCGTGTTCCGCCGCGCCCTCGCCCTCGCCCACTCCGGCTTGGCCGATCCAGGCGCGGTGCGGGCCGCCCTCTCGGCCAGGCCTTCCGACCGGGGGATGGGCGGCTGACGAGCGGGCCGGTGGAGCCGGCGGCGGCTCCCGCAGGGTCGCGCTACCGCTGGGTGATCTGCGCGCTCCTGTTCACGGCGACGGGCATCAACTACGTCGACCGCCAGATGATCGGCCTCCTGAAGCCGACGCTGCAGGCCGAGCTGGGCTGGAGCGAAGGCGCCTACGCCGACATCGTGTTCTGGTTCCAGGCCGCCTACGCCATCGGCTACATCGGCTTCGGCGCGGCCATCGACCGGCTGGGCGCGCGGATCGGCTACGCGTGCGCCTTCACGATCTGGACGGCTGCGCACATCCTGCACGGGTTCGTGCGAGGCGTGCTCGGCTTCGGCATGGCGCGCTTCCTCCTGGGCATCGGCGAGTCGGGCAACTTCCCCGCCGGGCTGAAGGCGGTCGCCGAGTGGTTCCCGCCGCAGGAGCGCGCCCTGGCGACGGGCGTCTTCAACGCCGGCTCCAACATCGGCGCCATCGTCACGCCGCTCGTCGTGCCCGCCATCACCCTCGCCTTCGGCTGGCGCGCAGCCTTCATCATCACGGGGGGCGTCAGCTCCCTGTGGCTGTTCGCCTGGCTGTTCTTCTACCGCCTCCCGCACCGGCGCGAGAGCGAGGTCGCGGTGTCGATCGCGCCCGTGAAGCTCGGATGGCGCCGCGTCGCGATGATGCGCGAGACGTGGGCGTTCGCCGTCGCCAAGTTCCTCACCGATCCGGTGTGGTGGCTGTTCCTGTTCTGGCTGCCCGACTTCCTGCACCGCCGCCACGGGCTGAACCTGCGCGACTTCGGGCCGCCGCTGGTGGTCATCTACGTCATGTCGGACGTGGGCAGCGTCGCGGGGGGCTGGCTGTCCTCGCGGTTGATGCGTGCGGGCTTCACGGTGAACCGCGCGCGCAAGCTCACCATGCTGGTCTGCGCCCTCGCGGTGACCCCGGTGTTCGCCGCGCAGTACGTCCAGAGCCTGTGGGGGGCGGTGGGGATCATCGGGCTGGCGGCGGCGGCGCACCAGGCCTGGTCGGCGAACCTCTTCACCCTGCCGTCGGACATGGTGGCCGAGCGCGCGATCGGCTCGGTGATCGGCATCGGCGGCGCGGCGGGCGCGATCGGCGGCATGCTGATGGCCAAGTACACCGGCTTCGTCCTCGAACGCTTCGACAGCTACTGGCCGGTCTTCCTGGTCGCCGGCGGCGCCTACCTGGCTGCGCTGCTGGTGATCCAGCTGCTCGTGCCGAACCTGAAGGTGCGCACGGACTGACGCGGACGTCCGTCGGCGAGCCCTGACGGGGCGGCCCGGGGCGATCACGGCCGGAAGGCGCCGCGGAGGCATCCGGGACGGCGCGGGGGCGTTCATCGCGTTGGTCGGAGCGCTGAATGACCCCTCAACAGGCTCTGGCCTTCGCCGTGATCGGCGGC
>CAXSHO010000021.1:0-2268 GCA_964237305.1 uncultured Caulobacteraceae bacterium
GCGAGGGCGCGGTCGATCACCGACGCCTGGGCGCCCGAGTCCACCAGCGCGCGGACGGGCTCGCCCGCCACCGCCGCGTCCACCACGGGAACCAGGACGTCGGGCGCGAGCGGCAGCCAGCCCGAGCCGTCGGCCCCGCCCGCGAACACCGGTCGTGCGGCGGGGAAGATCACCCGGTCGCGCAGGACCCACAGCCCGCCCGCCGTGGCGGCGAGCGCGCCCGTGCGGACGAGGAAGGAGCGGCGGGTCGTCAAGCGGCGCAGATGGTGCGGGCCGCGCCTGCGCGCCAGCGGCTCAGCGCGGCGCCTCGCCGGTGGAGTTCAGGAGCGCGCCGACGGGGTCCGCGGTCGGCGGCGCAGGCGCGGCCGGCGGAGGCGCCGTGGGTGGCGGCGGCCCGGGCGGTCCGGCGGGGATCGGCCCGGCGCCCGTCCGCGGCAGGGCGGCGACCATGAAGCTGCGCCACGCCTCCGCGGGCGCGCCGCCCCCCGTGACGCCCCGCATGGGCTGGGCGTCGTCGCGGCCGAGCCACACCACCGCGGTCAGCCCGCCCGTGTAGCCGGCGAACCAGGCGTCGCGGTAGTCGCTGGTGGTCCCCGTCTTCCCCGCCAGGTCACGCGCCGGGATCGCCGCCTTCACGCCCGTGCCCGCCGCGACCACCCCGCGCAGCATCCGGTTCATCTCCGACAACGGCGGGTTGGCGATCACGGGCGGCGTGGAGGGCGGCGGGGCCCGCCAGACCACCCTCCCCGCCCCGTCGGTGATGCGCTCGACGGCGTAGGGCTGAACGCGCCGGCCGCCGTTGGAAAAGGCGTCGTAGGCGACGGCGAGCTCCAGCGGGCTCACGCCGGAGGTGCCGAGCGCCATGGCCGGGTCGGTGTTGATCGACGAGGTGATCCCCAGCCGGTGCGCCGTGGCCGCCACCCGGTCGCGCCCCACCTCGTCGGCGAGACGCGCGGCCACGGTGTTGATCGACTGCTGCAGCGCCGTCTGCAGCGTGAGGGGGCCGAGGAAGGTGTTGGTGTAGTTCTTCGGCGACCAGCCGCGGATCGTCACCGGCTCGTCCACCACCGGCGTGTCGGGCGTGCGCCCCGCCTCCATCGCCGTGAGGTACACGAACGGCTTCCACGCCGAGCCCGCCTGGCGATGCGCCTGCACCACGCGGTTGTACTGGCTCCGGTCATAGTCCGCCCCGCCCGCCATGGCGCGGACGCGGCCCTGCCCGTCCAGCGCCACCAGCGCCCCCTCCTGGATCCCCTGCCCCTCGCCCCGCGCCACCGCCGCCTCCAGCGCCGCCGCCGCGCGGTCCTGCAGGAGGAGGTCGAGCGTGGTCTCCACCACCAGGTCGCCGCGCACCGCGCCGCCGGCGAGGCGCATGGCCTGCGGGGCCGCCCAGTCCACGAACCAGCGGGCCGAGGCGGTGGAGCTGCGCTTCAGCACCTTCAGCGGCTTGGCGAGGGCGCGGGTGCGCTGGGCGGAGGTGATGGCGCCCGTGTCCACCATGGCGTCCAGCACCAGCCGGGTGCGGTCGGCCGAACGCTCGGGGTTCTCCGCCGGGTTGTAGCCGGAGGGGTTCTTCAGGACGCCCGCCAGCGTCGCGGCCTCCCGCAGGGTCAGCCTGGCGGCGGCGTGGCCGAAATAGCGGCGCGAGGCCGCCTCGATCCCCGTGGCGCCGCCGCCGTAGTAGACGCGGCTGAGGTAGAGCCCCAGGATCTGCTTCTTGGTGTAGCGCCGCTCCAGCTGCACCGCATAGGCCAGCTCCTGCGCCTTGCGCTCGAAGGTGCGGTCCTGGCTCAGGAACATGTTCTTGGCCAGCTGCTGGGTGATGGTGGAGGCGCCCTGGTCGGCGCGGCCGCGCGCCAGGTCGGTCATGACCGCGCGCGCCATGCCCACGGGGTCGAACCCGCCGTGCTGGTAGAAGCGCCGGTCCTCGATGGCGACCACCGCGGCGGGCACGTAGGCGGGCAGCTTATCGACGTTCACCGGCGGGGGAACCTTGCCGCCGCGCACCGCCAGCACGTTCCCCACCCGGTCGAGGTAGGTCACCGTAGGCTCGCGCCGCACCTCGGGCAGCACCGGCAGGTCGGGCAGCTGCGCGGCCATGAGGCTCGCGCCGAGGAGGATGGCGGCGGGCAAGGCGAGGGGCTCCGGCGGGTCAGGGCGGCGGCTCTAGCACGACGGAGCGCCCACAGCGGTTAGATCGGCGTAATGTGACGGGAACGAAGCGCTCAGGTCTCCTCGTCCTCCCGGGCGGCGCAGCCCGACCCGGGG
>CAXSHO010000021.1:2278-3980 GCA_964237305.1 uncultured Caulobacteraceae bacterium
CGCGCGTCGTCCTGGGTCCCGGGTCGCTGCGCGCCCGGGATGACGAGGAGGGATGGCCCTCGACGCTGGCCTGCGCGGCGCTAAGGTCGCGCCCATGCGCCGCCGCACCTTCCTCGCCTCCGTTCCGCTCGCCGTCACTGCGGGAGCGGCCGCAGCCCAGGCTCCCGCCGCCGGCGTGGGCGCGGGCGGCGCCCCGCGACCGGCCGATCCGCCGCCCGCGCCGTTCCAGCCGCCCGGCGCCGACCGCTACGAGCGCACGGACGTGCACGCGGGCGACCGGCCGGTCGGCGCCTCTTTCGGCTCACGCTCGGCGGCCTACGGCAAGACCGGCGCGGTGGGCGCGGCGCACCCGCTGGCGGTGCTGGCCGGCGTCGAGATCCTGAAGGCGGGCGGGTCGGCGGTGGATGCGGCGATCGCCGTCAACGCCTGCCTCGGCTTCCTGGAGCCCACCTCCAGCGGGATCGGCGGCGACGTCTACGCCATGCTGTGGGACCCCAGGCAGAAGAAGGTCGTCGGCCTGGCGGGCTCCGGCCGCTCGCCCCGGGGGCTCTCGCTCGAGACCGCCCGCGGCCGGGCCGTCCGCGGCGCCCTGCCCGCGCTGGGGGCCGTCAGCGTCTCCGTGCCCGGCGCGGTGGACGGCTGGTGGACGCTGCGCAAGCGCTATGGGAAGCTGCCCTGGGCGCGGCTGTTCGAGCCCGCCATCGCCCTGTGCGAGGGCGGCGTGCCCTGGGCGCCCATCATCGGCTGGTACGCCGGCCGCAACCTCCACGGCTTCACCCGCGCGGGCTCCGGCGTGGAGGAGACGGCCAACGCGCTGAAGACCTACGCCCCCGGCGGCCCCTACCCGACGCCCGGCGAGCCCTTCCGCAACCCCTACCTCGCCCGCACCTACCGCGACCTCGCCGCGGGCGGCCGCGACGCCTTCTACGACGGCGCGCGCGCCCGGGCGGTGGAGGCCTACTTCAAGCGGATCGGCGGCTGGATGACCGCGGACGACCTGCGCCGCCACCGCTCGGAGTGGACCGAGCCCTTCGCCACCGACTACCGCGGCGTCACCGTCCACGCGCTGGCGGCCAACACGCAGGGGATCGCCACCCTGCAGATGCTCAACATGCTCGACCGGTTCGACCTGAAGGGCGCGGGCTTCCAGTCGCCGCTCTCCATCCACCTGCAGGCGGAGGCCAAGCGGCTGGCCTACGAGGACCGGGCGCGCTTCTACGCCGACCCCGACTTCGCCAAGGTCCCCAACGAATGGCTGGTCTCCAAGGCCTACGCCGCCGAGCGCGCCGCCCTGATCCGGCCGGACCGGATCAACCCGAACGTCAGCCCGGGCCAGGCGCCCAGCCGCGGCGACACCACCTACTTCACCACCGCCGACGGCGACGGGATGATGGTGTCGATCATCCAGTCCAACTTCCGCGGCATGGGCTCCGGCCTCGTGCCCGACGCGCCGGACGGCGGGCCGGCCGGTTTCATGTTCCAGGACCGCGGGCAGCTGTTCTCGCTGCGCGACGGCCACCCCAACGTCTACGCGCCGGGCAAGCGGCCCTTCCAGACCATCATCCCCGGTTTCGCCACCCGCGGCGGCGCGCCGTGGATGAGCTTCGGCGTCATGGGCGGCGACATGCAGCCGCAGGGCCAGACGCAGATCATCCTGAACCGCGTGGACTACGGGCTGGACGTGCAGGCCGCCGGCGACAGC
>CAXSHO010000021.1:3990-8335 GCA_964237305.1 uncultured Caulobacteraceae bacterium
CCCGCGCTGGCACCACGAGGGCTCCAGCCAGTCCATGGGCGAGGACCCGCCGGGCTTAGGCCCGCTCGGCGTGCTGCGGCTGGAGCGCGGCGTGCCCGAGGCGACGCGGCGCGCCCTGGCGGAGATGGGCTGGCCCCTGGCGGCGTCGGACGGCGGCTTCGGCCGCTACCACGCCATCGAGGCGCGGCGCAGCGCGGGCGGCGAGCGCGTCTACGCCGCGGCCAGCGAGATGCGCGCCGACGGCCTGGCCCTGGCCTACTGAGCGGAGGAACCGAGCGATGCGCTACCTGCACACCATGGTCCGCGTGGCCGACCTCGACGCGTCGCTCGCCTTCTGGCGCGACGGGCTGGGGCTCGTGGAGACGCGGCGCATGGAGAACGAGGCGGGCCGGTTCACCCTGGTCTTCCTCGCGGCGCCGCAGGACGAGGGCCGCGCCCGGGCCGAGCGCGCGCCGGAGGTGGAGCTGACCTTCAACTGGGACCCGGAGACCTACACGGGCGGCCGCAACTTCGGCCACCTCGCCTACGTGGTGGACGACATCTACGCGCTGTGCGCGTCGCTGCAGGCGGCGGGCGTGGTGATCAACCGTCCGCCGCGCGACGGTCGCATGGCGTTCGTGCGCTCCCCGGACGGGATCTCCGTCGAGCTCCTGCAGAAGGGCGACGCGAAGCCGCCCGCCGAGCCGTGGAGCTCCATGCCGAACACCGGGGCGTGGTGACCAAGTCCTCCCCCGGCACGGGGGAGGTGGCGGCCCCCGGGTCCGGCCGAAGGCCGGCCCGAGGATGAACTCCGCCGACGGAGGGGGCGGCGCGACATCAGATGCGTCGCGCAGCCCCCTCCACCACCCTTCGGGCGGTCCCCCTCCCCCGTACCGGGGGAGGACCGAGACGTCACAGCACGCTCAGCATCTCGGCCACGAGCGGGTGGCGCACGATGTCCAGGTCGGCCAGGCGCACCACGCCGATGTTGGAGAGCCGCTCCAGCTTCTCCGCCGCCTCCGCCAGGCCCGAGACGCCGGGCAGGAGGTCGGACTGCGCCGGGTCGCCCGTGACCACCATGGTGGAGGTCCAGCCCAGCCGCGTCAGCAGCATCTTCAGCTGGCCGAAGGTGCAGTTCTGCGCCTCGTCGATCACCACGAAGGCGTTGTTGAGCGTGCGCCCGCGCATGAAGCCCACGGGCGCGATCTCGATCAGCCCCTCGGCCATCAAGGCGCGCACCTTCTTCATGGACAGCCGGTCGGAGAGCGCGTCGTAGAGCGGGCGGAGGTAGGGGGCGAGCTTGTCCTCCACGTCGCCGGGGAGGAAGCCGATGGTCTCGCCCGCGTCCACCGCCGGGCGGCTCAGCACGATGCGGCCCACGCGGCCCGCCTCCAGCGCCTCCACCGCCTTGGCGATGGCGAGGTAGGTCTTGCCCGTGCCGGCGGGGCCGAGCGCCAGCACCAGGCTCTTGGCGTCGATCGCCTCCATCAGGCGCGCCTGGCCCAGCGACTTGGGCTTGATCGTCTTGAGGTAGCCCTGGTCGCGATCGTCGGCGCCGAGCGGCGACCAGCCGCCCCCGCCCAGGGAGCCCCCGCCGCCCAGGCGCTCCAACGGCAGGCGCCGGATCTTGGAGTCGGCGAACTCCCCCGCCTCGAACTCGCCTTCACGAACCTGCCGCTTCAGCGCACGCTTGGTCATGGGATGACGCTCCTCTGGGAACGAAGACGACGCGACCGGAGACGGTCGCGCCTGCGGAGAACGAAAAAGGCGCGACCGGGGAGGGTCGCGCCTGCGGGACGAACGGGTGGGGGAACGCGGACGGGCGGGCCGTCGCCGGAAGGGGAGCGATGCGGGCCTGGAGCCACGCGGATCTCCGCTGGAGGCGCGACCCGGACGACCCGAATCGCCTCAACCAAGGATGAGCCTAGCGTCTTTCCTGCGACTTAACCGTGACGACCGGGGGTGCGACGATGACGACGGAGGGCCAGGTTCACGCGCTCGGGCCCGTCTCGCCCGAGCTGCCGCCCGCGGGCGAGTACTGGATCGCGCCGGGCGCGGTGGTGGTGGGCGACGTGCGCCTCCTGCGCGGCGCCAGCGTGTGGTTCGGCGCGGTGCTGCGGGGCGACAACGAGCCCATCGTCGTGGGCGAGGACTCCAACGTCCAGGACGGGAGCGTGCTGCACACCGACCCCGGCTCGCCGCTGACGCTCGGCCGGGGCGTCACGGTGGGCCACCAAGCCATGCTCCACGGCTGCACGGTGGGCGACCACTCGCTGATCGGCATCAAGGCCACCGTGCTGAACGGCGCGGTGATCGGGAGGAACTGCCTGATCGGCGCCCACGCCCTGATCCCGGAGGGCCGCGTGATCCCCGACGGCTCGCTGGTGATGGGCGCGCCCGGCCGGGTGGTGCGCGAGCTGGACGCTGACGCCGTCCGGCGGCTGGAGGCGGGCGCACGGCACTACGTGGAGAACTGGCGCCGCTATGCGCGCGACCTGCGGCCCGGCTGAGCCGCGGCGCCTTGCCCCCCGCCCTTCGCCGGTCGACACTGCCGTTCCCGGTGCACGGAAGGCGGACCATGAGGCGGTGGATCATCTTGGGCGCGGCGGCGGCGGCGGCGGCGCTCGTCTCGACGGGCCTGGCGGCCGCCCAGCCCGCTCCCGCCGACCCCGTGCGGCTCAAGCTGGCGCAGGACATCGTGGAGGCCACCGGCGGACGCGCCCAGGCGGAGGCGATGACCAAGTCGATGTTCGGCTCCATGGGCAAGCTGATGAGCGACGCCATGCCGGGGGCCGACGCCGACTTCGTGCAGGGCTTCCAGCACGACATGGAGGCGGAGGTCTCCGCGCTGACGCCCCAGCTCCTGGAGATCAGCACGCAGGCCTACGCGCGCGAACTCACGGAGCGGGAGCTCACCGACATGCTGGCGTGGGTGAGGAGCCCCAGCGGCCAGGCGGTGGCGGGCAAGACGGTGGCCATCCAGAAGGACGTCTTCGCCGCCGAGGGGCCGCTGCTGCGCGCGATGATGCCCCGCATCATGCAGAGGACCGTCGACCACGTCTGCGAGACGAGCAGGTGCACGCCCCAGCAGAGGCGGGCCATGGCGCAGGCCGTCGCCAAGCTCACGGGGAGCGCGTCGACCTGACCGCCGGGCCTCAGCGGGCCAGCGCGTGCTCCAGCTGCGCCTTGGTCATCTTGGATCGCCCGGGCACGTCGCGCTTCTTCGCCTCCTCGTAGAGCGCCGCCCGGGTGCCGGGCGACGCGGCGTCGGAGCCGCCGCCGCCCGCGTGGTGCGGCGCCGTCTTCTTCGCCACGTCCTTCGGCTGCGCGGAGAACTGCCTGCCCTTCTTGGTGTCGGCGCGCTTCTTGGCGGTGGTGCGGGCGTACTCCTCCTTGGAGAGGCCGTCGCGGGCGGCCTTGGGCAGGTAGCGCTCGCCGGTCTTGCCCGACTCCTCGCCGCTCTTGGTGCCCCAGTCCTCCTGGCCCCATTCCACGAGATGGTTGTGGGGATCCTTCTCCCCTTTGTAGCCGCCGCCCTCGTGCTTGTACTCGTTGACGGCGAGCTGCGCCTTGCGGGCGGACCACTGGCCGGGCTTGCCGCCCTTGTCGCCCTCCGTGACCTCCTCCTTCACCTTCTCCCACAGCTTGGGATCGGTCTTCTCGGCGGTGGCGGACATGGCGGGCTCCCTCGGTCTCCTCCCACGAACAGGGACGGGAGGGCGCGGGTTCCTGCGGCCCGCCGTCAGGCCCTGGCGCGGGCCGCCATGTGCTTGACCATCCCGATCGCCGCCAGGAAGTAGTGCAGCGACGCCCAGGCGTAGAAGCACGCCCCCAGCGTGATCCCCTGCTGCGTGGACCGCGCCAGCACCGCCTTGCAGGTCGCCGCCAGCGCGGGCGCCGATCCCTTTGGCGCGAGGCCGCCGGGGCAGGCGCGGCCGAAGTCCGTCCCGCCGCCCAGGAGGCCGTGCGCCGACGCGAAGAGCGGGTGCGCGCCGGGATGGGCGAAGTTCCAGCCCGCCAGCGTGTCGATCATCCAGCCGACGAACGGCGGGCCGCCGCCGAGCGCGAACAGGTTGAGGAAGAAGAACAGGATCGCGGTGGCCGTGGCCCGCCTGCGCACGTCCACCGAGTTCTGCACCACGCCGAAGGTGGGCGCGAGATAGGTGTAGTGGAACACGCCCGGGACCAGGAGGATCAGCGCCGTCCGCTGCCAGGTCGGCTGGTTGTAGCCCAGGATGTACAGCGGCACGGCCACGGCGATGCCGATGGCGGGCACCAGCGCGTACCACACGGCCGAGCGCCGCCCCAGGCGGTCGGTGAGGAAGCCGCCGATCGTCGGGCCAATCGCCGGAGCGAGCGTGGCCGT
>CAXSHO010000021.1:8345-11042 GCA_964237305.1 uncultured Caulobacteraceae bacterium
GATCAGCGTACCCGCCCCGGCCGACGCGCCTGCGACCACGCCGACGATCAGGCCCACCATCTTGAGCCCCAGCCCGTACTCGCGAACGAGGTAGGGCGGCACGAAGGCGTTCGTGCCGTAGGAGGCGAAGGAGGCCACCGTGATCCCCATGACCATGTTGAACACGGGCCACCGGGCGAACAGCGTCCCCGCCACAGACCACAGCTCGGAGACCTCCAGCGCCAGCACGTAGCTCCCGGCCCCACGCGGCGCGGTGTTGGCGCGGTCGACCACCGCCAGGACGCCGCCGACGACGCCCACCACCAGCATCGCGCGGACCCCGCTGGTGACGTGAAGGCCGGCGAGGAGCCACAGGAGGACCGCTCCCGCGAAGGCGGCGGCCAACAGCGCCTCGCCCACCACGAACAGGTTGGTGTGCACGGAGCCCTGGAAGCGCGAGGGCGCGAGCGTCGACGGCTCGGGGGCGACGTCCTCCGCCAGCGCCGGCGTCGCCGCGACGTCCGACGCCCCCCGCGCGGGCTCCTTGACCACCCACTTGAACACGAGCGCCAGCAGCACCCCCGGCGCGCCGACCACCAGGAAGGCCATGCGCCAGGAGAAGTCCTGCGCCAGCCAGCCCCCCAGCACCGCGCCGAACATGGTGCCCAGCGGGATGCCGAGCGAGTAGACGCCCAGCGCGGAGGCGCGCTTCTGCGGCGGGTAGTAGTCCGACACCAGCGAGTGCGCCGACGGCGAGAGCCCCGCCTCCCCACCCCCACCCCGAAACGCAGGAGCGCCAGCTGGCCGAAGTTGGCGGCCGCCCCGCACAGCGCGGTGAAGCCCGACCACACCACCAGCGACCCCGTGATGATCCAGGTGCGGCTGCGGCGCTCGGCCAGCCGCGCCAGCGGGATGCCCAGGAAGGTGTAGAGGAACGCGAAGTAGGGCCCGCTTAGGAGCCCCAGCTGGGCGTCGGTGACCTTCAGGTCCACCTTGATGGCCTGCGCGATGGTGGAGATGATCGTCCGATCGATGAAGTTGAAGGTGTAGGCCAGAAGCAGCAGGCCCAGCACCGCCGACCTGTACCCGCCGGAAAAGGCGGGCGCCGGGGCGGACCCCTCCCCTTCGGTTTGACTCACCTGCACGCTCCCGACCCTGTTCTTATCGCTGGCGAAGACGCTATCGAAGCCGCGGGCGGCGCGCCAGCGGCGGCGGCGTGGACGGGAGACGGACGGATGGAGCTTCTGATCGGCGACCGGGCGTGGTCTTCGTGGTCGATGCGCGCCTGGCTGGTGCTCCGGCGCGCGGGGGCGGACTTCCGCACGACGGCCGTGGCGCTGCGGCGGCCGCAGACGCGGGCCGAGATCCTGCGCGAGGGCTCGCCCTCCGGCCGCGTGCCCGCGCTCAAGCTCGACGACGGCGTGGTGGTCTGGGACAGCCTGGCCATCTGCGAGTGGGCGGCCGAGCAGCACCCGCAGGCGCGGCTGTGGCCCGCCGACGCGTCCGCCCGCGCCCGCGCCCGCGCCGCCACCGCCGAGATGCACGCGGGCTTCCCCGCGATCCGCACCGAGTTCCCCATGGACCTGGACGGCTACGACCCCCGCGAGGCCTCCGCCGCCGCCGCGGCCGAGCTCCGGCGGCTGGTGGAGCTGTGGACGGGGCTGCGCGCGGTGCACGGCGCGGGCGGCGACTTCCTGTTCGGCGGCTGGACCATCGCCGACGCCTTCTTCACGCCCGTGGCCACGCGGCTGCGCACCTACGTCGTCGACCTCGCGCCGCACGGTGACGCGGGGGCCGCGGCCGACTACGCCGCGGCGCTCCTGGCCACGCCCGAGGTGCGGGAGTGGGAGGCGGGGTGAGTTTGCGCTCCCTCCGCTCATCCCGGCGAAGGCCGGGACCCAGATCCGGGAGCGAGGATGCTGGAACCCGCCATCCCGACGCCGAGCGCGGGACCACGGTCGGCCCTGGGTCCCGGCGTTCGCCGGGATGAGCGGGTGGGAAGGTCACATCAGCCCGCGGCTCTTCAGACTCTCCACGCCCTTGCGGCCCACGATCAGGTGGTCGTGAACGGCGATGTTGAGCGTCTTGGCCGCCGCCACGATCTCCTTGGTCACGGAGATGTCCGCGCCCGAGGGCGACGGGTCGCCGGACGGATGATTGTGCACCAGGATCAGCGCGGAGGCCGACAGCTCCAGCGCCCGGCGCACCACCTCGCGCGGGTAGACCGGGGCGTGGTCCACCGTGCCGTGGTTCATCACCTCGTCGCGGATCAGCTGGTTCTTCTTATCGAGGAACAGCACGCGGAACTGCTCGCGCCCCTCGTGCTGGATGGCGGTGCGCACGTAGTCCAGGAGCGCGGTCCACGACGAGATCACCGGCCGGTCGTGCACGGTCGCGCGGGAGATGCGGCCCGCCGCCTCCTGCACCGCCTTGAGGTCCAGCGCCGCGGCCTCGCCCACCCCGGGCACGCTCCTCAGCTCGTCCAACGAGGCGGTGAGCACGCCGGCGGCCGAACCGAAGCGGGCGACGAGCGCCTTGGCGAGCGGCTTGACGTCGCCCCGCGGGAAGGTGCGGAACAGGAGCAGCTCGACGAACTCGTAGTCGGGCAAGGCGCCCAGCCCGCCCTGCGCGGCGCGCTCGCGCAGCCGCTCGCGGTGACCGAGGTGGTGCGGCCGGTCGGCCTCGCTCACGCGACCCCGGTGTAGGGCGGCTTGAACA
>CAXSHO010000021.1:11052-29218 GCA_964237305.1 uncultured Caulobacteraceae bacterium
AGCCGCCTCAACCCAGCGGCGGCTGGAACAGTCCGGCGGGCGAGCCCGTGAAGATCTCGCACCCGTCCGCCGTCACGCCCACCGAGTGCTCGCACTGGGCGGACAGCGACTTGTCGCGCGTCACCGCCGTCCATCCGTCGGCCAGGACCTTGGTGCCCGGCTTGCCCAGGTTCACCATGGGCTCCACGGTGAAGATCATGCCCGCCTTCAGCTCCGGCCCCGTCCCCGGCTGGCCATAGTGGAGCACGTTGGGCGCGTCGTGGAACAGCCGGCCCACGCCGTGGCCGCAGAAGTCGCGCACCACGCTCATGCGGTTCCTCTCGACCACCCGCTGGATGGCGTGGCCCAGGTCGCCCAGCCGCACGCCCGGCTTGATGACGGCCAGCCCCGCCTCCAGCGACTCGTAGGTGACGTCGATCAGCCGCCGCGCCCGCGGGCCCACGTCGCCCACGCCGAACATGCGCGAGCTGTCGCCGTGCCAGCCGTCCAGCACCAGGCCGTGGTCGATGTTGACGATGTCGCCCTCGCGCAGCGCCCGCTCGCCGGGGATGCCGTGGCAGACCACGTGGTTGATGGAGGTGCAGATCGTCTTCCAGTAGCCGCGGTAGCCCAGGCACGCGGGCAGCGCGCCGTGGTCCAGCGTCCACTCGCGCACCCGCCGGTCCAGCTCGTCGGTGACCGCGCCCGGAACGACGAAGGGGGTGATGAAGTCCAGGCACTCGGCGATCAGCCGCCCCGCCCGGCGCATGCCGGCGAAACCCTCCGGGCCGTGGATGCGGATCTCCTCGGTGCGGACGAGCGGTTCGAGTTCGTTGGCGAGCGACATGGCGGGTCTCAGTGCGGGTCGTCCACCCACGGCAGGCGGTGCGAGATCCGCACCCCCGCGGGCGACACGTCGCAGGCATAGCACAGCACCTCGACCCCGTGGACGCCCGCGTGGTCGAGCGCCGCGGCGTAGGCGGGGTCCAGGTCGCGGCAGGCGCTGAACCGGTGGCAGTCGGTGCGCTGGACGACGAATAGCTGCACCGCCCGCTCGCCCCGCGCCGCGGCGGTCTCCAGCTCGCGCAGGTGCTTCTCGCTGCGGGCGGCGCGGCAGTCGGGGAACTCGGCGAGGCCCGCCGTGCGCATGAGATGGCAGTTCTTCACCTCCACCCAGCAGGGCGGGCGGCCCGGGCCCTCCAGCAGGAAGTCGATGCGGCTGGCGTCCCCGAAGCGCACCTCGCGGCGGTGCGAGGCGTAGCCGGCGAGCTCGGGGATGGCGCCCGCCGCCAGCGCCTCGGCGGCCAGCGCATTGGGCGTGAGCGTGTTGACGCCCACGGGCGCGCCGTCGGCCTCCACCAGCTCCAGCGTCAGCGGCAGCTTGCGCGTCGGCGACTCCGAGCGCGACAGCCACACGACGGAGCCCGGCGCCTGCAGGCCCAGCATGGCGCCCGGGTTGGGCGTGTGGACGGTGGTCTCCTCCCGCTCGCCGTCCAGCACCACGTCGGCCAGGAAGCGCTTGTAGCGGCGCACGAGGCGGCCGCGCAGGAGCGGTTGCGGGAAGAGCACGGGGCGGGCTACTCGGCGCCATGGCCGATCCGCAAGACCTCGTCACCGCCGCCGTGCTGGTGATCGGCGACGAGATCCTGTCAGGCCGCACCGCCGACACCAACATCGCCAGCATCGCCCGCTTCCTCCAGCCCTACGGCGTCGACCTGCGGGAGGTGCGCGTCGTGCCCGACGTGCACGGGGAGATCGTGGACGCGGTGCGCGCGCTGAGCGGGCGGTGGGACTACCTGTTCACCACCGGCGGCATCGGCCCCACCCACGACGACATCACCGCCGACGCCGTGGCCGAGGCGATGGGCGTCGCCCTGGAGGAGGACGCGGCCGTGGTCGCCGCCATGACCGCCCGCTACGGCGAGCCCCCCAACGCCGCCCGCCGCCGCATGGCCCGCCTGCCGCCCGGCGCGGGCAGGATCACCCACCCGCAAGGGGGGCCGCCCGGCTTCAACGTCCGCAACGTGTTCGTCATGGCGGGGGTGCCCGGCGTGATGAAGGGCATGCTGGAGGACGTGGGCCCCCGCCTGCGCACGGGCGCCGTCACCCACAGCCGCACCCTGCGGGTGTCGGGCATGGGCGAGGGCGTGCTGGCCGCGCCGCTGGAGGCCGTCGCCCGGGCGCACGCGGAGATGAGCCTCGGCTCCTACCCGTTCTTCACGCCCGAAGGGTACGGCGCGAACCTGGTGGTGCGCGGCCGCGACGCCGCGGAGGTGGAGCGGGTCACCGACGAGCTCGCCGCCGCCCTCACGGCCGCGGGCGCGCCCGAGCCGGAGCGCGTCGCCGGGTGAGCGACGCCCGCTGGTGGATCGAGGCGGAAGGCCGCATCTGGGGCCCCTACCCGCCCGGTCGCCTGCGCACCTTCCGGGAGGAGGGCCGTCTCGGCGCCTCCACCCTGGTGGCCGAAGGGCGCGACGGCCCCTTCACCCCCGCCGCGCTGGAGCCCGGCCTGTCGGACCTGTTCCGCGACGAGGCGGCGCCACGACCGCTCGACGCGGCCCCGACGCCCACGCCCGCGGAGCGGACGCTGCTGGTGCTCGGTCCCGCCGAGGCGACCGAGGGGTTCGAAGCGGCGCTCGGCGGGCATGGGCCGTGGGCGTGCGTGGGCCCCGGCGCCTGGCTCCTGCGCGCCCGCGAGAGCCCCGCCGCGCTCCGCAACGCCCTGTCCCGCAGGGTGCGCGACGGCGTGCTGCTGGTGGTGGAGGCCCCGCTGGAGGCCGCCGCCTGGTTCAACCTGCCCGGCGAGGCCGACCGGGCGCTGCGGCGGCTGTGGGCCGGGCCCGCGAAGGTGGAGACGACGTGAGCCGCCCCGCATCGGAGCGCGTGGCCGCGAGCGCCGGGCTGGGGCAGGGCGACCGGGCGCTCGACATGTGGCTCGGCTGGCTGGCGCTCATCCCGCCGCCGGTGTTCGCGCTCGCCGCCTGGGTGGCGCCCGTGGGCGGGCTGCGGGCCGCGGCCGTCGCGGCGGTCCTGGCTTGGGGCGGCGCGCTCCTCGCCTTCTGGGCGGGGGTGCGGCGCGGCCTGAGCTTCTCGGAGAGGCGGGGCGCGGCGCTCGAGGAGATGGCCGCCTTCCTGCTGCTGTTCGGCGTGGCGGTGGTCGGCATGGTCCTTCGGTGGCCGCTGGTGCTCGCAGGCGGGTTCGTGGCGGCGGGGGCGCTGGACGCGCGCGCCGCGCGGCGGGGCGAGGCGCCCCGCTACTTCCGGCGACTGCGCCCGGCCCAGGCGGCGGTGGGCGCGCTCAGCATGGCGGTGGCGGGCGCGCGGCTGCTGCTCCCCTGACAAGGTCCGCTCATCCCCGCCTTCGCAGGACGAGGGGGATGGAGAGCCCTACTCCACCACGCCGAGCCGGCGCGCGCTCTCGACCGTGACCTGGCCCGCGGGCAGGTGGTTGTCGCGCTGCCAGCGGCCGAGCGCCTGCATCGTCTCGGGGCGCCCCACGCCGTCCTCCGGGCCCGCCGCATAGCCGCGGGCGTTCAGCGCCGACTGCATCCGGGCCATGGCCCAGGGTGCGAGCCCGTTGGGGCACACCACCTGCTCCCACCCCGCCCGGTGCGTGCGCCGCACGTGCTCCACCGTGCGGTAAACGGCGGGCGTGGTGACGGTGTAGGCGTGGCCGGGCTGCACGATGCGGCACTCGCGCTCCGTCCTGTAGACGGCGGGGCGGCGGTGCTCGACCGTGCGCTCGGGCGCCACGAGCACGCGGGTGACGACGCGGCGGCGCATGGGCGGCCCCTCCACCTCGCACGAGCAGCCCGGCGACGTTTGCACCAGCCGCACCCGCGTCATGTAGCGGGCGGGAACGAGCACGCGGCACAGCACCTCGCCCGTGGGCTGCAGCGGGTAGGCGCCCGCCTCGCCGCCGCCGTAGCCGAGCCCGCCCCGGCCGCGCCGCCACTCCACGTGGGCGCGCGACACCAGGACGCGCTCCACCACGCGGCGGTAGGTGGGCGCCCGGCGCTCGATGCGGCGCGGGCCGGGGGCGTAGGTGTAGCTGACCTCGTCGCGGTAGGCGGCGGGGATGCGGACGGTCTCCACCGACTCTGCGCGCACCAGCACGCGCCGCGTCTCCCAGCGCGACACGGCGGGCGCCCAGCGCTGCTCGGTGCGGGCGGGGCGCACCAGCACCCGCTCGGCGGAGCGTTGCGTCGGCCCCGCGGCGACGACCTGTCCGAAGCACTGGCCGGGCCGCGCCGAGGCGGGCGGCCGCGCCCCCGGATGGAACTCGCCCGCCCAGGCGTAGCCGAGGCCGCCGAGGCCGCCCGCCAGCGTCGCGGCCAGGATGATCTGCGTGGTGCGCGCCATGGTCGTTCGGTCCCGTCCAGCCCTTGCGGGGTGTGCCGGCTTGACACTCCCCGCGCTCTCTCGGCACTCCGCCCGCACGCGCGGCGCCACCCGCCGCGCGATCATCCCGCTCCAGGCGACCGCATGATACCTCGATACGCCCGGCCGGAGGCTGCGGCCGTCTGGTCGCCCGAGACCCGCTACAGGATCTGGTTCGAGATCGAGGCCCACGCCGCCGACGCCATGGCCGAGCTCGGGACCATCCCGCGCGAGGCCGCCGCCGCCATCTGGGCCCGCGGCCGCGACGTGACCTGGGACGCCGAGCGCATCGACGAGATCGAGCGCACCACCCGCCACGACGTCATCGCCTTCCTGACCCACGTGGCCGAGGTGGTCGGCCCCGAGGCGCGCTTCCTGCACCAGGGCCTGACCAGCTCCGACGTGCTCGACACCTGCCTGGCCGTGCAGCTCACCCGCTCCGCCGACCTCCTCTTGGAGGACGTGGAGCTGGTGCTCGCCGCCCTGAAGCGCCGCGCCTTCGAGCACCGGCTGACCCCCACCGTGGGCCGCAGCCACGGCATCCACGCCGAGCCGACCACCTTCGGCCTGAAGCTCGCCGGCCACTACGCCGAGTTCGTGCGCGCCCGCGAGCGGCTGGCCATGGCGCGGTTCGAGGTGGCCACCTGCGCCATCTCCGGCGCGGTCGGCACCTTCGCCAACGTGGACCCGCGCGTGGAGGCGCACGTGGCGCAGATGCTGGGCCTGGCCGTGGAGCCCGTCTCCTCCCAGGTGATCCCCCGCGACCGCCACGCCGCCTTCTTCGCCGCCCTGGCGGTGGTGGCCTCCAGCGTGGAGCGGTTGGCGACGGAGGTCCGCCACCTGCAGCGCACGGAGGTGCTGGAGGCCGAGGAGGCGTTCGACCCCGGCCAGAAAGGCTCCTCCGCCATGCCCCACAAGCGCAACCCGGTGCTGAGCGAGAACCTCACCGGCCTGGCGCGGCTGGTGCGCTCGGCGGTGGTCCCCGCGCTGGAGGACGTGGCGCTGTGGCACGAGCGCGACATCAGCCACTCCTCCGTGGAGCGCGGCATCGCGCCCGACGCCTGCGTGCACCTCGACTTCGCACTGCGCCGCCTGGCCGGCCTGATGGAGCGGCTGACGGTCTATCCGGAGAACATGCGCAGGAACCTCGACCGGCTGGGCGGCCTGGTCCACAGCCAGCGCGTGCTCCTGGCCCTCACCCAGGCGGGCATGAGCCGCGAGGCCGGCTACGCGGCGGTGCAGCGCCACGCCATGCGCGTCTGGCGCGGCGAGGGCCGCTTCCTCGACTTCCTCAACGCCGACGCGGAGGTCTCCGCCGCCCTGCCCCCCGCCGCCTTGGCCGAACTGTTCGACGACGGGCACCACTTCAAGCACGTGGACCTGATCTTCGCGCGGGTGTTCGGGGGGGGCTAGCCGCGCGCCCCGCAGGCGGGGCGGGCGTCCACCCACCCGCTCATCCCCGCGGATGCGGGGATCCAGGTTATCGACCGGACCGCGGCCGTCTCGACCTCCAACAAGTCTGGCTCCCCGCATGCGCGGGGATGAGCGGAGAGTAAGCGGCCTCTCCTCTCACCTGCGTCAGCCCTGAGTTCGACGCCCCGCAGGGCGTTGAACTCAAGAGGGGACGCCCCGCGGGAGCCTGCCCCGGACTTGATCCGGGGACGCCCATGCGTCAGCCGCCGGGCGCGGACCAGGTCAAGGGCGCAGAGCCGAAGGCGTCCCTTGAGGGCGGCCGGGCCCGGTGGCCGGGTCCACCACGCTTGAGGCTCATCGGACATCGCGGCGGGGCCGCCGTGCTCGGCCGCGTCAAGGCACGCTCCGCTCTCCGGCCTTGACCCGCCCTGCGCGCGACGGCCAATCGGTTGGCGTCGGGACGCGGGGCGTCCCTCCAATCAGTTCATCGCCCCGCAGAGCGTCAAACACAGGGCTGACGCAGACAAGGAGAGGGAGAAGGTGGTCACCACCCTTCTCCCCCGCTCGTCCCGGCGGACGCCGGGACGCAGACTGAGCGGCCCTGCTCCGGCCGGCCCCGCACGCGGGATCACTCCAACGCCTCATCCCCCCACCCGCCGCGCGGGGCGATGATGGGGCTCCCCCGCCGGAGGCTCCGCCATGCCGTACGACGACGCCGAGTTCGCCTCCGCCTTTCGCGAGGCCGAGCCGCGCGGGGCGCCCGGGGCGCGGCGGCGGTCGCCGGAGACGTGGGGGCGGGTGCGGGAGGGCTACCTCGCGGGCGTGTCCGCGCCCGAGCTGTGCGCCCGGTTTGGGGTGGGGCTCACCGCCTTGCGCGTGCGGGCGCGCGAGGAGGGCTGGCGGCGCGCCGACGCGCCGGACCCCGAGCCGACGGCGCCGGCGGCCGACCTGGACACGGGCCTGGACGACGACCCGCTCTCGGCGCGCGACATGGCCTACCTGGCCTGGCGGCGTCTGTCCCTCGCCGTCCGCCAGGGCCGCCTGGCCGACGCCCTGGGCTGGGAGCGGCTGATGCGCCAGCTGCGCCGCCTGTCGCGGGAGGAGGCGCGTCAGCTCGCCGAGTGGTCGGCGGCGGCCGCGGCCGAGCCGCACGACCCGCACGACCCGCACGACCCGCACGCCGGAACGGAGTGCGCTTCCCTTTCCCCGTCGCCGGACGCTGGGGCGGGGGAGACGCCCGATGTCGGAGGGTGGGCGCCCGGTCCCGCAGTCGGCGGACTCGAAGAAGACACGTCGCGCCGCCCCCTCCGTCACGCGGCTGCGCCGCGCGCCACCTCCCCCGAGATCGGGGGAGGACTCGAGCCGCACGCCGGAACCGCGCACGCCCCGCGCCCCACCGGCCCCCCGCTTCCCCCAGCCCCGCCCGCCTGGGCGCGGGCGGGGCTGGGCATGCGATGACCGGGCGGGGGCGAACGGCTAAGGCTTGCGCCCGCACCCCCGGAGCGCCGACGCATGAACACCGCCGCCCTCCTCACCGAGGTCTTCACCTACCTCCTGGCGGGCGTGGTCTCCGTGCCCGTGGCCAAGCGGCTGGGGCTGGGTTCGGTGCTGGGCTACCTCGTGGCCGGGGTGGTGATCGGGCCCTCCGCGCTGAACCTGATCGGCGACCCCACGCAGGTGATGCACGTGGCCGAGTTCGGCGTGGTGATCCTCTTGTTCCTCATCGGGCTGGAGGTGCGGCCGGCTCTGCTGTGGGACCTGCGCGGCGCGATCTTCGGCCTGGGCGGCGCGCAGGTGCTGCTCTCCACCGCCGCCGGGGCCGGGATCGCCCTGGCGCTGGGCCTCCCGTGGCGGACGGCGGTGGCGTGCGGGGCGATCCTGTCCATGAGCTCCACCGCCATCGTGCTGTCGATGCTGGAGGAGCGGGGCCTGCGGAAGGGGCCGGTGGGCTCGGCGGCGTTCGGCGTGCTCCTGTTCCAGGACCTGGCGGTGATCCCGCTGTTCATCCTCCTGCCGCTCCTGGCGCTGGAGCCCGCAACGGGAGCGGGGGCGCACGGGCGCGACGCCCTGGCCTGGGCGCCCGTGTGGCTGAAGCCCGCGCTGATCCTGGGCGCCATCGCGGCGGTGGTGTGGGGCGGGCGCTACGCGGTGCGCCCGCTGTTCCGCTACATCGCGGGCGCGGAGCTGCGCGAGATCTTCACCGCCGCGGCGCTCCTGATCGTGGTGGCGGTGGCCGCCCTGATGACGGCGGTGGGCCTGTCGCCCGCGCTGGGCGCCTTCCTGGCGGGGGTGGTGCTGGCCGAGAGCGAGTTCCGGCGCGAGCTGGAGAGCGACATCGACCCCTTCCGCGGCCTCCTCCTCGGCCTCTTCTTCGTCACGGTGGGCGCGGGGCTGGACCTGGCGCTGGTGCGGCGCGAGCCGCTGCTGCTGGCGGGCCTGGTGCTGGCGCTGATGACGGCCAAGACGGTGGTGATGCTCCTCGCCGCGCGCGTCTCCGGCATGCGGCTGCGCGAGGCGGCGGCCACCGCGGTGGCGCTGAGCCAGGGGGGCGAGTTCGCCTTCGTGCTCGTGACCTTCACCGTGGGCGCCGCGGTGATCCCCGCGGAGCTGGGGCGGCTCCTGTCGGCGGTGGTGGCGCTCTCCATGGTGCTGACGCCCTTCCTGTTCGCCCTGTTCCAGCGCGCCGCCGAACGCCTGTCGCGCACTCCGCGCGAGACGCGCGACGCCGACGTGGAGTTCGACGACGGGGCGGACGTGATCGTCGCCGGCTTCGGCCGCTTCGGCCAGATCGCCGGCCGCCTGCTCGTCGCCAACGGCTTCCAGCTGTCGGTGATGGACTCCAGCCTGCAGCAGATCGACCTCCTCCGCCGCTTCGGCCGCCGGGTGAACTACGGCGACGCCTCGCGCCTCGACCTCCTGCGGGCGGCCGGAGCGCAGACGGCCAGGGTGCTGATCGTGGCCATCGACGACCGCGCCAAGGCGGAGGAGCTGGTGGAGACGGCCAAGGCGGCCTTCCCGCACCTCGTCGTGCTGGCGCGCGCCTTCGACCGCGGCCACGCCTACGAACTCCTGGCCAAGGGCGCCGACCACGCGGAGCGCGAGACCTACGAGGCCAGCCTGGCGGTGGGGCGCGAGGCGCTGGTGCGGCTGGGCTTCCGCCCGGTGCGGGCGCGTCGCGCGGCGGACATCTTCCGCGTCCACGACGGGCGGCTGTTCGACAGGCTGCGCCCCGCCTGGGACCTGGACGACGACGGCTTCATCACGGCCTCGCGCCAGGCGCAGGCCACGCTGGAGAAGCTCCTGGCCGCCGATCTCGCCGCCGACGCCGACGCGCCGGACGAGGACGACGAGCGCCGGCCCCTGCCCGACCTCACCGGGGCCTGGTGATGTCAGGCGCCCTCGGCCAGCTCCCGCCGCGCCTGGACAAGCAGGGCGTCCATCTGGGCCCGCAGCTCGGCGCCGGTGACGGGGACGCCCCCCGCCTGCAGGTCCACCATGACCTTGTCGTAGACGTCCCCGTCGCCGGGGCGCTTGAGGTCGGCGCGCCAGACGGCGGTGACGTAGTCGGCCAGGGCCTCGCCCTCCAGCCCCAGCTTGGGGCCGACCCACTGCGCCAGGAGGCGGTCGCGCCGGGCCTGGGCCTTGAACTCGACGTCCGCGTCGTGGGCCGCCCTGGCCTCGTAGCCCCTCTCGCGTTCGTCGAAGGTCGTCATCCGCCTCTCCCGTGGCCGTGCCCGGCGGGGGCTGTAGCCGATCGACCGGCGGTTTGCGAAGGGGGTCCCGTTCCGTTAGGTTCCGGCCGACCTATATCCATCCCCCGCCCCAAGCCGCGTCGGCTCCCTCGCCACGCGGCGCTGCGCCGTGGGGACGACGGAGCGCCGATGACCAGCCGCCGCAAGAAGATCTACGAGGGCAAGGCCAAGATCCTCTACGAAGGTCCGGAGCCCGGCACGCTGATCCAGTACTTCAAGGACGACGCCACCGCCTTCAACGCCCAGAAGAAAGCCGTGCTGGAAGGCAAGGGCGTGCTGAACAACCGCATCAGCGAATACATCATGACGCGCATGAACGCGATCGGCATCCAGAACCACTTCATCCGCCGGCTGAACCTGCGCGAACAGCTGGTGAAGGAAGTGGAAATCGTGCCGCTGGAGGTGGTGTGCAGGAACGTGGCCGCCGGCTCCATCGCCACGCGCCTCGGCCTGCCGGAAGGCCAGCAACTGCCGCGCTCGATCATCGAGTTCTACTACAAGAAGGACGAGTTGAACGACCCGCTCGTCACCGAGGAGCACATCACCGCCTTCAACTGGGCCACCACCCAGGACATCGACGACATGCTGGCGGCGACGCTGCGCGTGAACGATTTCCTGTCCGGCATGTTCGGGGCTGTCGGGATCACGCTGGTGGACTTCAAGATCGAGTTCGGCCGCCTGTGGGAGGATGACGAGTTCAGCCGCCTGATCATCGCCGACGAGATCAGCCCCGACTGCTGCCGCCTGTGGGACACCCAGACCAGCGAGAAGCTCGACAAGGACCGCTTCCGCCAGGACATGGGCAACGTGGTGGAGAGCTACACCGAAGTCGCCCGGCGCCTGGGGATCATGAAGGAGATGCCCACCGTCATCCAGGGCGGCCTGGGCAACTCGGTGCACTGAGGCCGGCGCCGTGAAGGTCCGCATCGACGTCTTCCTCAAGCCCGGCGTGCTGGACGTGCAGGGCAAGGCCATCGGGGGCGCGCTGGCCGGGCTGGGCTTCGCCGGCGTGAGCGACGTGCGCGTGGGCCGCACCATCACCCTGGACCTGGCCGCCGCCGACCGCGCGGAGGCCGAGGCGCAGGCGAACGCCATGTGCGACCGCCTGCTCGCGAACGCGGTCATCGAGAGCTACAAGGTGATGCTGGATTGAGGAGCGGATCATGGCCGAGGTTACCAACGAGCTGATTTTCGCCGTCCTGCAGAAGGTGCAGGAGGAGCAATCGGCCATGCGTCATGACATCCGAGAGATCAAAGGTGAGCTCACCGCGATCCGCACGTATGTGTACGCCGTCCACCAGGATATCGGAAACATCTACGCGAGCCTCGGCCGGCAGGAGACTCGGGTCGACAGGATCGAGAAGCGTCTGGAGCTGCGCGAGCCAGAGCGCGCGTGAAGTCCGCCGTCGTCGTCTTTCCCGGATCCAACTGCGACCGCGACTGCGCGGTGGCGGTGGAGCGCTCCACGGGGTTCAGGCCGCAGATGGTCTGGCACGCCGAGACGGAGCTCGCCCCCGACCTCGACCTGATCGTCTTGCCCGGCGGCTTCTCCTACGGCGACTACCTGCGCTGCGGGGCCATGGCGGCGCAATCGCCCGTGATGCGCGAGGTGGTGCGCGCGGCCGAGCGGGGCGCGGCGGTGATGGGCGTGTGCAACGGCTTCCAGGTCCTGTGCGAGGCGGGCCTGCTGCCCGGCGCCCTCCTGCGCAACGCCCGGCTCAGGTACGTCTGCAAGCCGGTGACGCTGGAGGTGGCCAACGCGCAGACCCGCTTCACCGCGGGCTTCGGCGAGCGGCGGGAGGCGGTGATGACGGTGGGCAACGGGGAGGGGAACTACTTCGCCGACGAGCCCACCCTGGATCGGCTGGAGGGCGAGGGGCGCGTCGTCTTCCGCTATCGCGACAACCCCAACGGCTCCTCGCGCGCCATCGCCGGGATCGTGAACGACCGCGGCAACGTGCTCGGCCTCATGCCCCACCCCGACCGCGCCTTCGAGGACGAGTTGGGCTCCGCCGACGGCGCGCTGGTGTTCCGCAGCGTGGCCGCGGCGGCGTGACGCCTGCTCCGCCCACCCGGCTCCGGCGGGATGGCGGAGCGGAGGCGATCAGCTGGGGTGCGCCTCGCTCTCGGGCTCGGCGTCGTCCGGGGCGCCGCCCTCCGCGCCCGGGGCCCAGCCGCTGCGCTGCAGGGCGGCCACCGCGGCCTCGGCCCCGGCCCCGAGCTCGCCCGGCTGCAGCTGGCCGTCGAGCACCGCGTCGTCGGGAACGCCCGCGCCGGTCTCGGCCACCGTGTCGTTCAGCGGCCGGCTGTTCGGCCCCGTGGAGACGCCGGCGCGGTCCCCTGCGTCTCCGCCGGCCATCACTGCGAACCCTGGTCGGAGGAGCCCGAGCCGGACATGGCCCTGTTGGCCGCCTGCGTCTTGGGACCCTGACCCTGGTCCTGCGCGTGGGCCTCCCGGTTGGTGTTGGTGCGGCCCTGCGCCATGCCGCCGGAGGGCTCGTCCAGGTCGGCGAAGTCGCCCACCTCACCCGCCGCGGGCGCGCTCAGCGAGGCGTCGCGGAAGTCGGGCGCGGTGTAGGCGCGCGCCTCGGGGTGGTCCGCCGCCTTCTGGGCGCGGCCGGGATCGTTGGGCTGCTCCTCGTCGGTGACCGCGTTCTGCGCGGTCGCCTTGGTGGAATCGGTGTTCCCGTGGGCCATCACGCCCTCCCGTTGCCGTCGGGCGCGCTGTCGGCCTCGTCGGGAGCGCGCACGTCCACGTCGTCGGCGTCGGGCGAGACGAGGCCGCCCTCGGGATCGCGCTGGGCGGCGATCTCGGCCGCGCCCACGCCCTGGCCGTTGTGCACGGCGGCGTTGGCGCGCGGCGTGTCGGTGGTGAAGCTCGTGTCGGGCTCGCCGAGGTCGTCGTAGTCGCCGGGCTTGGGATCGGTCATGCGGGTCTCCTGTCGTGGAGGGGAAACGGCCCCCCGCACCGCCCTGTTCCCTCGTGCGACGCGCCGGGCGCCGAGCCGGTGGGCGCTCAGCGCGCGGCCTTGCTCCCGTCGGGGTTCCAGTGGGCGCGCATGGCCGAGACCACCTGGGCCGAGGGCCTGCGCCCCTTTCCCCCCGCCGACGGGGGTGGCCAGGCGCCCTTCAGCACCAGCCGGCGCACCTCGGGCGCCGGGATCGCGGGCCACGCCCCCGCCGCGGTGAGCCGCTGCACCAGGCGAGGCAGGGCGGCGCCGTCCGGGCCGCCCCGCTTGGGGGCGGTGCGCAGGTAGTCGGCGGCCGTGTCGCCGTTGACGCCTACAGCCCAAGGGTCGGCGCGGTGGTCCATGAGCACGAGCGCGATCTCCGCGCGGCCCGTGCTGCAGGCGGTGATCAGCGGCGTGGAGCCCACCGCGTCCGCCGCGTCGGGGTCCGCGCCCTTGTCGAGCAGGAGCCGCACGGCCCCCTTGGAGTCGAGCAGCACCGCCTCGTCCAGCGGGCGGACGAGGCGGGGTCCGACGGCGTCGGGGCTCGCCCCGCCGTCGAGCAGCGCCTGCGCGAGGTCCGGCGTGTCCGCCCGCAGCGCCAAGCCGAGCGGCACCTCGCCGTGCGGCCCGTCGGGCGGCGCCCCCAGCGACAGCAGGGTGCGGACCATGGCGGCGTCGCCGCGCCCGACCGCCACGGAGAGCAGGTCGAAACGTTTGCCGTCGCTGGCGCGGGCGAGCTGCGGGTCTGCGTGGAGCAGGCGCTCCACGGCGGCGCGGTCGCCGCGGAACACCGCGTCCATGACCTCGCGCCCGCCCTGGCCGTGGTCCACGGCGGCGAGCACCGCCTCGCGGTGGGGCAGGACCGTGCCGGCTCGGAAGCCGGCCTGCGCCTCGCCTGCGCCGAGCACCATGCCGATCACCCCCGCGAGCGCCGCGACCCCGGCCGGACGAGACCTGCCGCGCCTGGACATCCCGCGATCAGTGCAGCCCGGCCAGCGCCCTGTCCAGGCCGCGCTGGACGTAGTCCATGCCGTGGCGGTCGAGCACCGAGCCGCCGCCCGGGGGGTCGATGGTGTCGAGCACGTGGCGCGTGCCGTAGGCGCTGGGCGCATGCCCCACGAGGCCGCCCAGGACGATGCCGGCGCCCGCGCCGATCGGCCCGAAGACCCCGCCGAGGAGCCCGCCGCCGACGCCCGCGCCCTCCAGCGCGTTCGCGTCCTGCAGCCGGGAGAGCGGGTCGCCGCCGTCGTAGTACGCATCGACATGGGCGCCTGCGCCTCGCCCGCCCGCCGCCCGGTCAGCCGCCCTGGCCTGCGAGAGGGTGGCGCCGGTGAGGCCCGCGGCGTTGAAGGTGTCCGCCTCCCGCCCCGAGGCCACCGCCGAGGCCGAGGCCAGACCGCCGCCCAGCGAGTGGCCCGTGAAGGTCACAGCCTCGCCTGAGCGCGCGACGCGCTGCCCGATGTCGATGGCCCGGTCGTAGTAGTCCGAGTGTGCTCCCGACCCCTGCTGGAGGTCGTTCCTCCAGTCCTCCCGGGACTGTGAGCCGCGGTAGGCCACCACCGTGCGGCCGTCGTCGCCGACGTAGACGCGCGCCTTGAAGTCCGACCGGCCGTCGTCGAGCATCGCCGGGGTGAGGCCAAGCCTGGACAGCTGCGCATCGTCGGCGACGCGGTAGCCCGCGGGCGGGTTCGGCGGGTCGTTGTAGACGTCCTGCGCCAGTGTGGCGTCGATCTTGGCGGTCTGCAGCTCGTGCCTGGCGGCCGCCTTCTGCGCGGCCATCTCGGCCGGCGTGAGGACGTGGGGAGCCTGCGGGACGGGCCCGGGCGAGGGGCTGGGCGTCGGGCCGGGACGCGCTCCGGCTCGGGGCGAAGGCGCGGCGGACGGCTGGGGCGTCGGAGCCGCCGACGGTGTCGGCCAACGGCTCGCCGCCGAGCTCACGCTCGCGCCCGAGCCGGAAGCCGGGTTCCAGTCTCCCGCATAGCCCGCCCGGGCCCCGGTGGCGCCCGGCCCCGCCGACGTCCCGCCGAAGAGGGCGCCGACCCGGATCTGTGAACCGCTCTCCGCGACCAGCATGGCGCCGCTCCCCCAGGACAAAGGGAGGGTGCCTCGGCGGCGACGGCGTGCATAGCTGGGGTGATCCCCTATGCCGCCGGCCCGGTTCCTTCCCGCGCCATATCGGCTAGACAGCACGGCCATGACCGCGCCCGTCGCCACCGTCGGCAAGACCCCCGAGAAGACGACGGCGGAGCTCGCCGCCGACTACGGGCTGAGCGGCCCCGAGTACGCGCTCATCATCAGGCGGCTCGGGCGCGAACCCCTGCCCGTGGAGCTCGGCGTGTTCAGCGTCATGTGGAGCGAGCACTGCTCCTACAAATCCAGCCGGCTGCACCTGCGGAAGTTCCCCACCACCGGCCCCCGCGTGATCTGCGGCCCGGGCGAGAACGCGGGGGTGGTGGACATCGGCGACGGTCCCGACGGGACCAGGCTGGCCTGCATCTTCAAGATGGAGAGCCACAACCACCCGAGCTTCATCGAGCCCCGCCAGGGCGCGGCGACGGGCGTGGGCGGCATCATGCGCGACGTCTTCACCATGGGCGCCCGCCCGGTGGCGCTCCTCAACGCGCTGCGCTTCGGCAGCCCCGACCACCCGCGCACGCGCCGGCTGGTGGAGGGGGTGGTGGCGGGCATCGGAGGCTACGGCAACTGCGTGGGCGTGCCGACGGTGGGGGGCGAGACCGAGTTCCACCCCGGCTACGACGGCAACATCCTGGTCAACGCCATGTGCGTGGGCATCGCCGACGCCGATAAGATCTTCTACTCGGCCGCTCCCGCCGCCGGCCTGCCGGTGGCGTACGTCGGCTCGAAGACCGGCCGCGACGGCATCCACGGCGCCACCATGGCCTCCGCCGAGTTCGACAGCTCCGCAGACGGGGCTTCGGACGAGAAGCGCCCCACCGTGCAGGTGGGCGACCCCTTCGCCGAGAAGCTCCTGATCGAGGCCACGCTGGAGCTGATGGCCACGGGCGCGGTCGCCGCGATCCAGGACATGGGGGCGGCGGGCCTGACCAGCTCCTCCGTGGAGATGGCGGGCAAGGGCGGCGTCGGTGTCGAGCTGGACCTGGACAAGGTGCCCCAGCGCGAGACGGGCATGACGGCCTACGAGATGATGCTCTCCGAGAGCCAGGAGCGGATGCTCGCCATCCTCAAGCCCGGCCGCGAGGAGGACGGGCGCCGCGTTTTCGAGAAGTGGGGGCTGGACGCGGCCACCATCGGCGTGACCACCGACACCGGCCGCCTCGTCCTGCGCCACCGCGGCGAGACGGTGTGCGACATCCCGCTCGCGCCCCTGACGGACGACGCCCCCCTCTACGACCGCCCCTGGACCGAACCGCCCCGGCGCCCGCGCCTCGCGCCGGAGGACGCGCCGGCCCCCGCCGACTGGCGCGAGGCGGTGCTGAAGCTGGTCGGCGGCCCGGACGGGTCGTCCAAGCGCTGGCTGTGGGAGCAGTACGACCGCCACGTCATGGCCGACACCCTGGCCGACAGCGCCACGAGCGCGGACGCCGGGATCGTGCGCGTGCACGGCACGGGCAAGGCCCTGGCGGTGACGAGCGACTGCACGCCCCACTACGTCGCCGCCGACCCGTACGAGGGCGGCAAGCAGGCCGTCGCCGAGGCCTACCGCAACCTGTGCGCGGTGGGCGCCGAGCCGATCGCCGTCACCGACAACCTGAACTTCGGCAACCCCGAGCGGCCGGAGATCATGGGGCAGATCGTGCGCGCCATCGACGGCATGGCCGAAGCCTGCCGGGCCCTGGACTTCCCCGTCGTGAGCGGCAACGTCAGCCTCTACAACGAGACTTCCGGCGTCGCGATCCCGCCGACCCCCACCGTCGGCGCGGTCGGCCTGCTGGAGGACTCCCGCCTGCGCGCGGGCTACGGCGCGGCGCGGACGGGCGAGGCGGTGGTGCTGATCGGCGCCACCGTGGGCGAGCTGGGCGCCTCGCTCTACCTGCGCGACGTATGCGGCCGGGAGGAGGGCGCGCCTCCGCCGGTGGACCTCGCCGCCGAGCGCCGGGCCGGAACGCTGGTGCGCCGGTTGATCGCCGAAGGCGTCACCCGCTGCGTGCACGACCTGTCCGACGGCGGGCTGGTCGCGGCCGCGGCGGAGATGGCGCTCGCCTCCGACGTGGGGCTGGCGGTCGAGGCCCCCGGCGGCGACGGGGGGCCGCCGCCGCCGCACGCCGCCCTCTTCGGGGAGGACCAGGGCCGCTACCTCCTCACCGTCGCCCCCGAACGGATGGACGCGCTGGACGAGGCCTGCGCCGACGAGACGGTCGCCTACGCCGTACTGGGCCGGGTGGGCGGGTGCGAGCTGCTGCTCGCCGACGCCGAAGGCGCCGAACTCTGCGCGGTGGACCTCGTCGACCTCCGCGCCGCGCACGAGGGCTGGATGCCCCGGTGGATGGACGGGGCCATGTGACGGCGCCGTGGGCGAGAACAGTGAACCTCCGCGCTGGCTTCGCCGAATATGTTCGCTAAACTGGCGACTCACCGCTTTCACAGCCTCGGATCAGTGCCCGATGCCCATGCCCGCCGCCGAACTGGAGCGCAGCCTGCGCGCCGCCTTCCCTGACGGCGAGGTGACGATCACCGATCTGGCGGGCGACGGCGACCACTACCGCGCCCGCATCGTCAGCGCCGCCTTCGCCGGGCTGACGCGGGTGCGCCAGCACCAGCTGGTGCATCGCGCTCTGCACGGGCGGCTGGGCGGCGAGCTGCACGCGCTCGCGCTGGAGACCTCGCCTCCGGCCGAGGCGTAGCCGTGCGCTACCGCCCCTTCGGACGGGCCGGACAGACGATCTCCGTCCTGACGCTGGCGCTGGGCGACCGGCCGGAGCCGGAAGCGGCCCGCGTCCGGCTGATCTACGCCGCGCTGGAGGTCGGCGTGAACGGGTTCGAGATCCGCGACCCCGCCGCCGCCGGGGCGCTCGGCCGCGCGCTGCAGGCGCTGGAGCGGCGCATGGTGGTCATCATGCTGCGGCTCTCGGGGGCCGACCGGCTGGACCGCGACGAGGTGCTGGCCTCCGTGGAGCAGCCGCTCCTGACGGGCAGGCTGGGCCGGCTGGACGCGGTCGTCGTGGAGAACCCCGCCCGCCTGACCGCCGAGGGATGGCGGGCGCTGGAGGTCGCGCGCGACTCCGGGCGGCTGCGGTACATCGGCGTGGGGGGCGACGGGGCGGACGACGCCCTGGCCCGGCCGGGCGCCGACCTCCTGTCGGCGTCGCACCATCTCGGGTCCGGCTGGGCCGACCGCAACCGGCTGAAGTCCGCGGTCGAGGCGGCGCGGACGGTGATCGGCCATGGCTACCATCCCGAGCTCGCGGCGGGGGTGGAGGGCGGGCCCCGCAAGCGCGGCCTGTTCGGCCTGGGACGACGGCCCTCGCCCATCGAGAAGACCGACGGCTACGCCTTCCTCCAGCGCACCCCCAACTGGGCGGCCGACGAGATCTGCCTCGCCCACACGCTGACGGAGCCGGCGCTCGCCTCCGTGGTGATCGAGGCCACCACGCCCGAGGAGGTGGAGCGGCTGGCCGCGGTGACCGAGCGCGACATGGCCCCGGGCCTCGCCGCGCAGATCGAGATGGCGCGCTTCGCCAAGGCGGGCGCCAGGGTCGGGTGAACCGGCGC
>CAXSHO010000021.1:29228-30096 GCA_964237305.1 uncultured Caulobacteraceae bacterium
CGCTTGCGCCGGGGCGGCGGCGCGCCTAGCTCCGGGTGCGCCGGGGACCGCCCCCGCCATCCGGAGCGTCACGCCGTGACCGATCTCGCCGCTACCTCCTCCTCCATGCCCCCCGAGGCCGCGTCCGACCCGGTGCACGCCTTCATCGGCAAGACCGTCGCCGACCATCCGGTGGTGCTGTTCATGAAGGGCGTGCCCGACAGCCCCCGCTGCGGCTTCTCCGCCGTGGTGGTGCAGATCCTCGACCACCTGGGCGTTGAGTTCACCGGCGTGGACGTGCTGCAGGACGCCGCCCTGCGCGACGGCGTGAAGGCCTACAGCGACTGGCCGACGATCCCGCAGCTCTACGTCAAGGGCGAGTTCGTGGGCGGCTCCGACATCGTGCGGGAGATGTTCACCACGGGCGAGCTGAAGCCCATGCTGCAGCAGCAGGGCGTGCTCGCCGCCTAGGGCCGCCCCCGCCGCCGCGCACGACGAAGAAAGGCCCCGGATCGCTCCGGGGCCTTTCGCACGGGGGCCTTTCCGCAGGAGGAGGTGCTGCGCCTACGAGGCGTAGTACTCCACGACCAGGTTCGGCTCCATCTTCACCGCGTAGGGCACCTCGGACAGCTCCGGCGCGCGGACGAAGGTGGCCGACAGGGCCTTAGCGTCGGACTGGACGTACTCGGGCGTGTCGCGCTCGGAGGAGGAGACCGCCTCCAGCACCAACGCCATATTGCGCGAGCGCTCGCGCACGGACACGACGTCGCCCGCCTTCACGCGATAGCTGGCGATGTTCACTCGCCGACCGTTCACCTGCACGTGGCCGTGATTGACGAGTTGGCGCGCGGCGAAGGGGGTCGGCACGAACTTGGCGCGATAGACCACC
>CAXSHO010000022.1:0-13597 GCA_964237305.1 uncultured Caulobacteraceae bacterium
GCCCAGCACCGCCTCGTCCTCGCCCTCCACCAGCACGGCCAGCGCGTAGGCGCCCTCCAGCCGCTCCAGCACGGCGTGGAAGGCCGGGACGACGCCGGGGGTGCGCGTCAGCTCGCGGTCGAGGAGCTGGGCGATGACCTCCGTGTCGGTGTCGGAGGTGAAGGTGCGGCCCTCGGCGGCCAGCTCGGCCTTCAGCTCGGCGAAGTTCTCGATGATGCCGTTGTGGACCACCGCCACGCGGCCCGCGCGGTGGGGGTGGGCGTTGCGCTCGGCGGGGGGGCCGTGGGTGGCCCAGCGCGTGTGGCCGATGCCCACGGCGCCCGGCAGGGGCTGCGTGTCGAGCAGGGCCTCCAGGTTGCGCAGCTTGCCCTTCTCGCGCCGCACGGCCAGCGCCCCGTCGGCCAGGGTGGCGACGCCCGCGCTGTCATAGCCGCGGTACTCCAGCCGGCGCAGGCTCTCCACCAGCCGGGGCGTGGCGGGCGCGGCGCCCACGATGCCGATGATGCCGCACATGGCCGCGCCGTCTCCACACCCGAAGCGCGCTCTTAGCACCGGCGGCGGAAGGACGGCTGAACAATCGTTTCACGGTTTCTCACCGTTCGGGCGGTATAAGCTTCACGCCGCGACACCTGCGCGGACGGACGCGACGGACGACGACCCCATGGCCGCACGCAAGTTCTTCGGCACCGACGGCATCCGCGGGCAGGCGAACAAGCACCCCATGACCGCGGAGGTGGCGCTGCGCGTCGGCCTCGCCGCGGGCAAGGTGTTCAGCCGCGACCCCTCGCGCCGCCACCTGGTGGTGATCGGCAAGGACACCCGGCTGTCGGGCTACATGATCGAGCCCGCGCTCGTGGCCGGCTTCGCCAGCGTGGGCATGGACGTGCGGCTGTTCGGCCCCCTGCCCACCCCCGCGGTGGCGCTCATGACGCGATCCATGCGCGCGGACCTGGGCGTGATGATCTCCGCCAGCCACAACGACTTCGCCGACAACGGCATCAAGCTGTTCGGCCCCGACGGCCTGAAGCTGTCCGACGAGATGGAGCTCGCCATCGAGGGGCTGATGGAGGAGGGCCTGCAGGAGGGCCTGGCCGCCCCCAAGGCGCTGGGCCGCGTGCAGCGGATCGACGACGCCCAGGCCCGCTATGTCGAGATCGCCAAGGCCACCTTCCCCCGCGCCGCCACGCTGAACGGCCTGCGCGTGGTGATCGATTGCGCCAACGGGGCGGCGTACAAGGTGGCCCCCACCGCGCTCTACGAGCTGGGCGCCGAGGTGATCCCCATCGGCGTCGCGCCCGACGGCACCAACATCAACGCGGAGGTGGGCTCCACCCATCCGGAGGCCATGGGCCGGGCGGTGCGCGAGTACCGCGCCGACATAGGCATCGCGCTGGACGGCGACGCCGACCGCATCGCCATGTGCGACGAGGCGGGCCGGGCCATCGACGGCGACCAGATCATGGCGCTGATCGCCGACCGCTGGGCCGCCCAGGGGCGGCTGAAGGGCGGCGGCGTGGTCTCCACCGTCATGTCCAACCTGGGCTTCGAGCGTTACCTGCGCGAGCGCAAGCTGACGCTGGAGCGCACGGCGGTGGGCGACCGCTACGTCATGCAGCGCATGCGCGAGGGCGGCTTCAACCTCGGCGGCGAGCCTTCGGGCCACGTGATCCTGTCCGACCTGTCCACCACCGGCGACGGGCTGATCACCGCCCTGCAGGTGCTGGCGGTGATGACGGCCACGGGCAAACCGATGAGCGAGCTGGGTCGCCAGTTCGAGCCCGTGCCGCAGAAGCTGAAGAACGTGCGCTTCGCCGGCGGCGAGCCGCTCAAATCCGACGCGGTGCAGGCCGCCATCGCGGCGGGCGAGGCGCGGCTCAACGGCTCCGGCCGCGTCCTCGTCCGCCCCTCCGGCACCGAGCCCCTGATCCGCGTCATGGCCGAAGGCGACGACGAGCGGCTGGTGGCGCAGGTGATCGACGACATCGCGGGCGCGGTGAAGGCGGCGGCGGCGTAGGCGGGCGCGCGACGGAGGCCACGTTTGGGCGCGTCAAGGCGCGGCTTCCGCTCTCCAGCGTCTGCGCGCGGCGGCCGACGCTAAAGCGTCGAGCGCGAGAGCGGCGTCGGGATCGCTGCGACTTGTTGCGGACCTCCGGAAATCTGGCGAGGCTGCCAAGGCCTGGCGGCGCACATTCCCGCTCCGGGTCGGAGCCGGCATGTCTCGTACACAGCGTCTCCTCGATCTGCTTCAGCTGCTGCGTCGGCATCGCCGCGCGGTTGCGGGAGCTGCGCTGGCCGAGGAACTCGGGGTGTCATTGCGCACCATCTACCGAGACATCGACGTGCTGAAGCGTCAAGGTGCGCACATCGAGGGTGAAGCGGGCGTGGGCTACGTGCTCAGACCGGGCTTCATGCTGCCGCCGCTGATGTTCTCCGAGGAGGAGATCGAAGCGCTCGTGCTCGGATCCCGGTGGGTCTCCGAACGCGCCGACGGCGTCCTGAGCGAGGCCGCACGCAACGTGCTGGCGAAGATCGGGGCCGTTCTGCCCAACGACCTGAAGGATGGCGTCGAGCAATCGGGTCTGCTGATCGGCCCGGGCGAGCCCATTTCCAGAGGGAACAGCGAACTTCCCGCGATCCGCAAGGCGATCCGGTCGGAACTGAAACTCCAAATTCTCTACGCTGACGAGCAGGACAATCGAACGGCCCGGACGATCTGGCCTGCCGCGCTCGCCTTCTATGATCGGGTCCGCGTTGTCGTGGCCTGGTGCGAGCTGCGCCAGGGGTACCGTCATTTCCGCACCGATCGCATAGCCGCCCTCGAAACCACGACCGAGAGGTACCCCCGCCGTCGCGCTTCGCTCTTTAAAGAGTGGCGCGCGCTACGGGATATTCCCGAGCAGTGACTGCTGACATGATCTGACACTGCGGCGTCGTAGTCTTCTCGTTGGATGCCGGTCGTTGACGAGAGGAACGTGAATCATGCCAGTGCTGACGAACGCCGATCGCCGCGGTGTCCTGACTTGGAGCGCTGGGATCGCTCTCATGCTCGGCTTCCCTCGCCGAGTCGGTGCCGTCTCAGCTTCGCTCGATTCACTCGGGACAGCTACAGGGAGCCGTCGGCGACACCAATGAAACAGACATTTGTGGACAACGTGGTCATGCTGGCCGAATTTACCGTGAAGCCGGATAAGCTTGACGACTTTCTCAGCTACACCACTGATAACCTCAAGCTGAGCAGGTCGTATCCAGGCAATCTCACGTTCGACATCCTCTTTAACGAAGCGCAGCCCACCAAGGTCGTCTTCTACGAAGTGTGGAGGTCTCCAAAGGCTCAGAAGGAGTACATGGCTTGGCGCATCAAGGCGGGCGACCTTACAAAGCTGCTCTCCTTCCTCTCGGAGGACCCGGAATTCACGACGTTGCGCAACATCGCCGCCTAGGTCGTCCTACGTCCGTCGGCTCTTGGTCTTCCGCGGGGCGACCGAACCGCTGGGGAATCGCGCACGTTCTCCAGCCCAGCGCGCTCACCCCGGCGGCGTGTCCACCGTGGCGCCCGCCGCGCGCAGGCGGTCGAGGAGGCCGTTATTGGTGTCGAGGTAGCGGAGGTCGACGATCGCCACGGTGCGGCCGGGCTGGGCCAGGGCGGCCTGCATGGCGGTGAAGGTCTCCGCGATCCCGCGCTCCTGGAGGGCGCGCACGGTGGGCAGCGACTCCAGGCAGCTGGACCAGAGCGCGTCCGAGCGTTCGGCGCGGGCGCGCTCCACGCGGCCCTGCGCCCAGGCCTCGGCGGCGGGGCGGGCGTGGCCGGCCTCCCAGTTCACCTCGTCCACCGCACCCTCCAGGCAGCGGAGCTGGCCCGGCTCGTCCATCCTGACGAAGGCGTTGAGGAAGGGGGCGCCGTTGATGCGCAGCAGCGAGCGGACCGGCACGTGGCGCGCCCTGGCCAGCCGCACCACGGTCGAGGTGGGCTTGGCGGCCGACAGGCCCGCGGCCTTGTAGAAGTCGGCGATCAGCCACCCGCCCGCGGCGGCGGGTCGCCACCTGTTGAGCTTGGCGGGGTCGGCGTGGGCGAGGCGCGCGGCGGCGAGCACCCGGGCGTAGAGGGTGGGGGGCGTGCGCTTGTCCAAAGGCGTCAGCGCGCGCAGCCGCACGAATTGCAACGCGGCGCCGGGGCCGTCCAGGAGGCTGATCACCGCCTCGGGCGGGGTGAGGAGCTGGCGGGCGCCGTCCAGGGCGCGGCCGATCCGCCCCTGCTCCCATGGCATGGACTGCGGCAGGGGCGAGACGGCGCCGAGAATCACCACTTCCGACCCGCCGCGGCGCACACGCCACATGGCGGGGCCGAGGGGGCGGCCCACCACCTCCAGCTCGGCGACGAGCTCGGAGCCCTCCGTCGGCGGCGGCGGCGCGGCGGCGAGGGGCGGCGCCGGGGCGGCGTGCGCGGACGCGGAGGCGAGGAGCGCCACGAGGACGGTGCGGACTGCCATGACCGCCTCTCGCGCGGGAAGGCGGCGGCATGGAGGCGGGACGGCGGCTTGAGGCGGCGGCGGCCCTCGCGTTATGACGGCTTCGCCATGACCGACACGCCCCCCGACCGCCTTTCCGTCAACCCCGCCAGCCCGCACTACGACGAGGCGCTGCTGGCCCGCGGCGTGGGCATCCGCTTCAAGGGGCAGGAGAAGACCAACGTCGACGAGTACTGCGTCAGCGAGGGCTGGGTGCGCCTGACCGTGGGCAAGACGCTGGACCGCACGGGCCAGCCCATGACCATGAAGCTCCAGGGCCCGGTGGAGCCCTACTTCCGCGACGACGCCGCGGAGTAGCCAAGTCCTCCCCGGTACGGGGGAGGGGGATCGCGCGAAGCGGGGTGGTGGGGGCGGCGCGACGCCGGACCCGTCGCGCCACCCCCTCCGTCGTCCTTCGGACGCCACTTCCACCCTTTCCGGGGGAGGACCCGATCCTCAGCCGAACAGCTTCTTCGTGATCTCGGCCACGTGGCGGCCCTGGAAGCGCGCGCCGCCCAGCTCGTTCTCGTTGGGCTGGCGCTCTCCCTTGCCCCCCGCGACGGTGGACGCGCCGTAGGGCGTGCCGCCGTTGACGTTCTCCAGGTCGAACAGGCCGGGGTAGCTGTAGGGCAGCCCCACCACGATCATGCCGAGGTGGAAGAAGCTGGTGTGGATGGCGGTGAGCGTCGTCTCCTGCCCCCCGTGCTGGCCGGCGGTGGAGGTGAAGGCCGAGCCCACCTTGCCGTTGAAGGCGCCCTTGGCCCAGAGCGGCCCGGTCTGGTCCCAGAAGGCGGCCATCTGGCTGGTCATGCGGCCGTAGCGCGTGCCCGTGCCGATGACGATGGCGTCGTAGCCCTCCAGCTCGTCCACGGTGGCGACGGGGGCGGGCTGGTCGGTCTTGAAGTGGGCGTTGGTCACCACCTCGGGCGGGGCGGTCTCCGGCACGCGCTTCACGTCGACGGTGACGCCGTCGACGGCGCGGGCGCCCTCGGCCACGGCGTTCGCCAGGGTCTCGATGTGGCCGTAGCTGGAGTAGTAGAGGACGAGGACCTTGGCCATGGGAGGCGCTCCGGTTGGGGGGACGCGTCCTATACTGCAACAGCTGCGGTTACACTAGCCGTTCCAGCTGTGCCCGTTGCGCTCGGTGAGCGCGAAGGCGCCCGCGGGGCCCCAGCTGCCGGCGGGGTAGGGGGTGGGGGGCTGGCCGGTGCGGCTCCAGCTGTCGAGCACGCCGTCCACCCAGGTCCAGGCCGCCTCCGCCTCGTCGCGGCGGACGAACAGGGTGGGGTCGCCCTTCACCGCCTCCAGGAGCAGGCGCTCGTAGGCGATGCGGCGCCGCGTGGTGAAGGCGGTGTCCAGCGACAGGTTCAGCGCCAGCGGGCGCAGCTCGATCCCGCCGCGCTCCAGCGAGGGCGTCTTGTTCATCAAGGAGAGGCTGATCTCCTCCTGCGGCTGCAGCTTGATCACCAGCCGGTTCGCCTGCAGCCCCTGGTCGGCGAAGATGGAGTGGGGCACCGCGCGGAACTGGATGGCGATCTCCGACGCGCGGCTGGGCATCCGCTTGCCCGTGCGCAGGTAGAAGGGCACCCCCGCCCAGCGCCAATTGTCCACGTTGGCCTGGATGGCCACGAAGGTCTCGGTGTCCGAGGGCCGGCCGCCCTCCTCCTCGGCGTAGGCGGGTGCCTCGTGCCCGTCGGCGACGCCCCGGGCGTACTGGCCGCGCACCGTGCGCCGGGCCGCCGTCTCCGCCGTGATGGGCCGCAGCGAGCGCAGCACCTTGACCTTCTCGTTGCGGACGCTGTCGGGGTCGAGGCTGGCGGGCGGCTCCATGGCCACCAGGCACAGGAGCTGCAGCATGTGGTTCTGCACCATGTCGCGCAGGGCGCCGTACTCGTCGTAGTACCCGAATCTGCCCTCCACCCCGACGGTCTCGGCGATGGTGATCTGCACGTGCTCGACGGTCTGCGCGCTCCACAGCGGCTCGAACAGGACATTGGCGAAGCGCAGCGCGATCAGGTTCTGCACCGCCTCCTTGCCGAGATAGTGGTCGATGCGGAAGGTGCGGCCCTCGCTGAACACCGCGCGGAGCTCGTCGTTGATGGCGAGGCAGCTCTTCAGGTCGCGCCCGATGGGCTTCTCCACCACCACGCGGCTGGCGGCGGAGACGAGGTGGTTCTGCTCCAGCCCCTCGCAGATCGCCCCGTACAGGCTGGGCGAGGTGGAGAGATAGAATACGGGCTCGGCCACGCCGCCCATGGCCTCCTTCAGCGGCCCGAAGCTCGCGGGATCGGTGGCGTCCAGGGGGGCGTAGAAGACGCGCTCGGCGAAGCGGAGGAGGGCGGCCTCGTCCACCCCCGGCGTCCGCACGCGGACGGCCTCCGCCACGCGGTGGCGGAAGCTGACGTCGTCCATGTCCTGCCGCGCCGCGCCGATCACCCGCGCCTCGGGCAGGAGCCCGTCGGCGTGCAGGTGGAACAGCGAGGGGAACAGCATCCTCATGGCGAGGTCGCCGGTGGCCCCGAAGATGACGACGGCGTCGGCGGGCATTGGGCGCGGGTCTCCTGCTCGCGCGGGCTCCTAGAACGCGCCGCGCAGCTTGGCGAGGTCCGGGAACACCGGGGCGCGCTTCTCCGCCCGGGCGCCCATGGCTTCGGCCATGTGCTCGGCGGAGAGCATGGAGGCGTTCCACACGCCCACGTAGTCCAGCGCGTCGGCGGTGGAGTGGTCGCGGGCGTAGGTGATCATCACCTTGGAGCCGGTCACCGCCACCGGCGGCTTCGTGGCGATCTCGCGTGCGACCTCCAGGGCGTGGGCGGTGCAGGCGGCGGCGTCGGGCAGGACGGCGTTGACCAGGCCCAGGCGCAGCGCCTCCTCCGCCCCGAAGCGGCGGCCGGTGTAGGCCAGCTCACGCACCATCCCCTCCGGCAGGAGCTTGCACAGGCGCGGGAAGGTGCCGACGTCGGCGGTCATGCCGATGTTGATCTCCTGGACCTGGAAGAAGGCGTCGGCCGTGGCGTAGCGGTTGTCGCAGGCGGTGGTCATGTCCACCGCGCCGCCGATGACGCCGCCCTGCACCGCGGCGATCACGGGGAAGCGCGCCTCCTCCAGGCACGAGAAGGTGCGCTGGAGGCGGCGGACGTCCAGCCGGAACTTCTCGGCGGCGACGGCCCGGTCGGCGGCCGCGGGCGTCACGCCCTCGCCCGTGGTGAAGACCGCCAGGTCCATGCCCGACGAGAAGTGCTTGCCGGTGGAGGAGATCACGAGGCAGCGCGTCGCGCCCTCGGCGTTCAGGCCCTCCACGATCTCGGGCAGCTCGTTCCAGAAGGCGCGGACCATGCTGTTGAAGGCGTCGGGCCGGTTCAGCACGAGGTGGGCGACGCCGCCGTCGCGGTGGAGGTCGAAGCAGGTGGTCATGGCGGCGAGCCTACTCCCCCCGCGCTCGATGGAGTAGGGGAGCCGCATGGACGCCAGCGCCGCCCGCGAGCCTCGCCGCCGCACCGTGCGGCTCGCGGACGGTGACATGTCGCTGCTCGACTTCGGCGACCCCGCGCGGCCGGTGGACGTGGTGTTCGTCCACGCCAACGGCTTCAACGCCATGACCTACCGTACGGTGCTGCAGCCCCTGGCGGCGGGCCTGCGGGTGCTCGCCCCCGACCTTCGCGGGCACGGGGAGAGCACGCTTCCGGCCGATCCGGCCTCCCTGTGGTCGTGGCGGCCCTACGCCCGCGACCTCCTCGTGCTGCTGGCGGGGCTGGAGGGGCCGCCGCCGGTGCTGGCGGGACACTCCATGGGGGCGACCTCCGCGCTCCTGGCGGAGGCGACATCCCCCGGGCGGGCGCGGTCGCTGGTGCTGTTCGAGCCGGTGATCCTGTCGCGGCTGAGGATCGCGGGGGCGCACCTGCCGGGCGCCCGGGCGCGCGTCCTGCGGCGGCTGCCGCTGGCGACGGCGGCGAAGGCCCGGCGCCGCGCCTTCTCCGACCGGGCCGCGGCGCTGGCGGCCTATCGCGGGCGCGGCGCCTTCAAGACGTGGCCGGAGGCTTCGCTCGCCGACTACGTGGCGGGCGGCGTGCGCGAGGCGGCGGAGGGGTTGGAGCTCGCCTGCGCGCCGGAGTGGGAGGCCGCGGGCTACGCCGCCCAGGCCCACGATCCCCGGGCGGCGCTGCGCCGTGTGCGCCTGCCCGTGCGCATCCTCATGGGCGACCGCGGCTCCACCTGCTCGCTCCGGCGGGGGCGGCCGGGCGTCGAGCTGGAGACGGTGGCGGGCGCCGGCCACTTCCTGCCGCTGGAGCGGCCCGACCTCGTGCGCGAGGCGTTGGCGGCGGCGGCCGCGCGGCGCTGACCCGGCGCGCCCGCGCCGGCCGTGTCAGGCGATCCAGCTGTGGGTGGCGAGGAGGTCCGCTCCCAGGCCCGTGGTGCTCGCCCCCGCCAGCGCCACCAGGAGGGTGTCGTTCGCGTGGGCGTAGGTCCCGACGTCCGCCGCCTCCGCCTGCGACAGGAGCCAGCCCACCGTCGCGGCCTTGGTCCCCAGGTCGGTGATCCCGTAGGAGGCGAAGTACCGCGCCCGCGTCTCCGTCCCGCCCAAGCCGTCCGGCACGAGGTCGCCGAGGATGGCGGCCACCTTGTCGGCTCCGGGCGCCGTCCCGAAAATCTCCGTGTAGGCGTTGGTCGTCACCTGCGACAGGCTGAGCGGCGCCGCCGCCGCCGAGAAGGCGGCGGCCCCCGCGCCCTGCACGCCCAGGTTCACGGCGAAGTTGATGAAGCGGTTCTCCGTATTGAAGCGGGCGTAGTAGGCTGAGTTCAGGTTGTTCGCGTTCGTTCCCTCCGGCGAGACCAGGAAGTCCAGCCCGGCCAGCGTGGGCGTCTTCTGCGTGAAGAACTCGTAGGACAGGGTGGCCACCGCGGTGGTGGAGGCCGCCAGCGGAACCAGGGCGGCCAGGGCGGCGGCCGGCGTCGCGGCGCCCGCGTCCAGCTGGCCGGCCAGCGTCGCCACCGCCGCGGTGGTCGCCGCTCCGAAGTCGGCGAAGCTGCGCAGGCGCAGCAGGGTGGCCGCGCCGAGGTCCAGCGTTCCCGTGGACGAGAGCGGCGCGCCCACGTCGGCCAGGGCCGCCACGTCCAGCGGGCTGATCACGCGGGCGGTGGCGGTGGGCAGGCCCGTGCCGGTCATCAGGTCGTTGGAGGCCTGGTCGCGCAGGCTGTTGGCGAAATGGTAGTAGGCCTCGCCGCTGTCGAAGGTGGTGGTGACCGGGACGGCGCCTCCGTAGACCGCCACGGCGTGGGCGCCGTTGAAGGTCGCCGTCCTGCCCGTGACCGTGACGAGCCGGTCCCAGGTCGACTCGCTGTCGGCGGGCAGGACGCCCGCGTCGTCGCGGAAGCCGTCGATGCCGAAGATGTGGCCGAGCTCGTGGGTGAGGATGCTGAGGCCGTCGTACTTGCCGCGGGGCGTCGCGCCCGCGCCCGGCGTCGCGCTGAAGTAGATCTGCGCCAGGGCGGAGCTGTTCAGCGTGATCCCGCCGTCGTCCTCCGCGTCGTTGGGGTCGTCGCCGGTGGCCAGCTCGTAGGCCGCGCCGCTCGTGTAGACGTCGCGGGCGCCGTCCATCGCCCCGCCGGCGCTGACCGCCACCTCCGACCCGCCCTCCCCGAGTTCGCTGGAGGAGGCCGCCGCCGCGATGTCCAGCTTGATGTCCACGACGCCCGAGCCGGTGAGGTAGACGCTCCAGGCGTCCAGGGCCGCCTTGAGGTTCACGCTCAGGAGCCCGTCGTCGGCCGCGTGGTTCGGGTCGTCGACGGTGATGGTGTAGGCGAAGGTCACTGCCGCCGTCTCCGAGCTTCGTCCGCCCCACGGAACCGTCCCGCAGGATCAAGGCTCATCTGGGGCGCCCGCGCCCGGACGTCAGGCGGCGCGCCTGCGCCTGGCGACCGCGTAGGAGCACACCATCACGGAGAGGGCCGGCGCGATTCCTCCGGCCGTAGCGATGGGCGGCGGATCACATCGTCAGCTCCGGCTGGAGGCGGTCGGCCAGGGCCAGGCGGGCGTCCTCGCCCATGGGCAGCGCCTTGCGGGTGTCGAGGTCGAAGCTGACCACCACCGCCTCCGAACTCATCCACGGGCGGCCGCTGACGGGGTCCAGCATCCAGTGCACGACGCGCGTCACCTTGCCCTCCAGCGCCGCAAGGCCGGAGCGCAGCTCGAAGTGGTCGCCGGCGCGGGGGCGGTCGAGCATCAGCAGGCGGTGCTCGAGCATGGCGCCGCCCACCCGCCCCGCGCCGGGGGCCGCCGCCTGCGCCGCGTCGCGCACCGGGCGCATCAGGGTGGCCGCGCCGTCTGACACGCGGCCCATGAACTCGTCGGCGCGCATGGCCCCGTGCGCGTCGCAGCCCGCCGGCTGGATCACGCCGCGGCCGATGCAGACGAGGCCCAGCGAGTCCGCCCGGGCGAGCGAGGCCTGGGCGGCGGGCGCGTCGCCGAAGCCGAGCGAGCGGGGCAGGGCCGCGGCCGGAACCTCCGCCGTCAGCGCCTCCGCCGCCCGGGCGGCGCGCGCGGGCCAGGGGAAGGCGCGGCCGTCGGGCGTGGCGTGGGCCACGCGCAGGCGGAAGGCGGAGGCGGGCGCGCCGTCGGCGTGCAGCAGCACCAGCGCCACCTCCGCCTCCGCCTCGCGCCACGCCGTCACGCAGCCCGTCATGGAGAGCGGCGCCCCCGCGTGCGCCTCGCGCAGGAAGCGGACGTGCTGCTCGCGCACGATGAGGGTGGAGGCGGCGCCCGGCTTGGCGGCGTCCGGCAGTTGCAGCAGGCGCGCCAGCCCGAACAGCCCCTCCAGCGCCCGGGCGACGTGGAAGCGCACGTTCATGTGCCCCATCTCGTCGCACTCCCAGGCGTTCACGCCGCCGCGCCAGACCTCCGGCGTCCGCACCGTCGGGCTCACGCGGCGCGGACCCGAGCCGCCCGGGCCCGCGCGTCGGTTCGTCGCGGCTGCGACCGCCGCGTTTGACGCCGCCGCCCGCTTCGGCCAGACGGCACGCCTCGCGCGCGACCCGCGCCCCCAAGCGTCACGAGCCCCGCTCCATGCAATCCACCAACGTCCAAGGCGAGATCTCCGGCAACGTCCTGATGTACTCCAAGCCCGAGCCGCTGAGCCCCGAGGCGCACGGCGACCTCGGCCTCGTCTCCTCCGACAAGCCCTTCGCCTTCGCCTTCGCGGCCAACGCGGTGCCCGTGCAGGTGTCGGAGTTCGGGCCCGCGGGCATCAACTACCCCATCATCTTCGCGGGCGCGGACCATACGCCGCTGGCGGTGATGAGCGTGCGGCCCAACGAGAACCTGTTCATCACGGAGGGGCGGTTCGACCCCGAGTCGTACATCCCGGCCTTCATCCGCCGCTACCCGTTCGTCGTGGCCGCCAACCCGGACAACACGCAGATGATCGTCTGCATCGACGTGGACGCCCACTTCCTGACCAAGCACGGCGGCGACGTTAAGCTGTTCGAGGACGGGCAGCCCACCGAGTACACCAAGAACGCCATCCAGTTCTGCGAGAACTTTGAGCAGGAGCGCCAGCGCACCGACAGCTTCGTCAAGCTCCTGAAGGAGTTGGACCTTCTGGCCGAGCGCCAGCACCTGGTGCCCGTGCAGAACGACGACGGCACGCAGGGCGAGCCCATGCAGCTGTCGGACTACTTCGCCGTATCCGAGGAGCGGTTGAAGGCGCTGCCCGCCGACAAGCTGGCGGAGCTGCGCGACTCCGGCGCCCTCCAGCAGATCTACGCCCACCTGAACTCGCTCCTGATCTGGGACAAGCTGGTGGCCCGCACGCTCTCGCAGATGCCCGCGCCCGTCGCCAACGCCTGAGCACGCGCCGCGCCGCAGGTCACGCCCGGGCGAACACGGAGCGGGTGAGGCAGGAGAAGACCAGCCGCCCCGCCTCGTCCAAGAGGTCGTGCTGGGCGATCACCACGCCCTTGTCCTCGCCCACGGGGTCGAGCGCCAGGACGGTCATGCGCCCGCGCAGGAGCTCGCCGGGCGGCGGGTTGCGCATCCAGCGCAGGGCGTCCACGCCCAGCCGCTTGGTCTGCGGCCAGCCGTGCGCGGCCTCGGCGTCGAGCTTGGCCCAGATGGCGAACACCATGGCGTCGGGCGCGCCGCCTTCCGGGTCCCAGCGCGGGGCGAAGGCGGTGCGGAACACCTCCAGTATGCGGGCGTCCACCGCCGCGGCGCCGAGGCTTGTGACCTGGCCGACCACAAGGTCGTCGAAGGGGGCGGGCAAGGGCGGCTCCTGCAGGCTGCGGCGCGATCATAGGGCTGCGGAGGCGCCAGGGGCCAGCGCGCGCTTGCACCCACGCCCGCCCCGCCCGATCTTGCGGCCATGATGGTCCTTCGCTCCCTGGCGGCGCTCGCCGGCCTCGTCCTGCTCACGGCGGCGGGGCCGGTGGCCAAGAACGCCCACGTGGAGCTGGAGCTGGTGGGGGAGACGGCGGCCGTCGCCCCGGGCTCCACCGCCTACATCGCGCTGCGCGAGACCATGCAGCCGCACTGGCACACCTACTGGCGCAACCCGGGCGACAGCGGCGAGCCCACCACCATCAAGTGGACCCTGCCGCCGGGCTGGCGCGCGGGCGAGATCGTCTGGCCCGCGCCCAGGCGGGAGGCCACGGGGCCCCTGGTCAATTACGTGTTCGACGGCACCGTCCACCTCGCCACGCCCGTGGAGGCGCCCGCGGACGCCAGGCCCGGCTCCGTCGTGACGGTCGGGGCGAAGGTCGACTACCTCGTCTGCGCCGACGTGTGCGTGCCCGAGCGTGCGGAGCTGTCGCTGGACGTGCCGGTGGCCGTCGAGCCCGGCCCCGTCACCGCGGAGGGGAGGGCGGTGGCCGCCGCCCTGGCCGCCGCGCCCAAGGCCGCCGGGCTGGCCGCCGTGTTCGCCAAGGCCGCTGACGGGTCGCTGAAGCTCGCGGTGACGGGCGCGCCGCTGGCGGGCGCCGAGGCGGGCGCCGCCTGGTTCTACCCCTACGACGGCACGGCGATCGACCATGCCAAGCCCCAGCTGGTCGAGCGCGGGCGCGACGGCCTTCCAGGCCCGGTTCGAGAGGCCGCACAGGAT
>CAXSHO010000022.1:13607-19383 GCA_964237305.1 uncultured Caulobacteraceae bacterium
CCGCCCCCGGCTACGCCTTCTCCCACGGCCCCGCGCCCGCCGAGCTGAAGGGCGTGCTGGCGTTGGGCGCCGGCGAGGCGTGGGAGGTGACGGCCCGGGCCGGCGCCGCCCCCGCCGGCGCGGCCGGGCTGTCGAAGGCCGCGGCGTCCGGCTCGGACGGAGCGAAAGGGCGCGTCGGCGGCGGGTCGGCCGGGGCCTCCGGGCCGCTTGCGCTTCTCCTGTACGCAGGCGCCGCCTTCCTGGGCGGGCTCATCCTGAACCTGATGCCCTGCGTCTTCCCCGTGCTGTCCATCAAGGCCGCCCAGCTGGTGCGCCACGGGGAGCACCCGGGCGCGGCCCGGGCGGAGGGTTTGGCCTTCATGGCGGGCGTGGTCGGGACCTTCCTGCTGCTGGCCGCGGCGCTCCTCGTCGCGCAGGCGGCGGGGCAGGCGGTGGGCTGGGGATTCCAGCTGCAGTACCCCGCCGTCAGCGCCGCGCTGGCGCTCGTCATGCTCGCGGCGGCGCTGAACCTGTCGGGCGTGTTCGAGGTCGGGACGTCCGTCCAAGGGGCGGGCTCGGGGCTGGCCGCGCGGGGCGGCGTGGTGGGGGCGTCGGCCACCGGGGCCCTGGCCGTGGTGGTGGCCGCGCCCTGCTCTGCGCCGTTCATGGCGGGGGCGGTGGGCTGGGCGGTGACGCAGCCTCCCGCCGCGGCGCTGGTGGTGTTCGCCGCCCTGGGCCTGGGGCTGGCGGCGCCGTTCACGGCGGTGGCCTTCTCGCCCGCGTTGATGCGCCGGCTGCCCCGGCCCGGCCCGTGGATGAGCGGGCTGCGCCAGGTGCTGGCCTTCCCCATGTACGGCGCGGCCGCATGGCTCGCCTGGGTGTTCGCGCTCCAGGCGGGGGACGCGGCGCTGCCGCTGCTGTTCGCGGCCGCCGTGGTCACCGCCTTCGCCGCCTGGCTGTGGGGCGTGGGCCAGCGGGCGGAGGCGCGGGGGGCGAGCCCGCTGCGGCTGCGCGCCGGCGCCGCGACGGCGCTGGCGGTGGTGACCGCGCTCGTGGTGGCGGGCGTGCGCGAGGCGTCCTCCGCCGCACCGGCGACGGCGTCGGCGCCCGGCCGCCCGGGCGGCGGCCTCCCCTCGCAACCCTGGTCGCCCGAGCGCGTGGCGCAGCTCCGGGCGGAGGGGCGGCCGGTGTTCGTGGACTTCACCGCCGCCTGGTGCGTCACCTGCCAGGTGAACGAGCGCACCGCCCTGGCCGGCCGCGGCGTGGCCGACGCGTTCGCCAAGCGCGGCGCGGTCTACCTCAAGGCCGACTGGACCAAGCGCGACGCCGCCATCGCGGGCGAACTCACCGCGCACGGCCGCTCGGGCGTGCCGCTCTACCTCGTCTACGGCCGCGAGGGGGAGCCCGCGGTCCTGCCGCAGCTCCTCACGGAAGGCGCCGTCACCGCCGCGATCGAGGCCGCCGCCAAGCCCGCCGCCTGATCCGGGAGGATCCTCAGGCGGTCGGCACGCCCGACTCGACGACGGGCGGCGCGGTGACGACCTCCACGTTGTCGCGCAGGAGGTACCAGAGCTCGTCCAGCGCCGAGCTGCGGCCCGCCGGGTCGGCGGCGGCGACGACGGCCGCCAGCTTGCGCGGGAGGTCCTGCGAGATGCCGCGCAGGATGCACTTGAGGTCGCCGTCCGTGCCGCGGGCCTTCAGGACGAGGTGTCCCTGCATGTCGAGCGCGGCCAGGGCGGTGGTCTGCGCGTCCAGCGCCCGGGTGTCGCCGACGGAGGCGGCGGGCTTGCGGCGGAGCGCGTCCACGTCGTCGCGCAGCTGGCCCGCGCTCTCCACGATGGAGGCGAACAGCGGCTCGCGCGCCAGGGGGTTGGTCCGCGGGGCGGGCGCGGAGGCGACGGCGCGGAGCAGCCGGGGCGCCCCTGCGGCCGGGTCGTAGTCGGCCAGGTGCAGGGCGAGGGCGAGGGCGGCGGCGTCGCAGGACATGGGCGGCTCGGGGCGGCTGGGGCGGGAACAGGATCGCCCGTCCGCGTCGCCGCAAGGTTAACGGCCGCGCCCGGGGTGGGCGGGCGCGCCAGGATCGGCTAGGTGCGGCCGCGATGTCCCCTCCCGAGTTCCGACCGTCCGCGCGCACCCCGCGCGGCTTCGCCGACCGCCGCGCGGGCGAGGTGGTGCGCCAGCGCGCCATCCTGGCGGCGGTGTCCGCCGTGTACGAGGCGCACGGCTTCGAGCCGCTGGAGACCTCCGCCTTCGAGTACGCCGACGCCCTGGGCAAATTCCTGCCCGACGCCGACCGGCCCAACGAGGGCGTGTTCGCCCTGCAGGACGGCGACCCCGAGGAGGGCGCCGAGTGGATGGCGCTGCGCTACGACCTCACCGCGCCCCTGGCCCGCTTCGCCGCCCAGAACTGGGAGACCCTGGCCAAGCCGTATCGCCGCTACGCTTTCGGGACCGTGTGGCGCAACGAGAAGCCCGGCCCCGGCCGCTTCCGCGAATTCGTCCAGTGCGACGCCGACACGGTGGGCTCGGCCCGGCCGGAGGCGGACGCCGAGATCGTGGCCATGGCCGTGGCGGGTCTCGAGGCGGCGGGCCTGCCGCGCGGCGCGGCGGTGCTGAAGATCAACAACCGCAAGCTCCTGAACGGCCTCTTGGCCTCCGTGGGCGTGGACGCGGCGGGCCGCCGGCTGGCCGTGCTGCGCGCGGTGGACAAGCTCGACCGGCTCGGCCCCGAGGGCGTGGCGCTCCTCCTGGGCGAGGGACGGCGCGACGAGTCCGGCGACTTCACCAAGGGCGCGGGCCTGGACGTGCGCGGCGTGGACGCGGTGCTGGCCTTCATGGGCGGCGCGGGGGCGGACACCCGCGCGGCGACGCTGGACCGCGTGGCCGACGTGGTGGGCGGCTCGGCGGAGGGCGCGGAGGGGCTGGCGGAGCTGGCCGCCATAGACGCGGCGCTCACCGCCATGGGCGTGGCCGACGACCGCGCCGTGTTCGACACCACCATCGTGCGCGGGCTGGAGTACTACACGGGCGCGGTGTTCGAGGCCGACCTCCTGCTGGAGACGGTGGACGAGCGCGGCGCCCCCGTGCGCTTCGGCTCCATCGGCGGCGGCGGACGCTACGACGACCTCGTGGCGCGGTTCACCGGCGAGCGGACGCCCGCCACCGGCTTCTCCTTCGGCGTGTCGCGGCTGTCGGCGGCGCTGGCGGCGGCGGGGCGCGGGGCCGCCGAGCCCCGCGGGCCGGTGGTGGTGATCGCGTTCAACCGCGAGCGCATGGCGGACTACTTCGCCGCCGCCGCCGAGCTGCGCACCGCCGGGATCGCGGTGGAGGTCTACCTCGGCGAGAGCGGGATGAAGGCGCAGATGAAGTACGCCGATCGCCGCCTCTCCCCCGCCGCGGTGATCCTGGGCGACGACGAGCTGGCCGCGGGGACGGTGACGGTGAAGGACCTCGACGCCGGACGCGACGCCGCCCGCGGCCTGGCCGACAACGCCGCCTGGAAGTCGGAGCGCCCCGGCCAGGCCACCATCCCGCGCGCGGAGCTCGCGGCCTTCGTGCGCCGCATCGTGTCGCCCGCCCCCCCCGCGGCGCCGTGACCACGCTCGCCCCCGAGCCGGTGGACCGCGCGGTGCTGGACGCGGTGCGCGCGCCGTTCGCCGCCTACGCCGCGCGCACGGGCGCCGCCTGGACCGACGCGCCCACGCTGCAGCCCCTGTCGCTGCTCCTGGACCTGGCGGGCGAGGCCATGCGCTCGCGCCTCTTCGTGGTGCAGGCCGAGGGCGCGGAGGAGCAGGCGCTGCGGCCCGACTTCACCCTCAGCCTCGCCCGCGCCTTTGGGGCCTCGCGCGCGTCCGAGGGGCGCTGGCTGTACGAGGGGCAGGCCTTCCGCACGGCCCCGTCCGGCTCCGGCCGCCCCAGCGAGTTCCTGCAGGTGGGGGTGGAGGTGTTCGGCTCGGACGCCGACCCCGCGGCGGAGGATGCGGAAGCCGCGGCGCTGGCCTGGGCGGGCTCGGCGGCGGGCGGGCGCGAGGACCTGTCCCTCCTGTTCGGCGACGTGGCGCTGTTCGCCGCCTTCTTGCAGGCGCTGGGCCTGCCCGACGGGGCGCGGGGCCGGCTCCAGCGCGCCTTCGCGGGCGGCCGCCCGGTGTCCGCCGAGCTGTCGCGCCTGACGGAGGGCACCCCCGAGCCCCGCGGGGGGGAGGGGCGGCTGGCGTCGCTCCTCACCGACCTGCCGGAGCTGGAGGCCGCGGCGGTGCTGGAGGAGCTGTGGCGGCTGGCGGGCATCCAGCCCGTGGGCGGTCGCGGCGCCCCCGAGATCGTGCACCGCCTGGCCGAGCGCGCCGCGGAGGCGCGCAGCCCGCGCCTGTCCGCCGCCGAGGCCGCGCTGATCGGGCGCCACCTGGCCATCAACGCCGCCCCCGCCGAGGCGCTGGACCGGGTGCAGGAGCTCGCCCGCGAGGTCGGCGGCGGGCTGGACGCGGCGGTCGAGGGCTGGCGGCGGCGCCTGCAGGCGCTGGACGGCCTGGGAGCGCCCGCCTCCGCCCTCCAGCTGGACTGCGGGTTCGCCCGGCCCTTCGGCTACTACGACGGCGTGCTGTTCGAGGTGCGCAGCGCCGCGCTTCCCGCCGACGCCCCGGTGGCGGCGGGCGGGCGCTATGACGGGCTGATCGCGCGGCTGGGCGGGGCCCCTGCGCCCGCGGTGGGCTGCATGGTGCGGCCAGGCCGGGCGGGGGTCGCGTCGTGAGCCTCGTCCTCGCCATCCCGTCCAAGGGCCGGCTGAAGGCGCAGTGCGAGGACTGGCTCCTCGACTGCGGGTTCCGGCTGGAGACCGAGGGCGGCGAGCGCGGCTATCGGGCGGCGCTGGACGGGCTGCCGGGGGCGGAGGTGCGCCTGCTGTCCGCCGCCGACATCGCCGCGGGCCTCCACGCGGGCGAGCTGCACCTGGGCGTCACCGGCGAGGACCTCCTGCGCGAGCGCGGGGAGGCGCTGGACGATCGCGTGGCGTTGCTGCGCGCCCTGCCCTTCGGCCGCGCCGACCTGGTGGTGGCCGCCCCGCAGAGCTGGATCGACGTGGACTCGATGGCCGACCTCGCCGACGTGGCGCACCTGCACCTCCTGCGCACGGGCGGGCGCATGCGGGTCGCCACCAAGTACGGCGTGCAGACCCGCGCCTTTCTCGCGCGGCACGGCGTGGGCGAGTACCGCATCGTGGAGAGCCTGGGCGCCACGGAGGGCGCACCCGCGGCCGGCCAGGCGGAGGTGGTGGTGGACATCACCACCACGGGCGCGACGCTCCTGGCCAACAACCTGAAGATCGTGGGCGAGGGCGTGATCCTGCGCAGCCGCGCGCAGCTGGCGGCGGGGCTGGGGGCGGCGTGGGACGAGGCGGCGCTCCGGTCCGCGCGCCGGCTGTTCTCGGCGGCGGAGGCCCGGGCCCGGGGGCGGGAGCTGGCGGTGCTCCGCTGCCCGCCCGGCGCGGCGGCGGCGGCGGCGGCGGCGTGTGCGCCCTTCCTTGCGCCGGGCGCGCGCGCCGGCGCCGACGAGCTGTTCGTCCTGCGGCCGCAGGTGCTGGACGCGTGCGAGGCGCTGGCGGCCGCGGGCGTGGGGCCGGTGAGCGTCACGCGCCCCGACTACGTGTGGGAGACCGCCTCACCCGCCGCGGACCACCTCCAGGCGAGGCTCGGGAGCACCCCGGCGCGCTGAGCCAGCCGGAGCGCCAGCGCCGCAAGCACCAGCGGGGCCAGCGGCGTCCGCGTCTCGTTGAAGCCGATCATGGCCGCGGGCAGGGCCCAGGCCG
>CAXSHO010000022.1:19393-20511 GCA_964237305.1 uncultured Caulobacteraceae bacterium
CAGCGAGAGGAGGCCGTCGGCCGCCGCCAGTCCCCACCACATCCAGGCCGGCCGCCCCGTATCGCGCGCGGACGGGCGGAGCAGGACGAGCGCGGCGAAGGCGGTGGGCAGGAGGTCGTAGTTGAAGGCCTGCGGCGTCGCCAGGAACGTCGCCGCGGCGAACAGCGCGGTGCGCTGGACGGGCGTCCCCCTCCCGTCCCGCCACGCCCTCCAGACGAGCCAGGCGCCCAGGGCGGTGAAGGGCGCTTGCCAGGCGAAGGCCTCCCGCCATGGGGCGTGCAGCAGGCGGGCCGCGGCGAAGGCGGAGGGCATCATGGCGAGGAACGGGCCGCGCCCCTCCCGCAGCATCTGCGACTGCATGGGCAGGGCGCCGTGCGCGAACCCCACCCAGCTCGCCCAGCCGAAGGCGAGGGTGGACAGCGCCAGCACCGCCCCCGCCGACGCGCCCGCCCCCGCCATCACGCGCCAGCGCCGCCCCGCCAGCACCATCACCGGCAGGAGCAGCGCCACCTGCGGCTTGAACACCAGGAGCCCCAGCAGCGCGCCCGCGGCCAGCGGCCTCCGTTCGGCGAGCGTCAGCCCCGCCAGCAGCAGGGCCGCGGTGAGCGCGCCGTTCTGGCCGAGGCCGACGTTCACCACCGCGGCGGGCGAGAGCATCAGGAGGGCCGTCTCCGCCCGGCCCGCCCGCCCGTCCGGGCCGGCCAGCGCCAGGCGGGCGGCGGGCAGGAGGGCGAGCCAGCCGCACGCCGTCCAGGCGGCCAGGGCGGCGAAATAGCCGGGGGCGAGGGCGAAGGGCGCGGCGAGCAGCAGGGCGGGGGGCGGATAGCTCCAGAAATGGAAGGGCAGGGCGGGGGAGAACAGCCGGTGGTGCGCCGCCATGAAGGCGCGGGGGTCGAAGATGTCCGCCGTGCGCCCCTCGCCGATCAGCCGCCCGGCGGTCCACAGGTTGACGAAGTCGCGGCCGAGCGCGTGGTGGGCGAAGTCCAGCCGCCCGTGGCCCAGGCCGGGGCTGAGGCTCGCGTACCAGGCCAGGAGCCCCAGCGTCGCCGCGCAGGCGAGCGCCAGCCGGCTGCCGCTGCTGCCGAAAAAGGAGCTACTTACGCATCGGGCACACCATC
>CAXSHO010000022.1:20521-24915 GCA_964237305.1 uncultured Caulobacteraceae bacterium
GGCGGTCAGCGAGGCCGCCCTCACCGCGGCGGCGGTGCGGTGACGGGCCCTGGCCCGGGCGTGGCGCGGTAGACGGTGATCGGCGCGTCGGGCGGGCTCATCGCCTGCAGCCAGGCGGGCGGGCGGCGCGCGTCCAACCTCACCTGCAGGCTGTCCGGCGCGAGGCCGGACCGGTCGAAGTGGCGCAGGTGGCCCCGGCACTCCAGCACGTAGACCGGCCGTCCCCCCGCCGCCCGGCCGATGGCGGCGGCGGCGGCCTGCGCCCGGTCGACGGGAGCGACCAGCACCGCGCGGGCGGCGAGGATGCCGGTGCTCATCCGGTGGTAGGGGGCGGTCATGGTCGCGCTGGACGTATGGGCCAGCACGAACGGTCCGAGGTCCACCTCGCTCACCACCACGCCCGGGGGAAGCGCCGCCAGCACCCTGTAGCTCGCCGCGGAGTAGCAGAACTCGGGCGGGTCGCCCGGCTTGGGCTTGGCGTGGCGCGTCAGCCGGTCGGCGTTCAGCGCCAGCCCGACCACCGCGGCGAGCGGGACGACGCCCGCCGCCAGCCACGCGCCCGAGCGCCAGCCCTCCCTGCGCACGCGCAGGAGGACGACCGCGGCGGCGAGGGCGAGGAGCCCCAGCAGCAGCGACGCGACCGCGGGCGGCAGCCGCAGCGGCTGCGATCCGCCCCCCACCAGCGCCACGGCCGCGGCGGTCACCGGGGCCAGCAGCGCGGCGGCGACCACCGCCACGACCGCCGCGCCGCGCGGCGCCCGCCGCGCCAGCTCCGCGGCGGCGACCGCCAGGGGCGCCACGGCGAACCATTCCAGGTAGCTGCGCATGCGCACGGCCGTCCAGGCGGCGGCGCAGCCCAGCAGCAGCGCCCCGCCCAGCGTCCACCAGCCCGCGTCGCGCCGCCGGTCCGCCACGAGCCCCAGCGCCGCCCAGGAGCCCAGGCCGAGGAGGGCGGCCATGGCCATGGCGACGGCGTCCGCCCGGCCGCTCCTCCACTGCTGCGGCCAGCTGCGCACCTCGTTCACGTGGTCCAGCCAGAAGGGCCGGATGGCCGGGTCGACGTCGGCGAAGACTCCGCGGGTGCAGCGCGGGTCCAGCAGGAGGTAGACCGCCAGCGCCGCTCCGCCCGCGGCCGCCAGGGCGCCCACCCGCCACGGCCAGGACCGCCCGCGCGTCGCCCAGGCCGCGGCGGCCAGCCCCAGCCCCGCGAGCACGACGCCCGCCACGAGGTTCGATCCCAGGGCGTCGCAGGCCGGGGTGGCCCAGCGGGCGGGCGGCGTCTGGATGGCGAAGGCGGCCGCGGCGACCCCCGCCAGCGTCAGCCCGAAGGCGGCGGCGCGCGGGGCCTCGCGGCGGTCGATCAGCACGCGCAACCCCAGGCTCGCCGCCAGCGCCGCCTCGAACAGGAGCGCCTCCAGCCCGATGGCGAGCCCGACCCCCGTGGCCGCCCCCGCCACCACCGCGCCCCGGACGCCGGAGGCCATGGCCCCCGCCAGCACCACCAGCGCCAGGGTGATCTGCACGTCGTGGTGGTCCACCCGACCAGGGTGGAACTGCACGGTGAGCGGGCCCAGCCCCACGAGCACGAGCACGCCCGCCGCCAGCACCGCCCAGCCGCGCAGCTCCCGTCCCCGCTCGCCCCGGCCCGCCAGCCCGCGCGCCGCCAGCATGGCGGCGGCGACCGCCGGGAGGATCCAGAGCAGCGGCCAGACGATGCGGGTCGCCATCTCGGCGCGGTCCGGCCCGACGAGGAGCCCGAGCCCGCGCTCCACCCCCGCGATCCCCCCGTCCAGCAGCCGCGACCAGTGCATCCACACGCCCGTCGGCGGCTGCAGGCGGGTCTGCAGCTGGTCCCACCAGCCGCGGCCCTGCAGGAGCTGGCGGACCATGACGAGCCGCATCGCGTCGTCCGTGTCGCCCAGGGCGAAGCGGAGGTCCTTGGCGTCGCGCACGATCAGGACCGCCGAGACGGCGAGGGTGACCGCGAGCGCCCAGGCGAGGAGCCGTCGCGTGGGTGACAGGTCTGGGAACCGCAGGCGCATGCGGCCGCCGCACTAGCGGCTGGCCGCCGCCCTGTCGCCTCCGCGCCGCGCCCGCGCCGGGGCTGCGGCTTCGGGACGCACGCCCGGGCGGCGCGGCCGTCCCCGTCCGCATCGGGAACCGCCCGCTCACAATTTCGTGTTCAAGTGGAGGGGCGGCGCGTATGACGCCGACCTCCATCCCCAAGGGTCCCGTGCAAGGCTCCTCCCGTCCCATGTCGATGACCGCACTCGTCCAGCGGCTGGACGCCGGCCGTCTCCGGCTGGCCGCGCCCAAGGGGCTGGCCGCCTTCCTCAGCGTGGGCGTGCTGGGGCTGACCACCGACCTCGCGATCCTGTGGTTCGCCGAGCGGATGGGCCTGCCGCTGTGGTGCGCGCGCGCCGTGTCGCTGCCGCTGGCCACGCTCGTCACCTGGACGCTGAACCGCCGCCACACCTTCGGCGCGAGCGGCCTGTCCGCGCATCACGAGGCGCTGCGCTATTTCGCGGTGGCGGCGGTGGCGCAGAGCGTGAATTACGTGGCGGGGCTTGGCGTCGCCGACGTCCTGCCCCACCTGCCCCACCTGGTGGCCGCCTTCATGGGGTCGGTGGTGGCCACGCTCTTCTCCTACAGCGGCCAGCGCTTCTTCACCTTCGCCCGCGCCGAGCGGGGCTGACGCTCCCGGCCGGCGGTCTGCAGTTTTCCGGAGTTCGCATGGCCGAAGCGGCCCCCATCGTTGATGTCGCCATCGTCGGCGCGGGCCCCGCGGGGCTGACCGCCGGGTACCTGCTCACCAAGGCCGGGCGCTCGGTCACCGTCCTGGAGCGCGACCCGGTGTACGTGGGCGGCATCAGCCGCACGGTGAAGTACAAGGACTTCCACTTCGACATCGGCGGCCACCGCTTCTTCTCCAAGTCGAAGGAGGTGGTCGACCTCTGGAACGAGATCCTGCCCGATGACTTCATCGACCGGCCGCGCCTGAGCCGCATATATTACCGCGGCAAGTACTACAGCTATCCGCTGAAGGCCTTCGAGGCGTTGACCAACCTCGGAATCTTCACCTCCGCCCAGTGCATGGCGAGCTACGGCTGGGCCAAGCTGACGCCGGTGGCCGACCCGAAGACCTTCCACCAGTGGGTGCGCAACCAGTTCGGCGAGAAGCTGTTCTCGATTTTCTTTAAGACATACACCGAGAAGGTGTGGGGCATGTCGTGTGACGACATCAGCTCCGACTGGGCGGCGCAGCGCATCAAGGGGCTGTCGCTGATGGCCGCGGTGCTGGACGGGGTGAAGCGCAGCCTGGGCCTGAACCGCAAGCCCTCGGCCGAGCTGGGCGCGCAGGGCGGCGTGAAGTCGCTGATCGAGAGCTTCCGCTATCCCAGGAACGGGCCCGGCATGATGTGGGAGGCCGCCCGCGACCGGATCACCGCCCAGGGCGGCGAGGTGCGCATGGCGCGCGGGATGCGCACCATGGAGTGGGATGCGGCCGCCGCGCTGTGGACCGTCACCGCCGACGCGCCGGGCGGCGCGACCGAGACCGTGCGCGCGCGCCACCTGATCTCCTCCGCCCCGATCACCGAGATGGCGGCGGCGCTCCGCCCCGGCCTGAAGGCGCGGGTGCAGGCGGACCACCTGCGCTACCGGGACTTCATCACCGTGGCGCTGATCACCAAGGTGGAGAACACGGAAAGCTTCCCCGACAACTGGATCTACATCCACGACCCCAGCGTGAAGGTGGGCCGCATCCAGAACTTCCTGTCGTGGTCGCCGCACATGGCGCCGGAGGGCTACGCCTGCCTGGGGCTGGAGTATTTCTGCTTCGAGGGCGACGGGCTGTGGACCTCGCCGGACGAGGCGCTGGTCGAGCTCGCCAAGTCGGAGATCGGCAAGATCGGCCTGATCAAGCCCGCCGACGTCGTGGACGCCGCGGTGGTGCGCCAGCCCAAGGCCTATCCCGTCTACGACGACGTCTACGCCGACAACGTGGCGGCGGTGCGGGCGGAGGTGGAGGCGCACTTCCCCACGCTGCACCTCGTGGGCCGCAACGGCATGCACAAGTACAACAACCAGGACCACGCCATGATGACCGCCATGCTCACGGCGGAAAACATCCTGGCCGGCTCGCGCAAGTACGACGTGTGGGCGGTGAACGAGGACGCCGAGTACACCGAGAGCGGCTACGCGGGCGCGGAGGAGGCGCTGAAGAGCGAGCGCCTGGTGCCCCGCAAGGTCGCCGCCTGACGCGTCAGGCGGCCGCGCCGGAGGGGAGGCGCGGCGGCACGGCGGGCATGACCTCCGCTCGCCTCCCCGGCCGGCGCGTCAAGGCTGCGGGCCCGGCTCCCGCGCGAGGTCGGCGGCGGCGAGGCGGGCGGAGG
>CAXSHO010000022.1:24925-27238 GCA_964237305.1 uncultured Caulobacteraceae bacterium
CAACGGCAGCAACAGCAGCAGTACGCCGGCGCCCAGCAGCCCCACCCCGGCCAGCGCCGCCCCCGCCCACAGCGCGGGGGCGAAGCCGCCGGTGCGGTCGTGCACCACTCCCGCCGCCCAGGGGCCGACGGCGGCCAGCGTCGAGACCAGCGCCATGATGGAGAACAGCTCCAGGTTCCGGCGCGGGCCGAACCAGCGCAGCAAGAGGACGGCGGTGGCGAGGTAGCTCAGCCCGTAGCCGCCGCCCACGCCCACCGCGTAGAGCCACGCCGTCCACCCGCCGTGCGTGACGCCGAGCGCCGCCATGCCGACGATGAGCAGCGCCAGGGCGGCCAGCGTCAGCCGGCGGGGGTCCACCCGCTCGCCCAGCGCGCCGCCCGCGGCCCGGGCGCCGGCGTTCAGCAGGTTCTCGGCCGCCAGCAGCCCCGCCGCCGCGCCCGCCCCCACGCCGCGCTCGGACAGGTGCTGCACGGCGGCGTAGTTCACCGTGACGCCGCACAGCAGGTAGACGGTGTAGGCGCCCGTCACGACCCAGAAGGCGGGGGTGGCCAGCGCCGCGCGCACGCTCCACCCCTCCGCCGCCGGCGCGCCCGCCGCATCGCGGTCGCGCGTCCAGCGGGGATCGACGGCCGCCGCGGCCAGGGCGGACAGCGCCAGCACGCCCGTGGCCATGGCCCACCAGTAGTCCCGCCAGGCGTGCTCGACACCCAGCCGTCCCAGGAGCGGCCCCGCCGCCCCGCCCAGCCCGCCCGCGGGGAAATAGAGGGCCAGCGGAAGGGACGGCCGCGCGAAGCTCCGCGCCAGCACGTAGGCGCCGGGGATGATGGCGGCCAGCGCGAAGCCCGCCCCCGCCAGCGCGGCTCCCACAAGATAGCCGCCCGTCCCGCGCGCGGTGGCGAACAGGGCCAGCCCGCCGGCCAGCACGACGCCCCCGCCCACCAGCGTCGCGCGGACGCCAAGCGTGCGCATCACCGCCGCGGGCGCGAGGCTCGCCAGCCCGCACGCCACCGCCAGGAGCGTGAAGCCGAGCCCCGCCTCGCCCCATCCCCAGCGCAGCTCGCCCACCATGGCGGGCAGCACCACGCCCAGCGAGGTGAAGGTCGCCGCGGTGATCTGGAAGAACAGCGCCGACAGCGCGGCCAGGGCGAGCCACGGTCGCGCCCCCTGGTCGGACTCCATCATGTCAGAACGCCCGCCGCAGCTTGGCGCGCCAGGTTCGGCCGGGGATCGGCAGGGCCGCCACCTCCGCGTAGACGTCGGCCACCGGGGTGAAGGCCAGCGTGTCCGCCAGGTTGTCCACGTTCAGCGTCATGCGCCAGGGCCCGCGCTCGTAGAAGGCGGACGCGTCGGCGACGACGTAGGCCGGCAGGCGCACCGCACCCGGCAGGATCCCGGCCGTCTCGCCGACATCGCTGAAGCCGGCGGTCGCGCCCAGGCGACCCCAGCCGTGCCGGTCGCCTGTCCAGGTGGCGTAGAGGCTGGCGACGTGGCGGGGGATGCGGGCGTTGGTGTAGTCGCCGGGGCGCAGCTGGCTCGTGGCGAAGACGGCGTAGTTCCCGCCGTAGGCGTCGGCCGGCGCCACGCCCGCCAGCGCGGGCGGGATCACCAGGAAGCTGCCGTCGGGCCCGCGCACGGTGGAGCGCTGGAGGTTTCCGGCGAAGGTGGCGCTCCAACGCCGGTCGATCAGCCAGCGGAGTTCAAGCTCCGCCCCCTCGCCGCGCACGCCCACCACCGCGTTGTTCTGGCCGAGCTGAGTGCGCGTCTGCCGGTAGAGGCTGAGCGCGCCGGTGCAGCGGTCGTCCCACAGCCGCAGCTTCATCCCCGCCTCCTGCAGGAAGGAGCGCGAGAGCTCGGCGCCCGCCAAGATCAGCGAGGGCGCCACGCCGCCCGCCTGCCCCAGCTCCAGCGACTGGGTGCGCGCCAGCGTCACGTAGGGACGAAGGCCGAACGGCGCGGCCCAGCTGAGCGAAACGTTCCCGCTCCAGGCGTCGTCCGCTGCGGTGTAGGTGCGGCCGGGCGTGGGGCCGAACACCAGCGTCCCGTCGTCGCGGCTGGCCAGGGTGAAGCGGTCGCCCCGCACGCCTGCGACGAGATCGAAGCCCGCCCAGCGCGCCAGGGCCTGGCCGAACAGGCCGGCCAGGATCACCGCGACCCATCCGACGTAGGCCGTGACCATGACGAGCGCCGGACGGAAGAGCAGGCCGACCACCGCCGTGATGGCCGAGGCCCGCAGGACGTCCCAGAACGAGGTCGCGGTCAGGTCGTCGAGGATCAGGATGGCGAAGCCCAGGGCCAGCGCCGAGACCAGCCAGG
>CAXSHO010000022.1:27248-29932 GCA_964237305.1 uncultured Caulobacteraceae bacterium
ACGAGATCGAAGCCCGCCCAGCGCGCCAGGGCCTGGCCGAACAGGCCGGCGTCGGTGTGGCGGCTGGTGATGTCGGTCTCGAAGGCCAAGCCGCCGTCGTTGCTGAAGGGGTCGTCCAGGATGTCGGTGGCGGTGGGGCCGGCGAGGAGGTCGCGGCGGTCCAGCGCCAGATAGCCGCCGTTGAAGCTCTCGCGCTGGCGGCCCTCGTAGCGGCGGGCGTCGGCCCCGGCCAGGAGATCCAGCCGCACGGGGCCGAGGTCGCGCCGTCCGCTCCAGGTGAGCCGCCCTTCCAGCACGTGGGCGTCGTAGGCGGCGGGGAAGCCGTAGGAGACGAAGCGGCGGTTGAACAGGTCGTCGTAGAAGGCGGCCAGCGTGACCTTGTCGCCGTTCGCCAGCAGGCGCGACAACTCGACCTTCAGCGTGCGCGTGTCGGTGTCGCTGAAGTCGCGGTCCGAGACGAACACGGTGCGCCGGTCGAGGTGGCCCGTCCCCACGCCGGTGTCGAGGGTGAAGCGCGGGTCGGCGCCCGGCGGGACGCCGAAGTAGCCGGTGATCAGCCCGCCGGGGCCGACCTCCGACGGCTGCAGGCGGCCGTCGCCGTTGGCGTCGCGCAGCGTCGTGTCGCGGCCGGTGAGGTAGGCTCCGGTGTCGATCAGCGCCTGCGTCAGCCGGTTCCAGCCGGGCGTCTGCACCGCGCCCGTGTAGCGCCCCGCCTCGCCGGAAACGCCCAGCCGCCAGCCCGGCGCGAGGTCGAGGTCCAGCGCCGCCTGCGCCACCACGTGCTGCGGGTCGACGTGGCGGTACACCTCCGGCCCGGTCTCCGCCTCCGCGTAGAGGAAGACGCCGCCCGGCCTAGCGCCGAGCGTGACGGGCGCGCCGAACTCGCCGGTGACGAGGCCGTAGCCGTAGCTCCCGCCGCCCACCTCCACCGCGCCGTTGGGCGCGCTCGGCCAGCCGCCGCGGTCGGGATCGCGGGCGGTGCGCGGGACGATGTTCAGGAAGCCGCCCACCTTGCCCGGCCCGTACAGCGGCGTGGGCGGCCCGCGCACGATCTCCACGCGCTCGGCGGCGCCCAGCACGGTGGGGTAGGTGCCGCGGTTCTCGATGCGCTTGAAGCCGTCGAAGTAGGTCTCCGCCAGCGTGCCCCGCACGTCCAGCGCGCCGGGCACGCCGTAGTAGCTGTCGGTGAAGGAGCCGGGCGCGACGGCGATCAGGTCGTCGATCGTGCGCGCGCCGTAGCGGTCCAGCGTCTGCGCGCTGACGAAGGTGGCGGAGCGCGGCGTCTCCAGGAGCGACAGCGGGAGGCCCAGCACCGCGCCGGAGGGGCGGCGCTCCAGGAGGCCGGCGGGGTCGGCGGTGACGACCACTTCGGCCACCGGAGAGGTCGCCGCCGTGGGCTGGGAGGTCGCGGCGACCTGTATCAGCATGGCGACCGCGAGCAGCATCAGGGCGCAGTTAGATCAGTGAGCGCGCGTCAACAACATAAACGTCGGTCTCGAGTCCTGAAATGTCAGACTACATGTCACAACGTCAGGTATGCGGCAGCACTCCCGTTGCAAGACCGCACCTACGGTGCGGGAGAGAGCCCTTGATCTCTTGGAGGCAGCTGAGCGGAGGCGGAAGGCGAACTCAAGGACGACACGCCCTGAGTGTCGCCGCACAGCGGCGGGCTCCGCCCGTCCTTGACTTCGCCTTCCGCCTCTGTGGCCATGGCCTCCATGAGATGAAGGGCTCTCTCCCGCACGCGAGGTGCGGAGTTCGGCAGGGGAGGGACGCTGCCGCGCCTGCTGGGCGTGGCGCCGCTCGACCCCGCAGATGACAGCACCCGCCCTCTGCGCCATGTTGCGCCCCATGTCCCCCGACGGCTTCGACCCGCGCGCCTGGGCGCCCGAGCTGCAGAAGACGCGCATCTACGAGGCGCTGCTCACCGACATCGTCATGGGCGACCTGCCGCCCGGCGCGGTGATGGTGGAGCGGGCGCTGGCGGCGCGTCGCGGCTGGGGTCTCGCCGGGGTGCGCGACGCGCTCGGCAGGCTGGCGCTGGAGGGGCTGATCGTGCGCCGGGCGCGGGTGGGCGCCACCGTGGCCCCGCTGGACGTGCGCGAGATCGAGGAGGCGTTCGAAGTGCGCCGCCTCTTGGACGGCCGGGCCGCCGGCCTCGCCGCCCGCAACGCCACCCCCGCCGACGTCCACGCGCTCTCCACCGCCTTCGATGGGGCGGAGGCGGCGGTGGCGCGGGGCGACCTGCGCGCGCTGGTGGAGATGGACCGCGCCTTCCACCGCGCGGTGGCCGCCGCCACGCACAACGCGCTCCTGGCCCGCTGGCTGACGGCGGTGCACGACACCGCCGCGCGGTGGTGGGTGTTCGCCATGGGACGCCAGGACCCGGCCGAGCAGCTGGCCGACCTGCGGCTGCACCGCGATCTCGCCGCCGCCGTCGCCGCCCACAACGTCCGCGAGGCCGAGGCCGCCATGGCGCGGCTGATCGGCGACCCGCCGAGCCTCGCCTCCCCCGCCGTGACGCCGCCCGGCCTCGTCCGCGGCGAGCTCGACCCGGCCTGACGCCGCTTCCCGCCGCGCCTCCCGCCCTCTAGGGTCGCCCGGAGGTTGTGAGGAGCGGCATGGCGGGGATCACCGACGACGAGGTGAAGGCGGTGCTCGCCGAGGAGGCGCGCGTGCCGGTG
>CAXSHO010000023.1:0-289 GCA_964237305.1 uncultured Caulobacteraceae bacterium
GACGAGATGATCGGCGGAGCCGGCCAGCATCCGCAGGAGGCGCAGGTGGGCGGCGGGATCCTCCAGCGTGGTCTCGGGCAGGACCAGCGGCACGAGGTCGTGCACGGTGTAGATGTTGCGGGCGCCCGCCACCCGGAGCGGCAGCGGGAAGGTCCAGTGCATCACCGCCGGGGGCCGGGCCATGCGCACCGTCAGCGGCCGGCCGGTGAGGCGGAAGTAGCCGAGGCCGAAGCCGAACAGCTGTCGGGCGTTCCACAGCCGGTCGAAGGCGGGCAGGCGGCCGCGCTCG
>CAXSHO010000023.1:299-1992 GCA_964237305.1 uncultured Caulobacteraceae bacterium
TCGGCGAACGACCACCGCCGGGTGCAGTTGATGCCGCGCTCGTCCTGCGGCGCGTCGGAGGCCCCCAGGGGTGAGCGCACCGCCCGGACGCCCGCGACCCGCGCCACGGCCCCCCGCACGTAGGGCGCCCACCGGCGCAAGAGCGTCCTCGTCGGCGGCGGATCGGGGCCGAACACCGCCGGGTCGCCCTGCGCCACGGCGGCGGCGGCCATGTCGCGGCCGTAGAGCACGTCCACCTCCGCCCCCATGGAGGCCAGCGTGCGGCTCAGGTTGCGCGCGTAGGTGGCGACGCCGGTGCCCTGCGGCAGGGCGAGGTTGTAGCCGTCGATCCCGATCGCGCGCGCCATGCCGCCCCGCTACACGTCCCCGCGCCCACCGCCCAGCCCCGCCGCTGGAGCGGCCTCGGGGCGCATGCTAGGCCAGCCTCAGCCATCCCAGCCGCCGCATCCCGGGTCCATGACGCCGCCCTTCGTGAAAAGCCCTCGCCGCCGCGCCGGGCGCCTGGCCGAGGAGGCGGACCGCGCCCGCGACCGCCGCGACTGGTCCGCAGCCGCCCTGGGCTACGCCGCCGCCCTGAGGCTCCGGCCCGACTGGGAGCCGATCTGGGTGCAGCTCGGCCACATGCGCAAGGAGGCGGGCGACCTCCAGGGGGCCGAGCGCGCCTACGGCCGCGCGCTGAGCCTCGCGCCGGACAACGCGGACACCTGGGTCAACGCCGGCCACCTCCTGGCGCGCGCCGAGCGCCCGCACGACGCCGCCCGGGCCTACGGCCGCGCCGCGTCCCTGGGCTCCAGCTCCGACGACCTCCGGCGCGAGCGCGACGTGCTGCACCGCCTGGGCTACGACGCCGACGGGGCGACGCCCGCGCTGGCGATGGAGCCCGCGACCGCCGGCCGCGCCGATCGCTCCCCGAGGGGCGGCGGGGCGGCGGCCGCCGTCCGCAAGGGCGACGCCGCCCGCGACCGGCGCGACTGGGCCGCCGCCGCCGCCGCCTACGCCGATGCGGTCGAGGCCGATCCCACGCGCGCGCCGATCTGGGTGCAGCTCGGCCACATGCGCAAGGAGTCGGGCGACCTCCCCGCGGCCGAAGCCGCCTACGGCCGGGCCCTGTCGCTGAAGCCGCACGACGCGGACACGTGGGTCAACGTCGGCCTTCTCTTCAAGCTGGCGGGGCGTGAGCAGGAGGCCGCCGACGCCTACGCCCGCGCCGCCGGCCTGGACACCGCCGTCGGCGGCGCTCCGGCGGAGGTCGCGGCCTACGCCGCCCGCGGGATCACCGCCGGGGGCCGCCCGCCCGTAGTGGGCGCGCACCGGCCGGACGACGCGCCGATCCCTCCGGCCGCCTCCGCCCCCGCCGCCCGTCCGCGGCCGCGCCCCGCGCGCAGGGGCTGGACGCGCGGGGTGGAGCGGTGGGTGCAGGGGCTCGACCCCAAGGTGAGGCGCACGCGCGAGCTGGTCCGCGAGGCCAACGCCTTCCGCGACCGGCGCGACTGGCCTCCCGCCGCCGCCGCCTACCGCCGCGCCCTGCAGGTCGATCCCGCCATGGCGCACATCTGGGTGCAGCTCGGCCACGCGGCGAAGGAGGGCGGCGACTTCGACGCGGCCGAAGAGGCCTATGACGAGGCGCTGCGCCGGGACGGGGAGAACGGCGACACGCACCTGAACCGCGGCCATCTCCTCAGGATGCGCGACC
>CAXSHO010000023.1:2002-5572 GCA_964237305.1 uncultured Caulobacteraceae bacterium
TTCGCCTCCCACTTCGCCCCGGATTCCCTCTTCGAGGCCCTCGCGGCCTACCGCCGGGCGGTGGAGCTGGAGCCGGAGCGCACCGACTGGGTGCGCGAGGTGGTGGCGGCGGCCAAGCTGGCGGAGGCGCGCGAGGGCACGGGAGCGCAGGCCGAGCTCGCAGCCGACCCGCTGATCCGCCTCCTGCGCGAGCTCGGCAAGGGCGGGTCGGCGGCGCAGGCCATCGCGGCGCTCGGGCCGGCGGAGGCGGCGCGCACGGTGGACGCGCTGGCCTTCCCCGCACCGGCGCCGCTCCACTCCGCGGCGAGCTCCTCCGCGCCCGACGAGCCCTTCTTCGGACGGCTGGCCCCGCCCGGCGCGGCCGACATCGTGTTCGACGTCTCCGACCTCCTGAGCTTCTTCACGCACTCCCGCCTGCCCACGGGCATCCAGCGGGTGCAGATCGAGGCCGTCTCCGCCGTGCTCCGCTCCCCGCCCGCGGCGGCGGTGGTGGGGGTCTGCGCCTTCTCCGAGGCGCGCGGCGCCTGGTCGGCCGCGCCCGACGCGCTGTTCCTGGAGGTGTGCCGGCTGGCGCTGGCGGGGGACGACGCGGCCGCGCTCGACTGGCGCATCGCGGTGGGCCGGCTGGAGGTGGCGTTCGAGGTCGCCGGCCCGCTCGCCTTCGCGCACGGCGCGGTCCTCGTGAACCTGGGCGCCTCGTGGGAGCAGGGGAACTACTACCTCGCGCTCCGCCAGGCCAAGGCGAGGCGGGGCGTGCGCTACGTGCCGTTCGTCCACGACCTCATCCCGGTGGTGGCCCCCGACTTTCACGTGGAGGCGCTGACGCGCGACTTCCTGGGCTGGCTGCGCTCGCTCCTGGCCCACGCCGACGGCGTGCTGGCCAACAGCGCCCATACGCTGGAGGACCTGCGCCGCACCGCCGCCCGGCTCGGCGCGCCGCTGCCCGGCGACCGCGAGGAGGTGGTGCACCTGGACGCGCGCATCAACGCGGAGCTGGACGGCGCCGTCGATCCCGAGGTCCTGCGCAAGTACGGGGTGGAGGCGGGCGGCTTCGTGCTGTTCGTCTCGACCGTGGAGCCGCGCAAGGGGCACCTCACCGCGTTCGGCGCGTGGGCGCAGCTGCTGCGCGAGCACGGCGCGCGCACGCCCAAGCTGGTCTGCGTGGGCCGCCTGGGCTGGATGCACGACGCCGTCACCGCGCGGCTGCGCTCCACCGCCGCCATGCGCGACACGGTGCAGATCGCTTCGGGCGTCTCCGACCACGAGCTCGACACGCTGTACCGCGCGTGCGCTTTCACCCTCTACGCCAGCGCGTACGAGGGCTGGGGGCTGCCCATCACGGAGTCGCTGACCTACGGCAAGGCGCCGCTCACGTCCGACCACCCCTCCCTGCGCGAGGCGGGCGGGGCCTTCGCCGAGCTGTTCGAGACGGGATCGGAGCGCAGCCTGGCCGCCGCCGTCGCCCGCCTCGCCTTCGACGAGCCGCACCGCCGCCGTGTGGAGAGCCGCATCCGCGACGGCTACCGGCCCCGCGCCTGGGAGGAGGTGGCGCGCCAGATCACGGACGCGGTGCTGCGATGGCGCGCGGACGCGGCGGTCCCGCCCCGGGCGACCGCGCCCTTCCCCGCCACGCTGGGCCGCCACCACGCCCTGGGGCGCAACCGCGACGTCGCGCTCGATCCCGAGCAGTCGTCGAACGAGGTGTTCCGCCGCGGCGACGGCTGGAACGGGCCGGACTGGTGGGGGTGCTGGACGAAGCCCGGCCCCGCGCTCCTGGCCTTCGCCGCGCCGCCGGCCGCGGGGGGCCTGCGCCTCTACCTCGGCCTGCGCGGGCCGCCCTCGCAGCCGGCCCGCTACCGCGTGGCCGTCGGCGGCGCCACGTTGGCGGAGGGCCGGCTGGAGCCCGATCGGGTGCAGTGGATCTGCCGCACGCTGCCCGCCGAGGCCTCCGCGTCGGGCGAGGTGACGCTGACCATCGCGGGCGACGCCGACTGGCCGCTGGAGGGCCGCCCGGAGCCTCGCCGGGCGGGGATCGGGGTGGTGGGCTTCATGGTGTGCGAGGAGGGGGACCTCCTGGCGCGCACCGCCTTCGTCGAGGAGCACATGTCGGAGCAGTTGGCGCTGCTGGCGTGACGCGTCGGGCCTGACGCGCGCGCCTCAGGCGGCCAGCAGCATCTCGACCACCCGCGCCAGGCTCTCGCGCCAGGGAGCCGGCCGCCAGCCGGTGAGCGCCTTCAGCCTGGACGAGTCGAGCCGCGAGTTCGCGGGCCGCCGCGCGGGGGTCGGGTATTCGGCCGTGGCGAGGGGGCGCACCCGGGCGGAGGGCCCGCCCCGCGCCGCGCTCTCGGCGAACACCGCCTGCGCCACCTCCGCCCAGCTGGCCTCGCCCTCGCCCGCCGCGTGGACCACGCCCCGGGCCGCCGCGTCGCCGCCGCACAGTCGGTCGCCGAGCTTGAGGCAGGCCAGCGCCACCTCGCGCGACCAGGTGGGCGAGCCGCGCTGGTCGGCCACCACCCCCACCTCCTCGCGCTCGCCGGCGAGCCGCAGCATGGTCCGCACGAAGTTGGCGCCCTGCGCCCCGTAGACCCAGGCGGTGCGGACCACCGCCGCCGGGCCTCCCGCCGCCGCGACCGCCGCCTCCCCCTGCGCCTTGGAGCGGCCGTACACGCCGAGCGGGGCGAGCGGGTCGTCCTCCACGTACGGGGCGGGCTTGGACCCGTCGAACACGTAGTCGGTGGAGATGTGCACCAGGGGCACGCCCCGGTCGGCGCAGGCCCGGGCGGCCCGGGCGGGCAGGTCGGCGTTTAAGGCGAAGGCGGCGGCCTCGTCGGTCTCCGCCCGGTCCACCGCCGTGTACGCCGCGGCGTTGACCACCAGCGCGGGGCGGTGCGCGGCCAGGAGCGCCGCGAGGTCGGCGGTGGCGAGGTCCGCCTCCGCCCGACCGACGGCCGTGGCCGCCCAGCCCTCCTCCGGCGCCAGCAGAGCGAGTTCGCGCGCCACCTGCCCGCTTCGCCCCAGGACGAGGAGCGGGCGGGTCATCGCGCCGGCGCCTGGGCCTGCAGCCCCAGCCGTTCGCCGCCGTAGCGGGCGCGGAGCGGCTCCCACCAGTCGCGGCGGTCCAGGTACCAGCGCACCGTGCGCTCCAGGCCCGTGTCGAAGGTCTCGCGCGCGCGCCAGCCCAGCTCGCCCTCCAGCTTGGAGGCGTCGATGGCGTAGCGGCGGTCGTGGCCGGGGCGGTCGGCGACGAAGGTGATGAGCTCGCGCCGGCCGCGGCCTCCTCCGGACGTGTCGGCGAGCGGGCCGGCCAGCCGGTCCACGAGGTCGCACACCGCCTGCACCACCTGCAGGTTGGTGCGCTCGTTGCGGCCGCCGACGTTGTAGGTCTGCCCCGGCCGGCCCTCGGATGCGATCAGGGCCAGGGCCCGGGCGTGGTCCTCCACGTAGAGCCAGTCGCGCACGTTGGAGCCGTCGCCGTAGACCGGCAGGGGGCGGCCCTCCAGCGCGTTGAGGATGACGAGCGGGATCAGCTTCTCGGGGAAATGATAGGGGCCGTAATTGTTCGAGCAATTG
>CAXSHO010000023.1:5582-14024 GCA_964237305.1 uncultured Caulobacteraceae bacterium
CAGTTCGACGTGACCACCGGCAGGCCGTAGGTGTGGAACCAGGCGGAGGCCAGATGGTCGCTCGCCGCCTTGGACGCCGAGTAGGGCGAGCGCGGGTCGTAGGCCGTCGCCTCCGTGAACAACCCTTCGGCGCCCAGGCTGCCGTAAACCTCGTCGGTGGAGACGTGCAGGAAGCGGAAGGCGTCGCGCGCCCCGTCCCGCAGCCCGCCCCAGTAGGTCAGCGCCGCGTCCAGGAGCGTGTAGGTCCCCACCACGTTGGTGTGGACGAAGGCGCCCGGCCCGGTGATCGAGCGGTCGACGTGGCTCTCGGCGGCCAGGTGCATCACGCGGTCGGGCCGGTGCTCGGCGAAGGCGCGCGCCAGCGCCGCCGCATCGGTGATGTCGGCCCTCACGAAGCGGTACAGCGGGCTGGCCGCCACCTCGTCCAGCGAGCGGAGGTCGGCGGCGTAGGTCAGGGCGTCGAGGTTCACGACCTCATGCCCGGCGCGGACCAACTCGCGGCACACCGCCGAGCCGATGAAGCCCGCACCGCCGGTGACGAGGTGCCTCACACGTCCTCCCCGTAGGTGAAAGGGCTTTGCAGCGCGGCCAGGCTCGGCCAGGCGGCGTCGCGGGCGTTCACCGTCACCTCTCCGGGCGCGACCGGCCAGTCGATCTCCAGCGCGGGATCGCTCCATAGGAGCCCGCCCTCCGCCTCGGGCGCGTAGGCGTCGGTCACCTTGTAGAGCACGTCGGCGCGCTCGGTCAGGGTGAGGTAGCCGTGGGCGAAGCCCCGGGGCACCAGAAGCTGGCGGCCGTTCTCCTCCGACAGCTCCACCGCCACCGCGCGGCCGAAGGTGGAGGAGCCGCGGCGGATGTCCACCGCCACGTCCAGGACCGCGCCGCGCGCCACGCGCAGAAGCTTGTCCTGCGCCCAGGGCGGCGCCTGGAAGTGCAGGCCCCGCACCACGCCGCGACGGGCGGACATGGCGTGGTTGTCTTGGACGAAGCGCCGCATGAAGCCCGCCTCGGCCAGGGCCGCCGCGCTGTAGGTCTCGCTGAACCAGCCGCGTTCGTCGCCGAAGCGCCGGGGCGTGATCAGCAGCACGTCGGCGACGGCCTGCGGGACGATCTCGGGCATCCAGGGCTCGTGCGGCGGCCGCGGAGCACGGCGCGGCGTCGAGTCTCCTCACCTGCACCTCGGGTGTCAACGCGGGCCGGCCATTGGCCGCGCGGCCGATCGCGGGCATGAGGGGAGCATGACGGGCCCGTCGTTCTTCTCCCCCTACGCGCACGACTTCGTGCGCGTGGGCGTGTGCACGCCGCGCACCCGGCCCGCCGATCCCGTGCACAACGGCGCGGAGACGCTGCGGCTGGCGCAGGAGGGCGACGCGCAGGGCGCGGCGGTGCTGCTGTTTCCCGAGTTGGGCCTCGGCGGATACGCGGTGGACGACCTGCACCTGCAGGAGGCGCTGCTGGAGGCGTGCACCGCCGAACTCGGCCGCATCGTGGAGGCCAGCCGCGACCTTCGCGCCGTGCTGGTGGTCGGCCTGCCCCATCGCGACCGGGGGCGGCTCTACAACACCGCGGCGGTGGTGCACGCCGGGCGTGTGCTGGGCCTCGTCCCCAAGAGCTTCCTGCCCAATTACCGCGAGTTCTACGAGGCGCGCTGGTTCACCCCGGGGCTGGGCGTGGTCGGCCGCACGACCGAGGTCGGCGGCGAGCCCGTCCCCTTCGGCGTCGACCTCCTGTTCCGCGCCCGGGGGCCTGCGCCTTTCACCTTCCACGCCGAGGTATGCGAGGACGGCTGGACGCCCGAGCCGCCCAGCGGCAAGGCGGCCATGGCCGGCGCGGAGCTCCTGCTCAACCTTTCGGCCTCCAACATCACGCTGGGCAAGGCGGCCACCCGGCGCCTCCTGTTCGGCGCGCAGTCGCAGCGGTGCGTCGCGGCCTACGCCTACTCCGCCGCGGGACCGGGCGAGTCCACCACCGACCTGGCCTGGGACGGGCACGCCGCCGTGTTCGAGCTGGGCGACACGCTGGTGGAGACCGAGCGCTTCCCCACCGGCTCGGTCCTGCGCCTGGCGGACGTGGACCTCGGCCGCGTGCGCGCCGAGCGCATCCGCACGGGCACCTTCACCAACGCCGCAGAGGCGGCGGAGCGGATGGAGCCGGCTTTCCGCAACGTGGACCTGTCCTTCACACCGCCCGCCGGCCCGCTCGATCTGCTGCGGCCGCTGGAGCGCCACCCCTACGTGCCCGCCGACCCGGCGCGGCTCGCCGAAACGTGCCACGAGGCCTGGAACATCCAGGTGCAGGGGGTGGTGGAGCGGCTGCGCGCCACGGGCGTGGAGAAGCTCGTCATCGGCGTCTCCGGCGGGCTGGACTCCACCGCCGCCCTGCTCGTCGCGGTGAAGGCGATGGACCTGCTGGGCCATCCGCGCAGGCACGTTCTCGGCTACACCATGCCGGGCTTCGGCACCTCCGACGCCACCCGCGCCAACGCGCTCGACCTCATGCGCCAGCTGGGGATCACGGCCGAGACGCTCGATATCCGCCCCGCCGCGCGGCAGATGCTGGCGGACCTCGGCCACCCCGCCGCCCGGGGCGAGCCGGTCCACGACGTGACGTTCGAGAACGTGCAGGCGGGCCTGCGCACCGACTACCTGTTCCGGCTGGCCAACATGCACGGCGCGCTCGTTCTGGGCACGGGTGACCTGTCGGAGCTGGGCCTCGGCTGGTGCACCTACGGCGTCGGCGACCAGATGAGCCACTACAATCCCAACGGCGGGGTCTCCAAGACGCTGATCCAGCACCTGATCCGCTTCGCCGCCACCTCCGGCGAGTTCGACGTGGAGACCGGGCGCACACTGCTGGCGGTCCTGGCGACCGAGATCAGCCCCGAGCTGGTCCCCGCCGATCCGGCGGGCAAGACGCAGTCCACGCAGGAGGTGGTCGGGCCGTACGCGCTGCAGGACTTCAACCTGTACCACCTGACGCGCTACGGCTATCGCCCTTCCAAGATCGCCTACCTGGCCTGGTGCGCCTGGCGTGACCCGGCGCGCGGCGCCTGGCCGCCGAACACGCCCGAGGCCGACCGGCGCGGCTATGACCTTCCCGAGATCAAGCGGTGGCTCGACCTGTTCCTCCGCCGCTTCTTCGCCAACCAGTTCAAGCGCTCCGCCCTGCCGAACGGGCCGAAGATCAGCTCGGGCGGCAGCCTTTCGCCGCGGGGCGACTGGCGCATGCCGTCCGACGCCCGACCCGACGCCTGGCTGGCCGAGCTCCACGCCCGCACGCCGGACACCGACGTCGAGGCGTGATGGACGGGCTTGCGGACTACGACGTCGTCCAGCTCACCCGGCTGTTCCTGGGCCGCGATCCCGGGAGCGAGGCGGAGGTCGCCTCTCGCGTTGGGGCTCCTCTCCTGCCGCTGCTGCGCGAGTTCACGGCCTCGGCCGAGTTCCGGCTCAAGCTGCAGGCGCCCATAGAGGCCCTGCGGCTGCCGGATGTCGCGGCGATGCAGATCCCAGCGGGCGCCACGGCGGGCTGGGCGGCCACGGCCCTGCCGATGGACGATGCGGCGCGCCCGCACGTGGCCGCCCAGCGGAGCTGGGCCGGGCTCTACGCCGCCCTGTTCGGCCAAGAGACGTTCCGCCGGGAGGTGGAGGGCGTCAACCCGCGCGCGGGCGCCGCAGCCTTCGGCGACGCCTGCCGCGCCCTCGCCGACGCGCTGGAGGGCCGCAGCCTGGCCGGCGGGGTCGAGGCCTTCGGCCGCGAGGAGGTGCGCGGCTGGATCGTGGACCGCGCGCGGTTGGACGAGGGGGTGGAGGTGGAGCTCCTGGTCGGCGGGCGCCCTGCGGCGCGGACCTCCACCCGCCTGTTCCGCCGCGACCTGCAGGACGCCATGGGCGGCCCGGGCCGCTACGGCTTCGCGTTCTTGGCGGGGGAGGACGGAGCCCCGGCGGGCTTCGGCGACGCGCTGGAGGTGCGCGACGTGCGCTCGGGCGTGGTGATCGCCGCCGCGCGGCTGGACGCCGCCCCCGACCCGGGCCCGATCGCGCGCTTCCGGGCGGACGTGTCGCGGGCCGAGGCGGCGCTGGCGTCGCTGTCCCGGCGCGCGGCCGAGCTGGGCGCCGCCGCGACATTCCCCCTGAGCGAGTACGGGGCCTGGGCGCAGGCTTACGGCGTGGAGACCTTCCGCGCCGAACGCGCCCGCGCCGAAGCGGCGCTTGGCTGGGCCGAGACGCCGCGCCTGGGCCTGCTCGTCGGACCCGCCGCCGCCCCGCTCGACCACCTGCCGCTCCTCGCCGCCCTGGAGCGGCAGGAGGTCGCCGGCTGGTCCGCCCTGCTGCTGGCGCCCCCCGCCGACGCGGTGCGGACGCAGGCGCTGGTGGACGGCCTCCCGCCGTCCGTGCAGGCGCGCTGCCGCGTCCTCGCCACGCCGCTTGGCCTGGACGGGATCGGGCGCGTGGAGCTGGCCGAGCTCGACGGCGGCCACGTCCTGCTGCTCGACGGCGGCGACAGCCTGGCCTCCGACGCGCTGTTCCGCCTGGGGAGCGCCCTGCGCGGGCCGGCGCCGCCGCACCTCGCCTACGGGGACGACGACCGCTTCGAGGCGGACGGGCGGGACGGGCTCCTGCGGTCGCAACCCCGGCTGCGCGGCGCCTTCGATCCCGACCTGCTGCTCCAGACCGACGCGCTCGGTCCCGTCCTCTGCATCCGGCGCCAGGAGCTGGAGACCGCGCTGCGGCTGACGGAGATCGTGGCGCCCGACCGGATCACCCATCTGGCCGGCGTGCTGTCGCACCTGCGCGACGGCGACGCGCTGTCTGACCGCCTGCGCGCGCAGCTGGCCGCCGACGTGTCCGCGCACCTGCAGCGCACGGGGTCCGCCGCCGAGGTGGAGCTCGCGCCCGACCCGCTGGGCGCGGACCGCCGGGGCGCCGTGCGCATCCGCCGCCGGGCGCCCGCCCACGCCACGGCCACCGTGATCATCCCCACGCGCGACCGGCTGGACCTCCTGGCGCCCTGCCTCGCCAGCCTGGAGCGCCACCGCGCCGACAACGTCGTGCGCATGGAGGTGGTGGTGGTCGACAACGGGAGCCGCGAGCCCGCCGTCTTGGAGCACCTGGCCAGGGCCGAGCGTCAGGGGTCGGCGCGGGTGGTCCGGTCGGATGCGCCGTTCAACTTCGCCGCCCTGAACAACCTGGCCGCACGGACCTCCGGCGCCGACCTGCTGGTGATGCTCAACAACGACGTGGAGGTGCTGACCGCCGGCTGGCTCGACGCCCTGGCGGCGCACGCCATGCGGTCGGAGGTGGGGGCGGTGGGCGCCCGGCTCGTTTACGGCGACCTCACGATCCAGCACGCCGGCGTCGTGACCGGCGGGGTGCACGAGCTGACGGCGCACGAGGGCGTCGGCGTCCCGGCGGCGGACGGCGGCTACATGGGCCGCCACGCGCTCACGCGGCGGGTGGCGGCGGTGACGGGGGCCTGCCTCGCCACCCGCCGCGAGGTGTGGGAGCGGCTGGGCGGGCTGGACGCGGCGCGCTTCGCGGTCGACGGCAACGACGTGGACTACTGCCTGCGCGTGGGAGCGGCCGGATTGGCGGTGCTCTACACGCCCGACTGCACGCTTTTCCACCACGAGTCCAAGTCCCGCGGCTTCAACGTGAGGAGCGAGGAGGCGAGGCGCCGCGGCGAGGAGGAGACGGCGCGGCTGAAGGCGCGCTGGGGCGGGCTCCTCATGCGCGACCCCTGGTATCCCGACGTGTTCGACCGCGGGGCGCGGCCCCTGCAGCGGCTCGGCCCGCCCCCCTCCCGGCGCGACGGGCCTTGATGCGGGCCGGACCGGCGCGCTAGGCGCAGGGGGTGCGGGCGCCGTCCCGATCGCCTGCCGGGAACCTCGTGGACGCCTCCGACCGCCGCCCTGCGCCGAGGCGCCCCGTGCTCATGCTGCTGGGCCCCGACGACGCCTCGGTCGCCGTGCTCGCCGACGCGCTCGCCACGGCCGGGGTGGTCCGGCCGGAGGACGACGTGGCGGGGGGCGTGGTCGCGCTGAACGACGCGGTGCTGCAGCGCGACGGCGCCGAGTGGACGGGGCTGTTCGGACCGCGGCCGCGTGGTGACGATCCGGCGGCGGCGCCCGGGGCGGGGGTGGGGGCGGAGGATCTGGCGCAGGCGCGCGGCCTGCTGTCGCGGCTGGGCCGGGATGCGCTCGCGCTCGTCGCCGACCCCCGCGTCGCCGCCGTCCCCGGCCTGTGGGACGAGGCGCTGCGGATGGAGGGCATGGAGCCGGTCTTCCTGCTCGTCCTGCGCGACGCGAAGGGCGTGGCGGCGGAGATGCGCGGGCGGGGCGCGACCTCCCGCGCCCGGGCGCACCTGCTCTGGACGCGGCGCATGCTGGCGGCCGAGGCGGCGAGCCGCGGGGCTCGGCGCGTGGTCGTCTCCCTCGGCGCGCTCGTGGACGACCCCGCCGGCGAGCTCGACCGCATCGAGCGGCGGCTGGACGTGCGGCTGCCCGACCGGAGCTGGAGCGCCTCGGCGGCGCTGGAGGCCCGGCTGGACGGGGTGGACCCGGGCGCGGCGCGCCCTCCCCCCGCGGGGCTGGGGCGCGAGCTGGCGCCGGTGACGGCCCTGTGGTCGCACCTGGCCGCCGCCGCGCAGGACTCGCCGGAGAACGAGGACACGCCCGCGCGCACCGCCGCCTGGTTCGAGGATCAGGCGCGCCTGCTCGCCCCGCTGCTGCACGACGCGGTCGCCCGGGCGCCGCGGCCGGCCGCCGCCGCCGACCCGGGCGAGGCGGACGCGCTCACGGCGAGGGCCGAGCAGGCGGAGGCGCGGGTCGACGCCCTCAACCGCGAGCGCGACCTCATGCCCGACCGCCTGCGCGAGGCGCAGGAGGCCGGGCGGATCGCGGCCGCCCGGGTCGAGGTGCTGGAGAGCGCCCTCCTGGTCGCCCGCCGCCGCGCCGGGGAGACGGAGGCGACGCTCCAGGCGCGGGCGAGCGAGGCGGACGCGGAGCGGCGCGAGGCGCGGCGTACCCTGGCGCTGGAGCAGGAGGCGGCGCGCGTCGCGCAGGCCGAAGCCGAGGAGAGGCTCCGGTCCGTGGAACACGAGGCGCAGGCCGAGCGCAGCGGTCGGGAGGCGGAGTTCGGCCGCGACCGCGCGCAGTTCGCGGCGGAGGACGAGGCGCTGCGCGGACAGCTCGCCCTCACGGCGGTGGAGCTGGACGCCACCCGCACCCGCGCCCGCTCGCTCGCGGCGCGCCTGGACGAGATGGAGGCCCGGCGTTCCCGCCCGGGCCTGCGCGCCTGGCTGGCCCGCCGCCTGTCCGACGGCTGATCCCCGCGTCCCAGCAGGCGCAGGGAGGTCGGGGCAAGGAAAAGGCGGGGAGCCCGGAGGCGCCCCGCCTTTGAAGAGATGAAGCGAGTGGCGGAAGGCCGGGCGGACCCGACCCCCCGCCCCAGCGCTTAGGAGCCGAGCGTGACCACGCCGGCCGCGATCGAGCCGATCGTGTGGATGCCCACCAGCTGGATCACCGAGTCCTGACCGTTCGTGAAGGTCGCGCCCGCACCGTTGTCGACCACGAGGTAGGTGTTGCCGCCGAAGTCGAAGGCCGACGTGGCGTGCGTCGCGTTGCCCGCGGTGGCCGCGTCCAGGAAGTCCTGGAACACCGCCGTGGCCGCCAGGGTGATCTTGGCCGGCACGTTGGCCGCCGTGACCGTCTGGGTGGCGCCCGTGAGGAACACCTTGTCGCCCGCCGTCGCGTCGATGAACGACGAGTAGGTCTGGCCGCTGGTGGTCACGGTGGCGGTGATGTTGTCGGCGCCGGCGCCGCCGCGGATCTGAGCGAAGTCCTTCACCGTGATGGTGTCGGCCCCCGCACCGCCCGTGACGGAGATCGGAGCCGCCGCCGTGGAGGTGGCGATCGCCGACACGTCCAGGGTGGCCGTGCCCGTGAGAGCGGCCGCGCTCACCGTCTTGAGCGCCGTGTAGGCCCCCACCGCCGTGAACACGAAGTTGTCGTTGCCCGCGAAGGTGATTGTCTGCGCCGCGGCGTCGATCACGCCGCTGGCGGTGATCGTCGCCGTACCCGCCGTCGAGCCGTTGTTGCCGACCAGCTGGAGGGTCTCGACGCCGACGATGGTCACGTTCGAGGTGGCCGTCGCCGAGGTGTAGCCCAGCGTCAGGACGTCGTTGGTGGCCTGGCTGGCGATGCCGACGTTCAGCGTGCCGTTGTTGGTGGCGTAGGTGCCGCCGCCGAAGCCGCCGAGGTTGTCCACGAAGGTGATGACACCGCCGGTGTTGGTCGACAGGTTGGCCGTGCCGCCGGTGGCGACGCCCACGGTGGTGAAGTTCTGCGCGCCGATGGAGTTCACGTCATAGGTCGTGCCGCTGACGAGGGCGTCCGTGATGGCCACGCCGGAGAAGCCGGTGATCAGCGCGCGGTTGGCGGCC
>CAXSHO010000023.1:14034-20948 GCA_964237305.1 uncultured Caulobacteraceae bacterium
GAGAACCCGGTGGAGATGGTGGTGAAGTTGGCGCCGCGGGTGACGAGCGTGCCGCCGCCGCCGCCGTTCAGCGTGGCGCCGGCTGCGGTGGTCGCACCCGCCGTGGTGGCCACGGTGATGAAGTCACCGCCGCCGGAGGTGTTGATCACGGAGGTGGCCGACTGGCTGCCCGTGACGGTGACGGCGTCGCCGGCGGTGCCGCCGATGATGGTGGCGGTTCCCTGCAGGTCACCGTTGACGCGCAGGCTGTTGGAGCCGCCGCCGAGGTTGATGTTGGTGCCGGTGATCAGGTTGCCGTTGATCGTCAGGTTGTCGCTGCCGGCGCCCAGGTTGGTCGTCAGCAGACCCGTGGGCGCCGTGAACGTGGCCGTCAGCGCACCCGTGCCGGTGAGGCCGGTCGTGGTGATGGAGGTCAGGTTGGTGGCGTCCAGCGTGCCGAGGTTCAGCGCCGCCGAGCCGCTGGCGGTGAGCGTGCGCAGGCCCGTGTCCGCCACGTTCGCCACCGTCAGCGCCGAGGTGGCGGCGACGTTCAGCGTGGTGACGGTGTTGGGTAGGGTGACCGTGCCCAGCGCGTTGAGGCCACCGTTGGAGTTCAGGGCCACCGTGGTCAGGGCGCCGCCCGTCAGGGTGACGCCGTTGGTCGCCGTGGTCGAACCCGACAGGTTGACGGCGGCGGTCGTGGCGGCGGCCACGTAGTTCGCGGTCAGAAGGCCGCCCGCGACGAAGCCGTCGCTGACGATGCCCACGGAGGTAGAGCCGCTCACGTTGTTGAACGTCACCGCACCGCGCGACAGGAAGGAGTTCAGCTGCGTGGCGCCGGGCGTCAGCGAAGCGTCGAGCACGGCGGAGGCGGCGGCGGCCGTCTGCGGATCGGGCACGGCGCGGACGTTGATCGTCTGGATCCCGTTGATCAGCGCGCCACCGGTGGCGTCCGTCACAGGGCCCACCGTGTCCACGGTCAGGGTGTTGTTCGCGCCCGTGCCGCGGACCTGGTCACCGGCCTGCAGGGTGGAGGGGTTGAACTGGGTGGTGTTGCCGTTGGTGTTCACCACGCCGACGAACTGGATCCCGCCCGAGGTGGGCTGGAAGGTGTCGATGCCGGTGGTGAGCGAGAAGTTGGTCTGGGTGGTGCCGGACGCGCCCAGGGCCTGGAAGCCCGTGTTGAAGCCCGAGCCCGTGGGGCTGTAGACCGTCAGGATGTTGGCGCCGAACTGCGCGTTGCCGGCGGCCACGGCGGCCTCCAGCTGGTCGATGGCCTTGGCGTAGGTCCCCACGTCGGCCTTGTTGGCCTCCTCGAGGATGTAGCCGATCACGATCGCCTTGAGGGCGATCTGCTGGCCGGCCGCCCCGCCCGCGTCCACGCCGCCGGCGCGCTGCTGCGCCACCGAGGTGAAGAAGGACTGGCGGGAGATGATGTCGGCGATGGCGGCGTTGGCCGCGGCGCTGCCGACGTTGGACGTGCCGATGATGGTCTCATAGGCGGTCTGCACCGTCTGCGCGAAGGTCAGCGTGCCGTAGGAGGATACGAACGACGCGTTGGTCGAGCTGCCCGTCGCCGCCGCCTGGAACGCCAGGTTGTAGTAGCGGTTCTCGGTGTTGAACGAGCCGATGTTCGGCGCGGTCGTGCTCGTCAGGTAGTTGTTGAAGAAGGCCACGCCGCCTTGGTTCAGGCCCGCGCCGCCGTTGAAGAACGCGAAGGTCGACTCCGCCGCCTCGAACGTGCCCTGCACGCCGGGCGAGTTGAACACGTTCAGGAGGGTGTTGGTGTCGCTGAGCGTGCCCGCCGAGTTCTGGTTGGCGTAGCCTTGGAACAGGATGGTCGTCGCCTGATCCGGCGCCGAGCCGGTGATCGACGTGTAGTACGCGTTAAGCTGCGTAGCTGAGTAGGGCATTTGTCTCTCTCTCAAGACGAGTGGGAGCCTGGCCCTACGCTCATGCAGTCGGGCGGCCAAATCGCGCTATAAAGCGAATCCCATACGCCCGCAAGCACGTTGAACACGGCCCTGCGAATTAGGGTTACGACCGTGCCCCCGCGGTCGCGGAGACGCCCGGGCGAAGGGATGGAAGAGCCTGCAGCAGCCGGTCGCGGAAAGCGTCGTGCGTGAACTCCCGCTCGAACACCGCCCGCCCCGCGCCGCCCAGCCGCGCCCGCAGGCCCGCATCGGCGATCACCCGCGCCAGCAGGGGGGCGAAGGCCTGCGGCTCCGGCGTGGGGCAGACGAGGCCCGACACGTCCGGCTCGAGCCACGCGGACGCCCCCACCGCACGCGAGCACACCACCGGCCGCCCCGCCGAGAGGCCGTCCAGCGCGACGAGCGACATGGATTCCTCGCGCGAGGGGATGAAGACCGCGTCGGAGCCGCGCAGGGCGGCCAGCGCCTCGGCGTGGGCCAGCTCGCCCTCGATCCTGATCCCGTCCACGCCCCGGGCGCGGTCGTGCAGGGCGGCGAGGTGGTCGTCCTCCAGCTCCCGGCCCCAGAAGACCAGCTCGCCGGCCGCCTGCAGCTCAGGCGGCAGCCGCCGCCAGGCCTCCACGGCGAGGTCCTGGCCCTTGCGGCGTTCGTAGGCCCCGAGCACGCAGATGCGGACCCGGCGGTTGTCGGGAGGCGGCCGCCGGCCCGCGTCGTCCACGCCGTAGGGCACGAGGCGCGCGGAGGCGCCGTAAGGGGTCAGCGCGTCGGCGGCGAGCCGGCTGGGCGCCCAGATCTCCCGCGCGAGCGGAAGGGCCTCCAGCATGCGCGGCTGATCCTTCGCGTAGCGCCCGACGAGGTCGACCTCCTGGAGGTACCAGTAGACATCCGTCACCCCGCCGAGGAGGCGCACGACGGGCCAGCTCACCACCGTGTTGGCGATCACGACATCGAAGTTGCGGCCGAGGTCGAACACGTCCCGGTCCTCCGTCAGGAGGCGCGAGTCGACGATCACGGGCGCACCGAGCGCCTGGATGCGCTCGCGCATGGGGCCGTCGCGGCGGCTGGCCACCACCACGTCGCAGCCCTGCGCGATGAGCACCCGCGCCATGTCGAGCACCAGCTGCGGCGCCCCGCTGCGGGTGAGCTCGTGGGAGATCAGGAGGACGTCGCGGCCGCGCTGCGTCCGCGGTCGCGTCCGCCGCGCCCCGGGGTGCAGGGCGAAGCGCGCCTGGGCGTCGCGGTGGTGCAGGCCCCGCATGGCCTCCGGGAAGAAGGGGTCGCGCCGCAACGCCTCGGGGAAGCGGTCGAGCATGCGGATGTCCGCCTTGTCCTTCGGCCTCGCCCCCGCCGAGTCGTCCGCCCGCTCCTCCGCCCCGATGGACACGTGGCCGAGGTGGCGCAGCACCGCGTGCGGCGTGTAGACGAGCGACAGGCCGCGCTCGCGGATGCGCAGGCACAGGTCCACGTCGCTGTGCGCCACCGGGAAGTCCACGGCGTCGAACCCGTCGAGGTCGGCGTACAGGTCCGCGCGCATCATCATCAGCGCCGCGCACAGGAGCGACACCTCCCGCACGCTCTGCACGGCGAGGTTGGACAGCTCGTGGGTGTCGGCGTCGCGCATGTGGAAGGCGGTGCCCACCAGCCGGCGCACGCCCGTGACCATGCCCGCGTGCTGCACGCGCCCGTCCTCGTAGAGGAGCTTGGCGCCGACGGCCCCCACGCCGGGAAGGGTTGCGACCTCCAGGAGGCTCTCGATCCAGTCGGGGGTGATCACGCGCACGTCGTCGTTGAAGAAGACGAGGTGCTCGCACCCGGCCTCCGTCGCCGCGGCCGCCCCGGCGTCGCACTTGTCCGAGAAGTTGAACGGCCGGTCGTAGGCGACCCAGCGCAGCCGAGGGTGGGCGAGCGTGGCGCGCAGGCCGGCGGCCAGGGGCGAGTTGGTGACGACGAAGACCTCGTAGGCCCCGTACCAGGTGCGTTCGGTGATGGAGCGGACGGCGGCGGCGATGTTCTCCGCGTCGTCCGACGGCACGATCACCGCCACGCGCGGCGGGGGCGAGGGGCGGCGCCGCGCACGGTTGGCTGCGGGCAGCGCCTCGGCGAACCCGCCCCAGCCGCGGCGGTCCAGCGCGTCCTGCAGGGCGGCGATGTTGGTGCGGCGGGCGAAATCCTTGCCCCCCGCCGCCGCGGAGCCCGCGATCCGCCGCCAGCCGTAGAGGATGCGGTCGATGTGCACGACGACCGGGTCGTGGTCCGCCACCCGCAGGGCGAGGTCGTAGTCCTGGCTGAAGTCGTAGAGGGAGCGGAAGCCGCCGAGCTCGCGCACCCGCGCGGTGCGGTGCACGGTGAGGTGGCCGATGTAGTGGCCGTTCAGCATGAGCAGCGGCGACCAGTCGGGCTTGGGGAACAGGTCCTGGGGCGCGTCGTCCTCGCCGATGAAGGCTTCGTCGGAGTAGAGGAGGTCGGCGTCCGGCCGGGCGCGGACGGCGGCGGCCACGTGCTCCAGGGCGTCGCGCGTCAGCATGTCGTCGTGGTCCAGCAGCGCCAGCCGTTCGCCCCGGGCGATCTCCAGCCCCGCGTTGGAGGCGGCGGCGATGCCGGCGTTCTCCGGGAGGAGGACGACGCGGATGCGCGCGTCCAGGGCGGCGTAGGCCTGCAGCATCGAGCAGACGGTGGGCTTGGGCGAGCCGTCGTCCACCAAGATCAGCTCCCAGCGGCCGTAGGTCTGGGCGCGCACCGAGTCGATCGCGCGCGCCAGGAACTCCAGCGGCGACTGGTAGACGGGCGTCAAAACGGAGATCAGCGGGCCGGGCGCGTCCGCGGCGCCCTGCGGCGGGAGCTCGAAGCGCAGGCGCTCGGCCGTATCGCGCTTCATGGCGGCGGTGCGCTCCGCGATGCTCTCGCCCCAGTCCGTCTCGCGCGCGCCGGCGGCGGGGTCGGGGGGCGACCAGGCGTCGAGCCCCGCGAGGAAGCCGGCGCGGGACCAGCCGCCCTCCAGCGCGTCCGCCTGCGGGCCGAAGCGCGCGTCGGCGTAGAGGCGGGCGAGGAGGTCGCGCCAGGTCTCCGCCACCCGCAGCGCCTCCACCGTCTCGGGCGTGAGCGGGAGGCGCGTGGACGCCCACAGCCTGTCGTCGGGCGAAGGCAGGCCCGCATAGCGGTCGCCGGGGGCCTGCCCGTCGGAGATGGCGCGCACGATGCCGTCAGTGAACTCGCCCGAACTCAGGAGCCCGCCGACCAGCACGGAGAACGGCTGGGAGGCCTTGGCGGCGACCACCGCCGCCGACTCCACGTCGCGGCCCAGGAGCACGCGGTAGGCGCTCGCCACGTCCGCTGGGGTGGCCGGGCCCTCCCCGAAGTCCGCCTGCATGGAGAGCGCCCGCGACACGCGCGGCCGGACCTGCGCGCGCCCCGCCGCTTAGCACGCGCTCCGCCGCGGGCGCGAGCGCGGCGCCTCAGGCGCGCAGGCGCGCAACCATGGCGTCGAAGGCCGGCTTGGGCCGGCCCTGCGGGTCGAACGGGAGCGGGGCGTCGGCTCCCGGCGTGTAGGGCGGCACGTTGAGCCAGCTGAGGTCGTCGCGCACGCCCCACAGGGTGAAGGCGTAGCGCTGGGCGGCGGGCAGGTCGCAGAAGGCGTCCAGCATCTCGCCCGTCAGCCGCGCCTGCGCCTGCAGCTTCTCCGCCCGGCCGCGGAGGCTGAACGTCCGCGGCTCCAGCGAGCAGTCGTGCTCGGACACGTGGATGGGCAGGCCGAAGCGGGCGAGCTCGCGCAGGGTGGCGGTGGACTGGCCGGGGGCCTGGTCGATCCCGATGTGCCCCTCGATCCCGATCCCGCCCACGGGCGCGCCGCGCTTCAGCAGCCGCTCGATGAGCCGTTGCAGCGCCTGCCGCTTCGCCGGGCGGATCTCCAGCCCCTCCTCGTTGAGGAACAGGAGGGTGTGCGGGTCGGCCGCGTGGGCCTGCTCGAAGGCGCGCACGATGTGGTCCTCCTCGCCGAGGTTGGACGACCAGCGGCTCCGGCGCAGGCCCTCGCCCTCGCGCTCCAGGGGCTCGTTCACGCAGTCCCAGCCCACGGCCCGGCCGCGGTAGCGCCCGAGCACGGCGGCGATGTAGCGGTCGTAGGCGGCGCCGAAGGCCCGCCTGTCTCCGTCGAGCCGCTTGAACGCCTCCGGGTCCTGCAGGAACCAGATCAGCGTGGTGGCGTGGAACCGCTGGCCGTTGGACTGCGCCCAATCGGCGATCCGGTCGGCCCGGACGAAGTCGAGGGAGAAGTCCGGGCGGAGCACCACCTCCATCTTCAGCTCGAAGCCGGGGGTGATCTGGCTGAACTGGCGCGCGGCGAGCGGGGCCACGCCGGGCGTGTCCAGGTCCGCCGTCATCACCTCCGTCCCGATGGGAAAGGGCGCGAGTTCGCGCAGGGCGGGGATCGGGCCCGAGCGGTCGACGGGCGCAGCGGTGGGCGCCTCCAGGCTCACGCCGCCGAGGCCCCGCTCGCCCGCCTCCCCGCGCCCGCAGGCGCCGAGCGCCAGCGCGCCGGCCAGGACCGCGCGGCGCTCCACCTCAGCCCGCCCGGCGCAGCGCCAGCTCGTCCAGGGCGGCGGACTCGCGGCGGCCCTGCTCGCGGCGGAGCTGCACCTGGGCGGCCTCCGCCACGTGCTCGTACTTCTTCTGGCTTTCGAACGCCTGGGCCAGGGCGTCGCGGGCGCCCTGCGCCTCCAGGTCCAGCGCCAGGAGGTCGGAGAGCACCTGGGTGCGTCGGCGTTTCAGGCCCTCGCGGAAGCCGATGAGGTACCAGCCCGACTCGGCGTCGCCGGCGGCGCGGGCCGACTCGTCCTCCCCCTCCCGGTCCAGCGCCACGAGGGCGAGGCGCACGGCGGCGCGGCGGTCCTCCACCTCGCGGACGCGCTTCTGCAGGGTCTCCACCTCGAAGGTGGAGATGCGGATCAGGCTCTGCGCCCAGCTCACGCCGCCGCCCGTGCGGTACGCCTCGACGTAGTCGTCGAA
>CAXSHO010000023.1:20958-23579 GCA_964237305.1 uncultured Caulobacteraceae bacterium
AGCTCACGCCGCCATTCCGGCGGCGGGGGCGGCGGACAGGAGGGAGGCAAGCGTACTGAAAGCGGCGTCCATGGGCGTGAAGTCGTCCTTCTGCTGGCTGAGGAAGGCGTCGAGCCCGGGCTCGAGGCCGATGGCGCGGTCCACCGCCGGGTCGGAGCCCGTGCGGTAGGCGCCGATGCGGATCAGCTCCTCCATGTTGGAGAAGGCCGACAGGGTGCGGCGCGCGTCGCCGGCCGTGGCGCGCTCGTCGGGCGTCTGGCAGGCGGGCAGCGTGCGGCTGACCGACTTGAGCACGTTGATGGCGGGGAAGCGCCCACGCTCGGCGATGGCGCGCTCCATGACGAGGTGGCCGTCCAGGATGCCGCGCACCGCGTCGGCGATGGGCTCGTTGTGGTCGTCGCCGTCCACCAGCACGGTGAAGAGGCCGGTGATCGGCCCCGCCGTCGTGCCGTCCGGCCGGACCGGCCCCGGCCCCGCCCGCTCCAGGAGCTTGGGCAGCTCGGTGAAGCAGGTGGGGGTGTAGCCCTTGGTGGTGGGCGGCTCGCCCGCGGCCAGGCCGATCTCGCGCTGCGCCATGGCGAAGCGGGTGACGCTGTCCATCAGGCACAGCACCTCCATGTCCTGGTCGCGCAGGAATTCGGCCAGCGCCAGCGTCATGTAGGCGGCCTGGCGGCGGGTGAGCGCGGGCTCGTCGGAGGTGGCGACCACCACGACCGCGCGCTTCAGCCCCTCCTCGCCCAGCGTCTCCTCCACGAACTCGCGCACCTCGCGCCCCCGCTCGCCGATCAGCCCGACCACCACCGCGTCGCAGGCGGCGCCCTTGGCCAGCATGGACAGGAGCACGCTCTTGCCGACGCCGGAGCCCGCGAACACGCCCATGCGCTGGCCGCGGCAGACGGTGGTGAAGACGTCGATGGCGCGCACCCCCGTCTCCAGCCGCGCGCCCACCCGGCCGCGGGCGTGGGCGGGCGGCGGCGGGGTGCGCAGGGGGTAGGCGGCGGGCCCGCGCGGCAGCGGGCCGCGGCCGTCGATCGGCTCGCCGAAAGCGTTGACGACCCGGCCCAGCCAGGCGGGCGACGGCCGCACGGCGGCGCCCTCCGGTCGGATGCGGATCTCCGCGCCCGGAGCCACGCCCTCCACCGGGCCGAACGGCATCAGCAGCGCACGCGTCTCGCGGAAACCCACCACCTCGACGGCAAGCGCGCCGAGACCCCTCCCGCGCTCGATCTCGGCCCGCGCGCCCACCGGCAGCCGCGTCAGCCCGCCCCGCGCCTCGATGAGCAGCCCGTTCACCGCGGCCACGCGCCCGGACACCTGCAGCGGGTCCAGACGATCGACGGCGGCGATGAGGTTGCGCAAGCGCGGAGGCTCCGGACAGGCCTCGACCCTGCGGGCGCGACCTTAATCCGCAATGAAGGTTGACCGGCTGCAACCACGCCGACGCCAGGGGGGCGGGCGCCGCCGCCCTGCGGCCGAATGACTCACCTGAGTCAGATGGTTACCGCAACGTCTTGCCGACGATTTGCAAATCGGTGAGGAGTCTTACCGGGTTGCTCATCGTTAACGAAGTTTAAGGGGTCTCGCAGCGATTCTGGCGGCGAGAGGGCGTTCCCGCAGCCGCGCGTCGGTTTGCGGGTTCTTCAGGGCGGGAGACGGCCGATGCGGGTTCTGCTGATCGAGGACGACAGCGCCACCGCGCAGACGATCGAGGTGATGCTGAAGTCGGAAGGCTTCAACGTCTACACGACCGACCTGGGCGAAGAGGGCGTCGATCTCGGCAAGATCTACGACTACGACCTGATCCTTCTGGACCTGTCGCTGCCCGACATGAGCGGGCTGGACGTGCTGCGGCAGCTGCGCGTGGCGCGGATCGACACGCCGGTGATGATCCTATCGGGCTCCACCGAGATCGAGACCAAGGTCAAGAGCTTCGGCGGCGGCGCCGACGACTACATGACCAAGCCGTTCCACAAGGACGAGCTGGTCGCCCGCATCCACGCCGTGGTCCGCCGCAGCAAGGGCCACGCCCAGTCGGTGATCAAGACCGGCGACATCCTGGTGAACCTCGACGCCAAGACGGTGGAGGTCTCCGGCAGCCGCGTGCACCTGACGGGCAAGGAGTACCAGATGCTGGAGCTCCTCTCGTTGCGCAAGGGCACGACGCTGACCAAGGAGATGTTCCTGAACCACCTCTACGGCGGCATGGACGAGCCCGAGCTGAAGATCATCGACGTCTTCATCTGCAAGCTCCGCAAGAAGCTCGCCAACGCCACGGGCGCGCCGGCGCCTATCGAGACGGTGTGGGGCCGGGGCTACGTCCTGCGCGACCCCTCGGGCGAGCAGGCCACCTCCGCGGCGTGACGCCGGTGCGGCGGCTCACGCGTCGCCGCGTCGATTTGGTCATCGCCGCGACGCGCCCGATACTCTCGACGATTCGAGGGGGACACGAGTGATGCGCAAGGTCGCCTCGACGCTCCTCGCCGGAGCCTACATCTTCGCCGCGGCCGCGGTGGGCGCGCTGTTCTGGACGCGCGGCGCGGGCTGGGGCGCAGGCGCCGCGGCGCTGGTGGGGTCGCTGGGCCTGTTCTTCGCGCTGCACGTCTTCATCGCCCGGGCGCTGG
>CAXSHO010000023.1:23589-29340 GCA_964237305.1 uncultured Caulobacteraceae bacterium
CCACCGGGCTTCGCACGGAGATCGCCACGCTGCGCGACGCCCATCGCATCCTCGCCGACCACCTGGAGGAGACGGAGGGCGCGCTCGAGGAGCTGGCCTCGCAGCTGCAGTCGGAGGCGGTGGGCCGCACGGAGACGCTGACCTCCGAGGTCCGGATGCTGGAGGACCTCGTCGCCCGCATGGGCGAGGACCTGGAGGCCCGCCTCGCCCAGGCCCCGGCCGCGGTGGGCGTCGACCGGGCCGAGGCCGCGCGCATCCAGGTGATCCGCGACGCCCTGGCCGAGAACCGGGTGGACCTCTACCTCCAGCCGGTGGTCAGCCTGCCGCAGCGGCGCACCGCCTTCTACGAAAGCTTCACGCGGCTGCGCGACGTCACCGGACGCGTGATCATGCCCGCCGAGTACCTGGCGGTGGCCGAGCCTGAGGGGCTCATGGCGGCCATCGACAACCTCCTCCTGTTCCGCTGCGTGCAGATCGTGCGGCGTCTGGGCAAGGGCGACCGGCGCATCGGCGTGTTCTGCAACATCAGCCCGGCGAGCCTGGCCGACGACCGCTTCTTCCGCCAGTTCCTCGAATTCATGACGCAGAACCGCGACCTGGCGGGCGCCCTGATCTTCGAACTGGGCCACGAGCCCTTCAAGGCGCGGGGCGCGGTGGAGGCGCGCAACATGGCCAAGCTGGCGGACCTCGGCTTCCGCTTCTCGCTGGACAAGGTGGCGGAGCTCGACCTCGACCTGCGCGACCTGGAGAGGGCGGACGTGGGCTATGTGAAGGTGTCGGCGCCCGTCCTGCTGTCGGGCCTGACCGGGCAGGGAGGACGCGCGGCGCTGAGGGCGGCGCCCGACCTCGCCGCCGCCGACTACGCCGACCTGCTGCGCCGCCATGGTGTGGAGCTGATCGCCGAGAAGGTGGAGACCGAGCGGGAGGTGATCGACGTGCTGGAGCTCGACGTCGCCTATGGCCAGGGTCACCTTTTCGGCCAGCCCCGCCCGATCCGAGACGAGATCCTGGCGGAGACCGCGCCGCCCGCCGAGTTCCTGCACTCCACCGAGCGTCGCCGCGCGGCGGGCTGACCGCTGCGCCGTTGACCGGCGGGGCGCCCTCCCCTACCCCGCCCCGGTGTCCGCGCCCGAGCCGATCGCCGGCCTCCACGTTCTCGCCGAGCGCTACGACGTGCTCCTCTGCGACGTGTGGGGCGTGATCCACAACGGCCGGGAACGCTTCCCCGAGGCGTGCGCGGCGCTGGTCCGCTGGCGGGCGGAGGTCGGGCCGGTGGTGCTGATCTCCAACTCGCCGCGGCCCTCGCACGACGTCGTTCCGCAGCTCCGCTCCCTGCTGGTGCCCGACGACGCCTGGTCGGGCTTCGTCACCTCCGGCGACGTGACGCGCGAGGAGCTGGCGCGCCGCGCACCCGCCAGGGTCTGGCACATCGGCGCGGCGAAGGACCACGTGCTGATCGAGGGGCTGGAGCTGGACGCCGTGGGACCGGAGACGGCCGACTTCGTCTGCGTCTCCGGTCCCCGCGATGACCAGACCGAGACGGCGGAGGACTATCGCGCCACCCTCGGGATCGCCGCCGCCCGGGGCCTGCCGCTGGTGTGCGCAAATCCGGACCGGGTGGTGCAACGCGGCGACCGGCTGATCACCTGCGGCGGCGCCCTGGCCGACCTCTACGAGGGGCTGGGCGGCGAGGTGGTGATGGCGGGCAAGCCGTTCGCGCCGATCTACAGGGCGACGCTGGCGGAGGCCGAGCGGCTGACGGGTCGCCCCGTGGACCGCTCGCGCGTGCTGTGCGTGGGCGACGGGCTCCTCACCGACGTGGCCGGCGCCAACCGGGCGGGGCTGCCGCTGCTGTTCGTGGCGAACGGCGTTCACGCGGCGGACATCGTCGATGCCGAGGGCGCGCTGGATCCCGCGGGCGCCGCCGCCTTCCTGGCCGAGGCCGGGGCCGTCGCCGACCACCTCATCGCCGACCTCGCCTGGTGAGCGACCCCACGCTATGAGCCGCACCATGCCGTGGGGAGCCGCATGACGTTGGACGAGCTGGAGGTGGGCCGGGCCGCGGAGCACGTCCGCACCGTCGCCGCGGCCGACATCGCCGCCTTCGCCGCCGTCTCCGGCGACCACAACCCCGTGCACCTGGACGAGGCCTTCGCCGCCGCCACGCCGTTCAAGGGCGTGATCGCGCACGGCATGCTCACGGGCGCCTTCATCTCCGCCCTGATCGCGGGCGAGCTGCCCGGTCGCGGAACGATCTACCTGTCGCAGTCGCTCGCCTTCAAACGGCCCGTCCGGCCGGGCGACGAGGTGGCGACGCGCGTGGAGGTGACGGCGATCGACCGCGACAAGGGCCGGGTGACGCTCGCCACCACCTGCACCGTGGCGGGCAAGACGGTGGTGGAGGGCGAGGCGGTGGTGCTCGCCCCGCGCGCCTGAGCCGACCCGCCATGCGCCTGCGCATCATCGAAGGCTGGCGCGACCTCGCGCCCGAGGACCGCGGGGCCGCCCTCGCGCTCGGCGCGTTCGACGGCGTTCACCGCGGGCACCGGTCGGTGATCGCGGCCGCCGCCCGCGCGGCGCGCGACCTGGGCGCCCCGCTGGGCGTGATGACCTTCGAGCCGCACCCGCGCCGCTGGTTCCGGCCGCACGAGCCCGACTTTCGCCTGACCACGCTGGACCAGCAGGCGCGCGTGCTGGACGACCTCGGCGTCGAGCGCCTGCACCGCATCGCCTTCGACGCCGAGCTCGCCGCCATGGGCGACGAGGCCTTCGCGCGCGAGGTGCTCGCCCTCGCCCTGGGCGCGCGGCACATGGCGGCGGGGTTCGACATCACCTTCGGCGCGGGCCGCACCGGCGGACCCGACGGGCTGCGCGCCTACGGCGAGCGCTTCGGCTTCGGCGTCTCCATCGCCCCCGAGCTCACCGAGCACGGCCGCAAGTGCTCCTCCACCGCCGTGCGCGAGGCGCTGCGCGAGGGTCGGCCCGACGTGGCCGCGGACCTCCTGGGCCGGCCTTTCGCGCTGGAGGGCGTGGTGGTGCACGGCGACAAGCTGGGCCGCACCATGGGCTTCCCCACCGCCAACATCAGCCTCGAGGACTACGTCCGCGTCCGCCACGGCATCTACGCGGTGCGCACGCGGCTGGCCGACGGGCGTGAGGTGGCGGGCGTGGCGTATGTCGGCCGCCGCCCCACCGTGGACCTCGGAACCGAGGAGCGGCTGGAGGTGCACCTCCTCGACTTCGACGAGGACCTGTACGGCCAGACGCTGGAGACCGACCTCGTGGCCTTCTTGCGCGGCGACGAGAAGTTCGAGAGCCTCGACGCCATGATCGCGCAGATGGACCACGACAAGGCGCAGGCCCGCCGCGTGCTGCTTCCGGCGATGTGAGCCGTACCTGTCATCCCGGGCGGCGCAGCCGACCCGGGATCCAGGACCACGCGCGTGACCTGCACTCTTGGATCCCGGCTCTTCGGCCGGGATGACAGGACCTACTTCGGCGCGAGGATCATGATCATCTGCTTGCCTTCCATCCGCGGCTCGTACTCCACCTTGGCCAGCGGGTCGAAGTCGGCCTTCACCTGCTGCAAGAGCTTCATTCCGAGCTCCGGGTGAGCCAGCTCGCGGCCGCGGAAGCGCAGCGTCACCTTGACCTTGTCACCTTCCTCGAAGAAGCGGGTCATGGCCTTGGCCTTCACGTCGTAGTCGTGCGTATCGATGTTCGGCCGGAGCTTGATCTCCTTCAGCTCCACCACCTTCTGCTTCTTGCGCGCCTCGTTCTTCTTCTTCTGCTCTTGGAACTTGTGCTTGCCGTAATCCAGGAGCTTGCACACCGGCGGGTCGGCGTTCGGAACGATCTCCACGAGGTCGAGCCCGACCTCCTGCGCAGCCTCCAGCGCGGAGGTGGTGGGCATGATCCCCTGCTTCTCCCCGTTCTGGTCGATCAGGAGCACGCGGGGGACGCGGATCTCTTCGTTCATGCGCGGACCGTCCTTGACGGGCGGCGTGTTCATCGGGCGGCGGATAGGCGGATCTCCGGGACAGTCTAAGGGTGTGGACGACGCGGACGGCCGCCCGCGAGCCGGAGACTATATCGGTTCTGCCGCGGCGCCTATCAAGCGCGCCGGCTGCGTCAAGAGCTTCCACGCGGCGTCGATCACCTCGGTGGGAGACAGCGCCTCCAGCGGGTCGGCGCGCAGCACCCGCACATGGCGTCCGCGCGGTGCGCAGAGAGCGGGATCGCTCTCGGGCCCGAACAGGACCAGCGTGAGCGACCCCGTCGCCGCGAGCAGGTGCACGGGGCCGGTGTCGTTGCCCACGGCCAGCGCCGCGCCCGCGCCCAGCGCCGTCAGCTCGGCGAAGCTCGTGCGGCCCGTGAGGTCCCGGGCGCCCGCCGCCTCGAGCGTGCGTCCGAGCTGCGCCTCCGCCGCCCCGCCGACCACGGCGCTCGCCACGCCCTCCGCAGCGAGCGCCCGGACGAGCGCGGCGTATCCCGCCGCGGGCCAGCGCTTGCCCGGGCGATGCGGCGAGGCGCCTGGGACCAGCAGGGCGTAGGGCGAGGCCGGCGCCAGGGCGGCGACGTCCGCCCGGTCCGCCATGAAGCGGAGGTCGGGCGCGGGAGCGGAGCCGGGCGATATGGGCGCGTCCGGCCAGATACCCGCCTGGCCGAGCTGGCCCGCCTGGCGCTCCAGCGTGTGCATGCGGTCGCGGTGGGGATCGCGGTGCGGGTGGCTGGCGCCGGGCGCCACCCCCGACCACTCCGGCGGGCGCGGCAGGAACGCGAGGCGCAGGGCGGAGGAGCGGTCGGAGGTCTGGAGGTCGTACACCCGCGCATAGCCCCGGCGGCGCAGGCGGCGCAGCATGCGCAGCTGCGCCCGCCAGCCCGCGGGCCGCCCGTCGTCCCACACTCGGTCAGCCAGCCCGCTCGCCTCGAACAGAGAAGCGAAGGCGGGCGTGGTGAGCACCTCCAGCTCCGCCTCCGCATGCGCCTCGCGGATGCGGCGCAGCGGGCCGAACGCCTGCACCACGTCGCCCAGGCCGCCGAACTTGATCACGAGCACGCGGCTCACGCGCGGGCCGCCTGCAGGAGGCGCGTGTAGGCGGCCAGCGTGGCGTCCGTCATGCTCCGCAGGTCGTAGCGGCGCGCCGAAAGGCGGCCGGCCGCGCCCATGGCGGCCCGAGCCTCCGCAGAGGCGGCCAGCGCCGTGCGCAGCGCCCGGGCCCACGCCTCCACGTCGCCGGGAGGTGCGAGCCAGCCCGACACGCCGTGGCGCACGGTCTCGCGCGGGGCGCCGTGGTCGGCCACGAGCACCGGGCGCCCCATGGCCTGCGGCTCCACCGCGCCGCGCCCGAACGCCTCGGGCTCCAGCGACGGCGCGCAGGCGATGTCGCAGGCGAGGAGGGCGGCGGGCATGTCGTCCACGTGTCCGGCCAGGCGCAGCCGGTCGGCCACGCCGCGCTCGGCGGCGAGGCGCAGGAGCTCGTCGCGGTGGCCGGGATGGCGGCCGGGGTCGCCGGCCAGCACCAGCACTGCGTCTAGGCCGGAGCGGGCCAGCGCCTTGATGAGGAAGGCCTGCCCCTTCCAGCGGGCGAGACGGGCGGCGAGCAGGATGACCGGGCGCGCCTCATCGCCGGCGAGGCCCATGGCGGTGCGGGCGGAGGCGACGCGCTCGGGCGACACGGCGGCGGGATCGAAGCGCAGGAGGTCGGTCCCCCGCGGGATGGTGAGCACGCGCGCCGGATCCGGCCCGTG
>CAXSHO010000024.1:0-1689 GCA_964237305.1 uncultured Caulobacteraceae bacterium
ATCCGCGCGTGTGGTGCGAGGCCATCCGGCAGTGGTCGACCATCCACCCCGAGTTCACCTACCTGCCGCGCAAGTTCAAGATCGCGGTCACCGCCAGCAAGGACGACCGCACCGCCGCCCGCGTCCACGACGTCGGGCTGATCTGCAAGCGCGACGGCGAGGGGCGGCTGGGGTTCGAGGTGATCGTGGGCGGCGGGCTGGGCCGCACGCCCTATGTCGGGCCGACCATCAAGCCGTTCCTGCCCGCCGAGCACCTGCTCAGCTATCTGACCGCCGTGCTGCGGACCTACAACCGGCACGGCCGGCGCGACAACCTGTACAAGGCGCGCATCAAGATCCTGGTGGCCGCCCTCGGCCCCGCCGCCTTTGCGGAAGAGGTGGAGCGCGAGTGGGCGGCCATGGACCGCGCCGCGGTGGACCTGCCCGACCTGGAGCTGGCCCGCATCCGCACCGCTTTCGGCCTGACGCCCTTCGAGACCCTGCCCGCGCGCTCGGCGGAGTACGACGCCGCCCGCGCCGCCGACCCGGCGCTGGCGCGCTTCGCCCGCAACAACGTCGTGACGCACAAGCGGCCGGGCTACGCCATCGTCAACGTCACGCTCAAGGCCGTGGGCGAGGTGCCGGGCGACGCCTCCGCCGAGCAGATGGACGCGCTGGCCGCCTTGGCGGAGCGGTTCAGCTTCGACGAGATCCGCGTCACCCACGAGCAGAACCTCGTCCTGCCGCACGTGCGCCTCGCCGACCTGCCGGCGGTGTTCGCCGAGCTGCAGCGCATCGGCCTGGCCACCGCCAACCTCGGCCAGGTGAGCGACATCATCGCGTGCCCGGGTCTGGACTACTGCGCCCTGGCCAACGCCCGCTCCATCTCCGTGGCGCAGGACATCGCGCAGCGCTTCGCCGCGCCCGAGCGCGCGGACGCGGCGGGCGAGCTGAAGGTGAAGATCTCAGGCTGCATCAACGCCTGCGGCCACCACCACGTGGGTCACATCGGCATCCTGGGCGTCGATAAGAAGGGCGAGGAGTTCTACCAGCTGACGCTCGGCGGCTCCGGCGCGGAGGACGCACGCATCGGCGACGGCCTGGGCCCCGCGCTCCCCGCCGAGCGCGTGGGCCCCGCCGTGGAGGCGCTGGTGGACGCCTATCGCCGGGAGCGCCTGGACGGCGAGCGCTTCAACGACACCTACGCCCGGGTGGGCCCCGCCCCGTTCAAGGAGGCGGTCTATGCCGCGCCTGATTCGGCTTGAGGCCGGCGCCTTCCGCGACGCCGACGACCCCTTCACCCCGCTGGAGCCCGGGCAGGAGCCCGCGCCGGGCGTCCCCGTGCTCGCGCCGCTCGACCGCTTCCGCTCCGAGGGCGCGGCCTGGCTCGACGCGGGGCTGACCGTGGGCGTGCGGCTGGCGGCCGACGAGGGGCCGGAGGGCCTCTCCAACGCCCTGCCGCGCCTGGCGCTGGTGGCGCTGGACTTCCCCGTGTTCCGCGACGGCCGCGCGGCCGCGCTCGCAGGAGAGGTCTCGCTGGTGCCGACGGGGTTCGCGCCCTTTCTGCTCCTCTCGCCTATGAAGAAATTGCGGGCCGCGTCGGCGCTGAGCCAGTTGTACGTGGGGGTGACGCGGGTGACGACGCCCCATGCGCCCACCTCGAACTTCACGTCCTGCTTGCGGTGGGTCATGATGGCCGTGGAATAGAAC
>CAXSHO010000024.1:1699-28512 GCA_964237305.1 uncultured Caulobacteraceae bacterium
TCCTCGGCCGCCTTGCTGCGCGCGCGCCTGCGCTGGACGGGCGAGCTGCGGGCGGTGGGGGACGTGCTGCGCGAGCAGGCCTGGCTGATGGTCCGCTCCGGCTTCGACAGCTTCGCCCCCGCAGACGGCTCCACCGCCGCGCAGTGGACGGAGAAGGCCGCGCGCTTCCGCCACGTCTACCAGCCCGCCCCCGACGGCCGGGAGGTGGCCTGGGACGAGCGCGCCTCTCCCTTCCCCCTCGACGGGGGAAGGGCCGGGGATGGGGGTGGGAGCGCGACGTGGGCGATGTCGCGAGGAGACCTCTCCGAGCCCGACGACCACCCGCCCGCCCTCATCCCCTCACCCGACCCCTCCGCCATCGAGGGGGAGAGGCGTTGAGTTTCGCCCTGCGGCGACCTGCCCTATCTAGCCCGCCATGACCGACGTCCTCTCCCCGCCCGCCAAGCCGAAGCTCGAGTCCGCCGTCCACCACGTGGAGACGGTGCTGTGGGTGAAGCACTGGACCGACCGGCTGTTCTCCTTCGCGGTCACCCGCCCGGCGAGCTTCCGCTTCCGCTCCGGCGAGTTCGTGATGATCGGCCTGCCGGGCGTGGACGGGCCGAAGCCCGTCCTGCGCGCCTACTCGGTGGCGAGCCCCGGCTTCGCCGACGAGCTGGAGTTCTTCTCCATCAAGGTGGCCGACGGCCCGCTCACCTCGCGCCTCCAGGCCATCGAGCCGGGCGACCAGATCTTCCTGGGCCGCAAGCCCACCGGCACCCTGGTGCTCGACGCGCTGAAGCCCGGGCGCAACCTGTACCTGATCGGCACGGGCACGGGCCTCGCCCCCTGGCTGTCGGTGGCGCGCGACCCCGACGCCTACGAGCGGTTCGAGCGCGTGATCGTGTGCCACACCGTGCGCGAGGTGAAGGACCTGGCCTACCGCGACCTCTTCGAGCGCGGCCTGAAGGAGGACGAGGTGTTCGGCGAGCTGGCCGGGCCGCAGCTCACCTACTACCCCACCGTCACCCGCGAGCCCTTCGCCACGCCCGGCCGCATCACCGACCGCATCGCCTCCGGCGACCTGTTCCGCGACCTCGGCCTCGAGCAGGCTAGGTTCGACCCGGCGCAGGACCGGATCATGCTCTGCGGCTCCATGGACATGATCAAGGAGGTCGCCGCGCAGCTGGAGAGCCACGGCCTCGTCGAGGGGTCCAACGCCGAGCCCGGCGACTTCGTGCTCGAGCGGGCCTTCGTGGGATGACCCGCGCCGCGCCCGTGCTGGTCGCGGGGGCCGGCCCGGCGGGGCTGACGCTGGCCATCGGCCTGCGCCTGCGGGGCGTGGAGGCGGTGGTGGTCGATCGGGCGTCCGGCCCCAAGCACGAGCCGCGCGCGGCGGTGGTGTGGCCGCGCACCGCCCGGGCGCTGGCGGCGCTGGGGCTCGGCCCGGCGCTGGCGGCCGGCGGCCTGCCGCTCGGCGCCGCGCATGTCCATGTCCGAGGGCGCGAGCGCGGAACGTTGCGCTTCGGCCACCTGCCGGGCGCCTTTCCGCGTCCGCTGGTGATCGAGCAGCACGCGGTGGAGCGGCTGCTGTTGGCGCGGTTCGAAGCGTTGGGCGGCGCCGTGCGCTGGGGCGAGGCGGTCGATGAGGTCGAGCTCGGGGCGCAGGCGGTCACAGCGCGGCTCTCCACCGGCGAGGCGCTGCGGGCGGGCTGGATCGTCGGGGCGGAGGGCGCGCGCAGCGTGGTGCGCCGGGCCATGGGCGTCCCCTTCGCCGGGCGGCCTCGGCCCGACGTGGTGTGCGTGCAGGCCAACGCCCGGCCGCGCTGGCGCTTCGCCGACGCCCCGGGCGAGGGGCGCTTCTTCCTCGCGCCCGGCGCCACGCTGGGCGCCTTCAAGACGCCCGACGGCGACCACCGCCTCTACATCTTCGCCCGGGACGACGATCCCGCCCGCACCGCCCCGCCCACGCTGGAGGAGATGGAGCGCCGCGTCCGCCTCCTCACCGGGGACGCCGGCCTGCGGCTGGACGCCCCCGCCCACCCCTGGCTCAACTTCGCCCGCTTCCAGGAGCGCACCGCCGCGCGGCTGCGGGTGGGCCGGGCGCTCTTGGTCGGCGACGCCGCGCACGTCTGGCCCGCGGTGGGCGGCCACGGCATGGCGATCGGCGTCGCGGGCGCGCACCGGCTGGCCGAGGCGCTGGCCGATGCGCTGGCGGGCCGGGGCGAGGCGGGGCTCGACCGCTACGACCGGGTGCAGCGGTCGCTGGCCGCGCGCACCCGCCGGCTGGCGGACATGGACCTCCTGGAGCGTCCCAACGGCCGGCTGACCGTGGCCGCCCTCGACCTCGCCCTGCCCGCCCTCCTGGCGCTGCCCGCCACGGGGCGGCTGGTGGAGCGCGTCATCGACGGCCTGGGCCACCCCGGCGATGCTGCGGAGGTGAGGGGTCTCTGATGACAGCTTAGCCGCACGAATTTTACTAATGAGTTTGGTCTGCGTGATTACGGCTTGACCTTTGAACAGTACTTTGAAATCAAGCATCACTTCGGAAACGACAGCCACGACTGGAACCCTCGAGATCCAAGTACGGGAGAGCTTGCCCTTCCTGATTACCAGCACAAGATCGATCTAATTGGCTTCAGCATCTATTCTTAGACGTATAAAGGAAAGCACGATATGCTGGCGGCGATGATGTTCAGCAACATAGCTACGGCGGCTTCGCTGACCAGCGTTCAGGCTTGCCCGATCGTCTCCTCCACCTACACGACCGCCAGTGGAAGATCCCTCCGCTTTGTGAGACACAGACACGTGGATGGAATACTGGGTGACTTGGCGCTTGTGATCAAATCAGAGAAAAGTCGTCGGTTGTGGTTTGTCCCAGATCAAGGATCTTCCTCGAAGATATCTCTCATATCGTCGGGTGACGTCACATCTCCGTCATGGGATCCGCCGGTTGATGAGAGAGGATACCGACCCTACAGAACCACCGTCTATTACGCCGTAAGCGCCGGTCATGAAGTCGACGAAGTTCCGAAGTCCGAGTCTCCGTCTCCCTCCGTAGTTATACTGCCGATCTTCCCTCGCCTGGAACGGCGCGCGGAGGAGAACGACGGTGCGAACGACTTCCTCGACGTCTACACGTTCCGCTCCTGCAGCCGCTGACGTCGCCCGGGCGGCGGCGTAGGCGTCGCTCCCTCGCGTTCTGGCGGGAGGTGTGACACAGGGCGGCGGCGGCGGGGCGTCAGGGCCGGTCGCAAGCTTGGCCGGAGTGCTCCATGCCGCGTATCGCCTCCATCCTCGCCGCCGCCGGCTCCTTCGCCGCCCTGGCGGCGGCCGGGCCCGCGGGGGCGTGGGGGGCGACGGGGCACCGGCTGATCGGGCAGGCGGCGGTGCTGGCGCTGCCCGCCGACGTCCCCGCCTTCCTGCGCACCCCCGCCGTCGTGCAGCAGGTGGGCGAGCTGGCGCGCGAGCCCGACCGGTCCAAGGGCGCGGGCAAGCCGCACGATCCCGACCTCGACCCCGCCCATTTCATCGACCTGACGGAGGACGGGCACGTCTACTCGGAGGCCGGGCCGCTGGTCACCGCCCTGCCGCCCGACCGCTCGGCCTTCACCTACGTGCTGGACAAGGCGGAGCTGAACATCGGCAAGGCGGGGTGGCTGCCGTACGAGATGATGGACGGCTACCAGCAGCTGGTGCGCGACTTCGCCATCTGGCGGGTGGACCGTGCGATGGCCAAGAACACCAAGGTCGCCGCCGAGCGCGCCTGGTACCTGGCCGACCTGCAGCTGCGCCAATCGATCACGGTGCGCGACCTGGGCTTCTGGGCGCACTTCGTAGGCGACGCCAGCCAGCCGCTGCACGCCTCCATCCACTACAACGGCTGGGGCAAGTACCCAAACTCAAAGGGTTATACGGAGGACCCCATCCACGGGCCGTTCGAGGGGGCGTTCGTGGGCCAGAACCTGCGGCTGGCCGACGTGCAGGGGGCCATGACGCCGCCCGCCCCGTGCACGGCCGCGCTCCCCACCTGCATCTCCGCCGTCCTCCTGGCTTCGCTCGCCAAGGTGGAGCCGCTCTATCAACTGTGGGGCTCGGGCGCCTTCTCCATCGTCGGCGACCCGCGCGGTAAGGCCTTCGCGGTGGAGCGGGTGGCGGCGGGCGCGGCCGAGCTGCGCGACCTGACCGTGCGCGCCTGGCGCGAGAGCGCGGACGCCACCGTGGGCTACCGCCCGCTGTACAAGGTGAGCGACATCGAGGGCGGCCAGCTCATCCCCATCGGCGTGATGCGCGGCGATGACTGACGAGGCGTTGCGCAACCCCGGCCCGCTGCAGTTCGGCCGCGCCCCCGCGGGCGCCGACCCCCGCGACCGCCCCGCCGCCTTCGCCGTCGTGGCGCGCGAGGGCCGCATCGCCACCGTCTTCATCACCCGCTCCGACGGCGCCTGCACCGACCTGCCCGGCGGCGCGCTGGAGCCCGGCGAGGACGACGCGGCCGCCTGCGTGCGCGAGTTCGGCGAGGAGACCGGGCTCGTCATACGCCCCCTGCGCCTCCTGGCCCGCGCCGCGCAGTTCCTGCGCACGGTGGAGGGCGAGGCCGTGAACAACCGCTGCGCCCTGTTCGAAGCGGAGTGCGTGGGCGAGGACGCCGCGCTGAAGGTGGAGGCCGACCACGCCCTGCAGTGGCTCCCTCCGCACGAGGCGCTGCGCGTGCTCCGCCACGACGCCCACGCCTGGGCGGTGGCGGCCTGGCTGCGCGGCGGCTGACCCGCCCGATCCCCGCGCATGCGGCGACCCAGGCTTGTTCTACGCCGGCTGCAGACTCGACGCGCGCGAACCTGGATCCCCGCATCCGCGGGGATGAGCGTGGGGAGAGGGACATCGGGACGCGACAAGGCGGGACATGGCGGGACTCCCTCGCCGAAAGCGGGACATCGCCGTCCCCGCGCGCGGCGGCGGACCTATGATCAAGGCATGGACCGTCCCGCCCGCCTGAGAACCTCGGCCACGCCTGGAGTTCAGCAACAGCGCCGGGCCGCCCGCGCACGCCCGCGCCCGGGCGCGGGCTCCCGGATCGCCGGCCGTCTCCCCCCATCATCGTCCGGTGAACGGCCTCGCGCCGTCCCGCAGGGACAGGCGGGACGGCGCCGTCCGCTGCGGCGGGCCCGCGCGGCGGCGGAAGCCTGCCAAGGCGCGCCCAGGGTCGAGGTCCCCGCCTTCGCGGGGATGAGCGTAGGATCAGTCCACGGGCGTCCACAGCACGTCGTCGATCCGCTCCGCGCCCGTGGCCAGCATCACCAGCCGGTCGAAGCCCAGCGCCGCGCCGCAGGCCTCGGGCATGTGCGGCAGGGCGGCGAGGAGCGCCTCGTCCAGCGGCCAGGCGTCGCCGTAGATGCGCGCCTTCTCCGCCAGCTCCGCTTGGAAGCGGCGGCGCTGCTCGCGGGCGTCGGTGAGTTCGCCGAACGCGTTCGCCAGCTCCACGCCGCAGCAGAACAGCTCGAAGCGCTCGGCGGTGCGCTCATCGCCCGGCGTGCGCCGCGCCAGGGCGGCCTCGGGCGCGGGGTAGGCGTGCAGCACGGTGGGGCGGCCGACGCCCAGGTGCGGGTCGACGCACTGCACCAGGACGCGGCTGAACACGTCCGACCAGGTGTCGTCGTCCGCCGTGCGCACGCCTGCGGCGCCGGCGGCCGCGGCCAGGGCTTGGCGGTCTGTGCGGTCGCCGTCGGGCGAGACGGTGGCCAGGAGGTCGATGCGGGCGAACCGGTGAAAGGCTTCAGCCACCGACAGCCGCTCGGGCTCGGCGCGCGGGTCGCACGCCGCGCCGCGCCAGCTGAACGCCCGCGCGCCCGCCGCGTCCGCCGCGAGCGCCAGGAGGGCGGAGGCGTCGTCCACGAGCGCGGTCCAGGGCGCCTCGGCGCGGTACCACTCCAGCATGGTGAACTCGGGATGGTGCAGGGCGCCGCGCTCGCGATTGCGCCACACCCGCGCCAGCGTGAAGATCCGCCCTTCGCCCGCCGCCAGGAGCTTCTTGCAGGCGAACTCGGGCGAGGTGTGGAGGAAGCGGCGGTCGCGGCTCCCGTCCGGCCGCTCAAGCCCTGTCGCAAAGGCGTGCAGGTGGGTCTCCGCCCCGGGGGCGACCTGCAGGGCGGCGGTCTCCACCTCCGTGAAGCCCCCCGCCTCGAACCAGCCGCGCACCGCGCGGGTGACGGCGTTGCGTCGGAGCAGGCGCGGGCGGCGCAGGGCGTGGCGGTGACGGTCCCACCAGGGCGGCGGAGGGGCTGGGACGGTCACGGGCGGCCGGGGCTGGCGCGGGCGGGGGCGCACGCTATACACCGGCCCAGCTCCGAAACCTCAGAAGACGACGACCGCGCCCGCGCGCCCGTCGCGCAGGGAACGCTCCACGTGAAGGTCGCCGCCTCCTCGCTCCGCAAGGGCGCCGTCGTCGATATGGACGGCCGGCTCTACGTCGTGCTCACCGTGGAGAACATCCATCCGGGCAAGGGCACGCCCGTGACGCAGCTCGACATGCGCCGCATCTCCGACGGGGTGAAGGTCAGCGAGCGCTGGCGCACCACCGAGCAGGTGGAGCGCGCCTTCGTGGACGAGCGGCCGCACACCTTCCTCTACCAGGACGGCGACGGCTTCCACTTCATGAACCCGGAGAACTACGACCAGCTGACCGTCACCAAGGAGATGGTGGGCGACAGCGCCATGTACCTGCAGGACGGCATGACGGTGGACCTCTCCACCCACGACGGCGCGCCCATCGCGCTCTCGCTCCCCGCCCGCGTGACGCTGGAGATCACCGAGACCGAGCCGGTGGTGAAGGGCCAGACGGCGTCCGGCTCCTACAAGCCGGCGGTGCTCGTCAACGGCGTGCGCACCATGGTGCCGACCTACATCACCGCGGGCACCAGGATCGTGGTGATGACCGAGGACGGCAGCTATGTGGAGCGCGCCAAGGACTAGCTCGCCGCGATCAGCGCCTCGCGCTCCTCAGGGGTCAGCACGCGCCAGCGCCCCTCCGGCAGGTCGCCCAGGCGCAGCGGGCCGATGCGGATGCGGTGGAGGTCGAGCACCCACAGGTTCACCAGGGCGCACATGCGGCGGATCTGGCGGTTGCGTCCCTCCGTCAGGGTGAAGCGCAGCGTCTCCTCGTCGGCCAGCTGCGCGATCCTGGCGGGCTGGAGCACCCGGCCGTCCAGCTCCAGCCCGTGGCGCAGGAGGTCAAGCTTCTCGCGCGTCACCGAGCCGCCCACGCGCACAAGGTACTCCTTGTCGAGCCGCGAGGCGGGGCCGACCACCGCCTTGGCCAGCACCCCGTCCTGAGACAGGAGGAGGAGGCCGCGGGAGTCCTGGTCCAGCCGGCCGAGCGGCGGCAGGGCGGCGTCGCGGGCCGGGGAGGGGCCTTCGCCATGGCGCCGGTCGTCCGTGACGAGCCGCACCGCGGGCGTGCGCCCGGGCTCCGGCTGGCCGGAGACGAGGCCCACCGGCTTGTTCAAGACCACGGTGAGCTGCGCATCGAGCCCCGCGGCGGCCCGGTCGGCGAGCGCCAGCGTCTGGCCCGGCGCGATCTTGCGGCCCGCGTCCTCCACCCGCGCGCCGTCGATGCTGACCAGGCCGGCGGCGATCAGCGCGTCGGCCTCGCGCCGCGAGCACACGCCCGACTGCGCCAGCCACCGGTTGACCCGCTGCGGCTCGGGCTCGTCGTAGAGGCGCGTCCAGCCGGAGATGATCGCCCCCTCCTGCGGCCGGCCCGCGGCCGGCGGCTAGATCACCACCAGGCCGCCGCCGGCGATGAGCTCCTCGCCAGTGATGTAGGTCGCGTCGGCGGCGAGGAACAGCACCGCCTTGGCGATCTCGTCGGAACCTCCCATGCGGCCCATCGGCACCTGCGAGATCATCTGCGCCTTGAAGCCCTCCACCTGCTCGGCGCTCAGCCCCAGCTTGTCCAGGATGGGCGTCTCGATCGGGCCCGGGCTGATCACGTTCACCCGCACGCCGCGGGGCGCCAGCTCGGCCCCCAGCGTGCGGGCGAAGGAGCGGACGGCCGCCTTGGTGGCCGCGTAGATGCTCGCCCCCGCCATGCCGGACGTCGCCGCCGTGGACGCGGTGAAGACGATGGAGCCGCCGGACGGGATGTGCGGGGTCGCCGCCTTGGCGGTGAACAGCGCACCGCGGACGTTGACGCCGAACTGCCGGTCGAAGTCCGCCTCGGTGAGGTGGTCCAGGGGCGAGAAGGCTCCCACGCCCGCGTTGACGAACAGGTGGTCGATGCGGCCGTGCCGGGCGGCCACGTCGTCGGCCAGCGCCTTGGTGGCTGCAGGGTCGGACTGGTCGCAGAGCACCACCTCCACCCCCGGCAGCTCCGCCCGCGCCTTGTCGAGGCCGGCGGGGTTGGCGCCCGTCGCCACCACCGTCGCTCCTTCCGCCTGGAACAGGCGCGCGGTGGCCGCGCCGATCCCCGTGGTGCCGCCCGTGATGAGGGCGACCTTGCCGTCCAGCCTGGCCATGTCCGCGATCTCCTGTTTTCGTCGTCCGGCTCAGTTGGGCGCAGGCCGCCCAAACCGCAACAGACACGGTCACAGTTTTTGGAAGACGGCCGTCAGCTCCGCTTCAGCCGCGGAACGGGTCGCGCATCAGCACGGTGTCGTCGCGCTCGGGGCCGGTGGAGATGAGGGCGACGGGCGTCTCGATCAGCTCCTCGATGCGGCGGACGTACTTGATGGCGTTGGCCGGGAGGTCGCGGAACGAGCGCGCGCCCTGGGTGGACTCGCTCCAGCCGGCGATCTCCTCGTACACCGGGCGGGCGGCGGCCTGGGCGGTGACGCCCGCGGGCAGGTGGTCGTGAGGCGCGCCGTCGACGGTGTAGCCGGTGCAGATCCTCAGCGTCTCGAACCCGTCCAGCACGTCGAGCTTGGTCAGGGCGATGCCGTCCACGCCGTTGATCGCCATGGACTGGCGCACGAGCGCGGCGTCGAACCAGCCGCAGCGGCGCTTGCGCCCGGTGACCACGCCGAACTCGCGGCCCACCGTCCCCAGCCGCTCGCCGTCGGCGTCGTGCAGCTCGGTGGGGAAGGGGCCGCCGCCCACGCGGGTGGTGTAGGCCTTCACGATGCCCAAGACGTAGCCCACCGCGCGGGGGCCGAGGCCCGAGCCCGCCGCCGCCTGGCCGCTGACGGTGTTGGACGAGGTCACGAACGGGTAGGTGCCGTGGTCCACGTCCAGGAGCGCCCCCTGCGCCCCTTCGAACAGGATGCGCCGGCCCGCCTTGTAGGCCTCGTCCAGCTGGCGCCAGGCGGGCCGGGCGTAGGGCAGGATGCGCGGGGCCACCGCCTCCAGCTCGGCGATGATCGCGCCGCCGTCGGCCTCCGGCAGGTCGAGCCCGCGCCGGAGCGCGCCGTGGTGGGCGAGCAGGCGCGCGACCTTGGCCTCCAGCGCGGCGCGGTCGGCGAGGTCGGCCACGCGCACGGCCCGGCGGCCCACCTTGTCCTCGTAGGCGGGGCCGATGCCGCGGCCGGTGGTGCCGATGGCGGCGGAGCCCGCCTCGCGCTCGCGCGCGGCGTCGATGTCGCGGTGCAGGGGCAGGATCAGGCAGGCGTTGTCGGCCAGCGTCAGGAGATCGGGCGTCACCGCGACGCCCTGCGCGCCCACCCGGGCGATCTCGTCCAGCAGCGCCCAGGGATCGACCACCACGCCGTTGCCGATGACGGACGGCTTGCCCTGCACCACGCCGGAGGGCAGCAGACTCAGCTTGTAGGTGACGTCGCCCACCACCAGCGTGTGGCCGGCGTTGTGGCCGCCCTGGAAGCGCACCACCACGTCCGCCCGGCTGGAGAGCCAGTCGACGATGCGGCCCTTGCCCTCGTCGCCCCACTGCGCGCCGACGACGGCGACGTTGGCCATCCGCTCAGCCCCGGATCAGCGGAAGCGGTAGCCGAGGCGCAGGCCCACGTCGTCCAGCCCCTGGTTCTTGCCCTGGTGCAGGATCTGCCCGTTGGACAGGTGGACGTAGCTGGCCTCGATCCGCCACTTGTCGCTCAGCCGGTAGCCCAGCGCGAGCTCGGGCTCGAAAAGGACGGACGAGCCGAAGTCGATCCGCGTGGCGGCGATGTGCGCGCGGCGGTCGCGCTCCTGGGCGGAGAGGCCGGGCGCGAAGGCGGAGCCCACGTCGGCCTTGCCGGTGGTGTAGGCCAGCCCGATGCCCGGACGTATGTAGAACTTCGCGCTGTGCAGGATGGCGATGGGCCAGTCGAAGCCCACGGCGACGAAGTCCGACGACACGTTCGTGTTCGCGCCGATCATGCCGTGCACCGCGGGCTTGAAGAAGTACTTGAGCGCGTCGATGCGGTCGCTCTGCAGGCCGAGCATGAAGTCGGCGCCGCCCTCCTGGCTCTGCTTGGTGCCCACGCCGTGGGCGTAGCCGCCGGCCCAGATGTCGGCCGCGTGCGCCGCGCCGCTCATGGCCAGGGTCGCCGCCGCGGCCGCAAGGCCGCGCCCGATCGTGCGCTTCATCATCCGCCCCCGCCTTCGGTTCGCGGTCCCGTCTATAAGCCCAGCTTGCCCTTGGGAAGGCTCGACAGGGCGCACGCGGCCCGCGAGAGTGCGCCGCCCCTCCGCCCGCGTGATCCCCGCATGACCCCCCTCGCCCGCCTGCGTCTCGCCCTCCTCTGCACCGCCGCGCTCGCCGCCCCCGCCGTCGCGCAGGAGCGCGCGCCGCAGCCCGCCCCGCCCGCCTCGCCCATCGAGGCGCCGCGCGACATCCCCTACGCGCCGGGTGCGCTGAAGATCGCCGTGGACGCCACCGACCTCGATCGCCGCATCTTCAGCGTGCGCGAAACGGTGCCGGTGGCCGGGCCCGGGCCGATGACGCTCCTGTTCCCGCAGTGGCTGCCGGGCGACCACGGCCCCTCCGGCCCGGTCGCGGCGCTGGGCGGGCTGGAGATCTCCGCCGGCGGGCGGCGGGTGGAGTGGACGCGCGATCCCGTGGAGGTGAACGCCTTCCATGTCGACGTCCCCGCCGGCGCCCGGGCGCTGGAGATGCGCTTCCAGCACCTGTCGCCCACCGCCGGGAACCAGGGGCGCGTGGTGATGACGCCCGAGCTCCTGAACCTGCAGTGGACCGCTATGACGCTCTACCCGGCGGGCTACAACGCCAGCCGCATCCCGGTGGACGCGTCCGTCAAGCTCCCCGCCGGCTGGACGCACGCCACCGCGCTGGAGACCGCGTCCAAGGCGGGCGACACGGTCAGCTTCAAGCGCACCGACTTCGACACGCTGATCGACTCGCCCATCTACGCCGGCAGGTACGTGAAGACGATCGACCTCGGTGCGCCCGGCCCCGCGCCCGTGCGCCTCAACGTGCTCGCGGACAAGCCGGAAGACCTGGAGATCAAGCCCGAGCAGCTCCAGGCGCACAAGAACCTCGTGGCGCAGGCCTACAAGCTGTACGGCTCGCACCACTACAGCCACTACGACTTCCTGTTCTCCCTGTCCGACCACCTGGGCGGCAACGGGCTCGAGCACCACCAGTCCAGCGAGGACGGGGTCGGCCCCGACTACTTCACCAAGTGGGACGCGCAGGTGGCCGACCGCGACCTCCTGCCCCACGAGTACACGCACAGCTGGAACGGCAAGTTCCGCCGCCCGGCCGACCTGTGGACCCCCAACTTCAACGTCCCCATGCGCGACAGCCTGCTGTGGGTCTACGAGGGACAAACGCAATACTGGGGCTTCGTGCTCGCCGCGCGGTCCGGCCTGTGGAGCCAGCAGCAATTCCTGGACGCCATGGCCGCGGTGGCCGCCACCTACGACAACCGTGTGGGCCGCGAGTGGCGCGCCATGCAGGACACGGTGAACGACCCGATCATCAGTTCCCGCCGGCCGCAGCCCTGGACCAGCTGGCAGCGGTCGGAGGACTACTACTCGGAGGGCCAGCTCATGTGGCTGGACGCCGATACGCTGATCCGCGAGCGCTCGGGCGGCCAGCGGTCGCTGGACGACTTCGCCAAGGGCTTCTTCGGCGTGGACGACGGCGAGCGGGTCCCGCTCACCTACACCTTCGCCGACGTGGTGGCGGCGCTGAACGCGGTGCAGCCCTACGACTGGGCCACCTTCCTGCGCACCCGGCTGGACGGGCACGGCCCGGGCGCGCCCCTGGATGGGATCAAGCGCGGCGGCTACAAGCTGGTCTACACCGACGAGCCGAGCGACTTCGTCAAGAAGAACCAGGCCGCCCGCAAGATCGCCGACTTCACCTACAGCCTGGGGCTGATCGTCGGGCGCGAGGGCGCGGTCACCGCCGTGCAGTGGGGCGGGCCGGCCTATAAGGCGGGGCTCACCAACGGGGCGACGCTCGTGGCGGTGGACGGGCGCGGCTACGACGCCGACGACCTGCGCGACCTGCTCAAGGCGGGCAAGGGCCGCGGCGGCGGGGTCGACCTCCTGGTCAAGACCGCCGACCGCTACCGCACCGTCCACCTCGCCTACGACGGCGGCCTGCGCTACCCGCATCTCGTCAAGGAGGGCGCCGGCGCGGCCTCGCTGGAGAAGATCGCGGCGCCGCGCGGCTAGCGCGGGCGCGGCGGGCGCGGCATACGGGGTGGGCGGGGGCGGTGCGGCGGTGACGTGATGCGGCCTCCTCCTGTCCTCCTGCTGCGCGCGGGCGTCGCCGCCCAGGCGCTGGCCGTCGCGCTCGCGCCCGTCGCCGCCTCAGCGCAGGCGGGCCGCGGCCCGCAGATCATCCGCGACACCGAGATCGAGGAGATCATCCACGCGGAGGCCGACCCGGTGTTCACCGCCGCGGGCCTCGACCCCAAGGCGCTGAACCTCGTGCTCATCCAGGACGAGTTCAACGCGGCCACCACCGGCGGCCACCAGATGTTCATCGGCACCAAGCTGATCGAGGAGACGGAGAGCCCCAACCAGCTCATCGGCGTGCTCGCGCACGAGAGCGGCCACGCCGCGGGCGGCCACCCCCTGCGCGTGGGCGAGATGCAGCGCGCGGGCCTCGGCCCCATGGTGCTGAGCGCGGGGCTGGGACTCCTGGCGCTGGCGGTGGGCGCGCCGGAGGCGGGCCTGGCGCTCCTCACCTCCTCGCCCTACTTCGGTGCGCTGGCCTCCATCGGCTACTCGCGCGAGCAGGAGGCGCGGGCCGACCAGGCGGCGCTCACCTACCTGGACAAGGCGGGGATGAGCGGGCGGGGCATCGTCACCTTCTTCGAGAAGTTCCGGTACGAGGAGGTGTTCAGCGAGGCGCGGCGCTACCGCTTCTTCGTCGACCACCCGATCTCGGGCGAGCGCATCGAACTTCTGCGCCGCCGCGCGGAGACGCTGCCGCACTTCAAGGCGGTGGACGACCAGGTGCTGGTGGCGCGCCACGAGATCATGCGCGCCAAGCTGCACGCCTTCATCGACGCGCCGCAGACCACCTTCGTCAACGTGTCGGAGACCGACACGAGCTTCCCCGCCCGCTACGCCCGCGCCATCGCCTACTACCGAGCGCTGGAGACCGACCGGGCCCTGAAGCTGATCGACGCCCTGATCGCCGACTACCCCGACAACCCCTACCTCTACGAGCTGCGGGGGCAGACCTGCTTCGAGAGCGCGAAGGTGAAGGAGGCGCAGGCGGCCTATAAGAAGTCGGTGGAGCTGAAGCCCGACGCCAGCCTGATCCAGGTGCTCTACGCCCAGGCGATCCTGGCGGAGGACGACGGCCGCCATGCGGACGACGCCATCCCGCACCTGAAGAAGGCGCTGGTGCTGGAGCGCGACAACCCCTTCGCCTGGCAGCTGCTCAGCCAGGCCTACGACGCCAAGGGCCAGGGCGGGGCCGCGCGCCTGGCCTCCGCCGAGTCGCGCTACGCGGTGGGCGACATGAAGGAGGCGCGCGTCTTCGCCATGCGCGCCCGCGAGGCCCTGGAGAAGAACACCCCCGAGTGGCGCCGCGCCACCGACATCGTGCTCGCCTCCAAGCCCAGCGCCAACGACCTCAAGCTGATCGCGGACGGGACGGGGTGAGGTCCGTCGTCGGCGCTGCGGAGACGCCGGCGCAGGTGCGGCCGTATACGGTGCAAGTCGCGCGGTGGAAGGCGGCGCTGCGATCGTCCATCTCAGGGCTGTTCGTCTACTTCGCTTACAGGTTCGCGCCGCTGGCGACGCGGGTCTGGCGGAGCGACCCGGCGTTCGCTGTGATGCTGGGGTCGATCTCCGCCCTGTTCGTCGTGGGAGCGCTGTGGATCGCCTACCTGCAACTGGGCCGGATCGTGTGGCCGTCGTCGCTCACCATCGACCGGGACGGACTGACCTACACGGTCCGGCGGTCACGGCGGGTGCTGCCCTGGCGCGAGGTGCGCGGGTTCGACCTGAGCACCGGGCGGGGCGGCTCGCGCGTCACCTACGTGGACGGGGCGTCCGGCCGTCGGCGGGCGCTGCCGGGCGACTGGCGGATCGAACCGGAGGCCCTGCTCGCCCGCATCCGCGCCGCCCAGCCGCCGTCGGCTGACTCAGGCTGACCGCGGACGGGACCGGACGAAGCCGCTGCGCCGGCGCCCGAACGGCCAGTCGACCACCTCGCCCGCCCACAGCGCCCACCAGACGAACACCGGTTGGAAGGCCAGCCGAGGGGCGTGGTACCACCAGCTCGACGGCAGGCCGGGCACGCGCACGCCGTCCAGGGCGTGGTGCAGGTTGGCGGGGAACACGGCCACGGCGTAGAGCGCCAGCCCCACGCCCGCCGCCTTGCGCGTCCACGGGAGCAGCAGGCCCACCGCGCCCAGCACCTCGCACGCGCCGGTGAGGACGATCACCTCCTGCGGGAAGGGGACCCAGCCCGGCATGATCGGCAGGAAGCTCGCGGGCTTCAGCATGTGGAACACGCCGAACGGAGCGTAGATCAGCGCCAGGAGCCACCGCGCGGCGATGCGGGCGGGCCCGGCGCCTCGGCGCGCCCCGCCCCTCACCCGAGCGCCCGCCGCAGCGTGTCGTTCATCCGCGTCTGCCACCCGGGACCGCTGGCGCGCCAGCGGTCCAGCACGTCGGCGTCGAGCCGCAGCTTGACCGCGCGCTTCGGCGAGGGTGACGGCGGCCGCCCCAGGCGCTTCAGCGTGTTGGGGAAGGCGGCGAGCTCGACGGCGCTCAGCGACTCCGGCCCGGTCGCGCGCGCGAAATCCTCCGCCGTCCACTCCGGATTGTCCGGATCGGTCAGATCGGGATCCGGCATCGCCTCGATGTGCGCGAGCAGCGCATGCTGTTCAGGAGACATGATTGCGATACTCTTTCCCATGCACGCGCCTGAGGCTGATCGCCCGGACGGCGTCACCGCGGATCGTGTAGGCGAGGCAATATGGCCTGCCCTCGATTTTGCCGTAGGCTCTGAGACGCGGCTCCAAAAACCGGTCGTCCGCCACCCTGGCCTCCACCTCCAGCTCCGCCGCACGGGCCAGCGAGACGCCGTGCTTGGCGAGGTTGGCGGCGTCCTTCTCCGGGTCGAACTCCAGCGCGGCCACTGACTTTTTGTACCCCCTGGAAAGCCGCCCCGCAAGCCGCCGTCAGCTCCAGCTTCCCGTCTGCGCGCGTTCCACCAGGAGCGGCGCGGGCGCCCAGCGGTCGCCCTGCGCGGCGTGCAGCCGCTCCACGTCGGCCAGCACGGTGGAGAGCCCGCGCTGCTCGGCCCAGAACATCGGGCCGCCCTCGTGGCGGGGGAAGCCGTAGCCGTGGACGTAGACCAGGTCGATGTCGCTGGAGCGGGCGGCGATCCCCTCGTCCAGGATGCGCGCGCCCTCGTTGACCATGGCCGACAGGAGGGTGGTGACGATCTCCTCGGCGGTGACCTCGCGCCGGGCGTGGCCGCCTTCCGCCGCGGCGCGCTCGATCAGCGCCTCCACCTCGGGGTCGGGGATCGGCGTCCTGTTCCCGGCCTCATACCGGTAGTAGCCCGCGCCCGACTTCTGGCCGAGCCGGCCCATCTCCACCAGCTGGTCCGCCACGGTGGAGTAGCGCAGCGACGGGTCGCGCGTGGCGGCGTTCGCCTTGCGCGTCTTGTAGCCGATGTCGAGCCCGGCCATGTCGCGCATGCGGTACATGCCCATGGGGAAGCCGAAGTCCATCAGCGCCGCGTCGACCTGCGTGGGCGTGGCGCCCTCCTCCAGCAGGAAGTCGCTCTCCCGGCCGTAGACCGACAGCATGCGGTTGCCGATGAAGCCGTGCCGGTTGCCCGCCATCACCGCCACCTTGCCCAGCGTCTTGGAGAGCGCGGTGACGGTGGCCAGCACCTCCGGCGAGGTCCGGGCGCCGCGTACGTTCTCCTCCAGCCGCATGACGTTGGCGGGCGAGAAGAAGTGCGTGCCCACCACGTCGCCGGGGCGCTGCGTGGCCGAGGCGATCTCGTCGATGTCGAGGTAGCTGGTGTTGGTGGCCAGCACCGCGCCCGGCTTCATCACCGCGTCCAACCGGGCGAAGACCTCCTTCTTGACGGCCATCTCCTCGAACACCGCCTCCACCACGATGTCGGCGTCGGCGATCTCCGCGAAGTCGGAGGCCGTGGAGATCAGGCCCAGCGCCTTGTCCATGGCCGCCTGGCTGGTGGAGCCGCGGCTCACGGAGGTGGCGTAGTTGCGCTCGATCAGCGCGCGGCCGCGGGCCAGCGCCTCGGCGTTCACGTCCAACACCTTCACCGCGATCCCGGCGTTGGCGAAGGCCATGGAGATGCCGCCGCCCATGGTGCCCGCGCCCAGCACGGCGGCGGAGCGGACCGGCCGCGGCTTCACCTCCGGCCCCACCCCCGACACCTTGGCGGCGGCGCGCTCGGCGAAGAACAGGTGGATCATCGCCTTGCGCGCGGGGCTGTCCAGGCACTCCAGGAACGCCCGGCGCTCGAAGGCCATGCCCTCGGCGAAGGGCAGGCGGCAGGCGGCAGGCGGCCTCCACGCAGTCCACGATCCGCCAGGGCGCGATCGCGCCGCGCCACTTGGCGTTGTTCTTGCGGCGGACGCCGTCGAACAGCTCCGGATCCACGTCGGTGATCTTGTCGGTGAGCTCGGACGCGCGCGGCGGCGCGCCGCCCTTGTCCGCCTTCCCCCGGGCGTAGAACACGGCCACCGTGCGCAGGTCGCCGTCCCCGAGCGCGTCCACCACGCCCAGCTGGCGCGCGCGGACGGCGTCCAGCGGCTTGCCGGACAGCATCACCTCCAGCGCGATCTGCGGCCCGACGATGCGCGTCAGCCGCTGCGTGCCGCCCGCGCCGGGGAGCAGGCCCAGGTTCACTTCCGGCAGGCCCACCTTCGCGTCGGCCACGGCGACGCGATAGTGGCAGCCCAACGCCGTCTCCAGCCCGCCGCCCAGCGCCGAGCCCGACAGGGCGGCCACCAGCGGCTTGGAGGAGGCCTCCATGCGGTCGCACAGCTCGGGCAGCGACTCGCCGCGGGGCGGCTGGCCGAACTCCTTGATGTCCGCCCCCGCGATGAAGACGCGCTCGCCGATCAGCACGCCGGCGCGGGCCGCCGGGTCGTCCTGCAGCCGGGCGAAGGCGGCGGCCAGGCCGTCGCGCACCGCGGCCGAGAGCGCGTTCACCGGCGGGTTTTCCACCGTGATCACCGCCACGTCGCCGTCGAGTTCGTACCTGACTTCGGCCATCGTCTCTCTCCGCTCATCCCCGCGGAAGCGGGGACCCAGTGTGAGCGGCTCCGCCTCGCTCGATGAGATCGGACCAGGTGCGCGGAGCGTAGACCTGGGTCCCCGCCTCCGCGGGGATGAGCGGACGAGAGATCAGAGCCGCAGCGCCGCCGTCCTGTCGCGCTCGGCCTTGAACTCCGAGCCTGCGTTCCACGTGGGCCACTCGCGTCCGTCCGCCAGGCGGCGCGTCATCGCGTAGAGCGCCTCCACGTCCTGCGCGGCGCCGCGGAAGTCGAGCTGCGGCGTCCACCGGTCGCCCGGCTGGTGGTAGGCGTTCGCGGTGTAGTCGCTCACCCACCTGTCGCCCGCCGGGCGGCCGCCCTCCACCAGGTCCGGCCCGCCGCCGATGCCCATGAGCAGCAGCACGGGCACGCCGCGCTTGGCCAGGCTGAAGTGGTCGGCGCGGTAGAACAGGCCGCGCTCGGGGTGGCTGTCGGGGGTGACCGTGCGCCCCTGGGCGGCGGCGGCCCCCGTGAGCAGCGCCTCCAGGCTGTTCTGGCCCGGCCCCACCAGCACCACGTCGCGGGAGGGGCCGGCGAGCTGCAGCACGTCCATGGTGAGGTTCGCCGCCATGCTCGCGTGCGGGAACAGCGGGCGCGCGCCGTAGGTCTCCGAGCCGAGAAGCCCCCGCTCCTCTCCCGTCCACACGCCGAACAGCACCGTGCGGGCGGGAGGCGGCCCGGCCTTCAGCGCCCGGGCGATCTCGAACATGCCCGCGATCCCCACCGCGTCGTCGGCGGCGCCCCGGCGGATGCGGTCGCCCGTGCGGTCGGGCGCGCCGACCCCGTAGGCGTCCCAATGGGCGGAGACCATGACGGTCTCCTTCGGCCGCAAGGCGCCCGGGATCTGCGCCAGCACGTTGCGGCTCTCCACCCGCAGGTGGTCCACGGCGAGGTCCACGGAGATCGTGGCGTCCAGCGGGACGGGCTTGAAGCCCGGGGTGCGGGCGGCGCGCTTCAGCGCCTCCAGGTCCTGGCCCGCCGCGGTGAACAGGTCCGCCGCCGCCGAGCGCTTCAGCCAGCCCTGGAAGGGGACGCGCGGCGGCTCGCCCCCGCCGCGCACCACGTCGTAGTTCTCGCCCTGCGGCGCGACCACCGTCACCCAGCCGTAGCCCGCGCCCGGCGCCTCGTGCACGATCAGCGCGCCCGCCGCGCCCTGCCGCGCCGCCTCCTCGTACTTGTAGGTCCAGCGGCCGTAGTAGGTCATGGCCTGGCCCCCGAACTTGCCGAACGCCGGCTCGCCGGGGGCGGCTTCGAAGTCCGGGTCGTTGACGAGGAAGACCAGCACCTTGCCGCGCAGGTCCGCGCCCTTGAAGTCGTCCCACCCGCGCTCCGGCGCACGCACGCCGTAGCCGACGAACACCAGCGGCGCGGTCACCTGCACCCTGTCCTGGTCGCGCACGGTGTTGACGTAGACGTCGTCCAGCTGTCCCAGCGTGCGCGTGGCGCCCCCCGCGGTGACGCGGACGGTGGAGGCGGGCTTCACCTGCGTCTTCACCAGCGGCACGGCCTGGGTCCAGCCGCCGTTCTCGCCCGCGGGCTTCAGCCCCAGCGCCTTGAACTGCGACACGAGGTGGTCGACCGTCACCGCCTCGCCCGGCGTGCCCGGCGCGCGGCCGGCGAAGCGGTCGGACGCCATCTCGCGCACCGCGTCCGACATCCGCTGCGGCGAGATCGGCCCGGCGCCGGCCTGCGGCTCGGCCGCCCGGGCGGCGGAGACGGCGAGCAAGGCGAGACTCGCCAGGGCGGTGCGGATGGGGCTCAACTGCGGTCTCCGGCTGCGCGGGCGACCTTATCGGCGTTCAGGCGGCCCTGTGAAGCGGAGCCCGCGCCCATGACCGACGCCCAGCTGTTCGGGATCGCCAACACCGTCCCGCTCCTCGGCTGGCTGGCGCTGGCGCTGGCCCCGCTGCGGCGGAGCCTGCTGGTCGCCACGGCGCGGGTGGTCGCCGTGGTGCTGGCCGTCGCCTACCTGATCCTCCTGGGCGTGCGGATCGCCACGGCGCCCGGCGGGTTCGACCCGGCGAGCTTCTCCACGCTCGGCGGCCTGGCGCGCGCCTTTTCGAATCCCGGCGTCATGCTGGTGGGCTGGGTCCACTACCTCGCCTTCGACCTGTGGACCGGCGCGTGGGAGGCGGAGGAGGCGCACCGGCGCGGCGTGCCGCACTGGCTGCTGCTGCCGTGCCTGTTCCTCACCTTCATGGTGGGGCCGGTGGGGCTCGTCGCCTTCCTCCTGGCCCGCGCGCCCTTCCGGCAGCGCCGCCTCGTCACCACCTAGGACCGCTCGCCCGCGCGTCGCCGCGGTGCTAAGCGTTAAGGCCTCCATGTTCTCCCCCGACACTCCCGCCCCGCTCGCGCGGGCCCTGGCCGCGCGCGGCTACGACGAGGCCACGCCCGTCCAGCAGGCGGTGGCCGCGCCGGAGACGGCCGGCCGCGACCTCCTCGTCTCCGCGCGCACCGGCTCGGGCAAGACGGTGGCCTACGGCCTGGCGCTGGCCCCCGACCTCCTGGCGGGCGAGGCGCTGCCCCGGGCCGCCGCGCCGCTGGCGCTCGTCATCGCGCCCACCCGCGAGCTGGCGCTGCAGGTCCGCGAGGAGCTGGCCTGGCTCTACGCGGAGGCGGGCGCCCGCGTGGTGGCCTGCGTGGGCGGTATGGACCCCCGGCGCGAGGCGCGGGAGCTGCAGCTGGGCGCGCACATCGTGGTGGGCACCCCCGGCCGCCTGCGCGACCACCTGGAGCGCGCCAAGCTCGACCTCTCCGGCCTGCGCGCCGCGGTGCTCGACGAGGCCGACGAGATGCTCGACATGGGCTTTCGCGAGGAATTGGAGGCCATCCTCGACGCCTCGCCCGCCGAGCGCCGCACCCTGCTGTTCTCCGCCACCCTGCCGCGCGAGATCGAGCACCTCGCCCGCCGCTACCAGAACGACGCGCTGAAGCTGACGGTGGACGCGGGCGAGCGCGCCCACGCCGACATCGCCTACCAGGCCGTGCCCGTGGCCCCCGGCGAGGTGGAGCACGCGGTCGTCAACCTGCTCCGCTGGCGCGAGGCCCCGTCGGCCATGGTGTTCTGCTCCACCCGCGAGGCGGTGAACCGGCTGCACGCCAACCTGGTGGAGCGGGGCTTCGCCGTGGTGGCCCTCTCCGGCGAGCTGACGCAGGCCGAGCGCACCCGCGCGCTCCAGGCGCTGCGCGACCGGCGGGCGCGGGTGTGCGTGGCCACCGACGTGGCGGCGCGCGGCATCGACGTGCCGGACCTGGAGCTCGTCATCCACGCCGACCTGCCCAACGACAGCGAGACCCTGCTGCACCGCTCGGGCCGCACGGGCCGCGCCGGGCGCAAGGGCGTGTGCGCCATCGTCATCCCCCACTCCAAGCGCCGCCGGGCCGAGCAGCTGATCCGCGGCGCCAAGGTGGACGCGGAGTGGACGCCGCCGCCCTCCGCCGACTCCATCCGCGACCGCGACGCCGGCCGGCTGGTGGACGAGGTGACGCCCGCGCAGGAGGACGAGGTCGCCGCCGCCCGCACGCTGCTGGAGAGCCGCTCGGCGGAGGACGTGGCCGCCGCGCTGGTGCGCCTGCACCGCGCGCGCCTGCCCTCGCCGGAAGACATCGCCGAGGCGCCGCCGGTGGGCGCGCCGCGGGCGCCGCGCCAGGGTTTCGAGGGCTCCGTCTGGTTCCGGGTGGAGATCGGGCGCAACCGCAACGCCGACCCGCGCTGGCTCCTGCCCATGGTCTGCCGCCGCGGGCGGATCACCAAGGGCGAGATCGGCGCCATCCGCATCTTCGACCGCGACAGCCGGGTGGAGATCGCCGCGCACGCCGCCGACCGCTTCCGCGCCGCGGTGGCCGAGCCCGTCGAGGGCGAGCCCCGCATCGTGGCGCTCGACGAGGCGCCGCCCATGCCGCCGCGCGAGCGTCCACGCGGCCCGCCCAAGCGCGCGGGCAACGACGGCGGACGCCCTCCCGCCTGGTCCCCGCAGGCTGACGCGGTCTCCACCGAGCGGCCACGCGCCGCACCACGGCCGCACGCCAACGGAGCGGCCAAGCCGTTCACGCCCAAGCCGTGGGCCGGCAAGGCGCAGGGCGGGCCCGGCGGGCGGCCGCGCCGGGGCTGATGCCCGTCGTCGCCGTCGACGACCCGGCCGACCCCCGGCTGGAGCCGTTCCGCGACGTGAAGGAGCGCGACCTCGTCGGCCGCCGCGGCCTGTTCCTGGCCGAGGGCGAGGTGGTGGTGCGCCAGGCGCTCCGCGGCGGCCACGCGCTGGAGGCGCTGCTCCTGGCCGAACGCCGCCTCGCCAAGCTGGCCGACGTGGCCGCGGCCCGGCCCGACCTCCCCGTCTACGTCGCCCCGCAGGCGCTGCTGGACGGCGTGGCCGGCTTCGACGTCCACCGCGGGATCCTGGGCCTCGGCCGCCGCGGCGCCGAGCGGGACGCCGACGCGCTGCTGGCCGCCGCGCCCGGGCGGGCGGTGGTGCTGGCGGTGCTCGGCGTCGGCAACCACGACAACATGGGCGCGCTGTTCCGCAACGCCGCGGCCTTCGGCGTCCACGCGGTGCTGGTGGGCGCGGACGGCTGCGACCCGCTCTACCGCAAGGCGATCCGCGTCTCCGTGGGCGCGGTGCTGACCACGCCCTGGGCGCGCCTGCCCGCCGGAACCGACCTCCCCGCCTTGCTGGAGCGCCGCGGGTTCGCACCGGTGGCGCTCAGCCCGTCCGGCGCCACGGCCTTGCGCGAGCTGCCGCGCCCGCCGCGCGCCGCCCTGATCGTGGGCGCGGAGGGGCCGGGGCTGCCGACTGACCTCCTGGCGCGCTGCCGCACCGCGCGCATCCCCATGGCGGCGGGCTTCGACAGCCTGAACGTGGCGACCGCCGCGGCCGTGGCGCTGCACCACCTGCAGGCGGGGGAGGCGACGGCGTGACCGTGTTCTTCACCTCCGACACCCACTTCGGCGACCACCGCACCCTGAACATCCACCGCCGCCCGTTCGCCTCCACCGCGGACATGGACGCGGCGCTGGTGGAGGGCTGGAACGCGCGGGTCGGGCCGCAGGACGTGGTCTGGCACCTGGGCGACGTCGCCCGCACCGCCGCCGCCGCCGCCGCCGTCCTGCCGCGGCTGAACGGGGAGAAGCACCTGGTCGTCGGCAACAACGATCCGGCGCCGCATCCGCCCGGCTGGGCCAGCGTGCGCGACTACGCCGAGCTGGTGCTGGACGGCGTCAGGCTGGTGCTCTGCCACTACCCGTTCCGCTCGTGGAACGGCCAGCACGGGCGCGCGCTCAACCTGCACGGGCACAGCCACGGCCGCTTGAAGCCCCTGCCGCGCCAGCACGACGTCGGGGTCGACGCGCGGGGCTTCCGGCCCGTCACCCTGGCCGACCTCGTGGGCGGACCGGGTGCGTCCTCCGTGCAACGATCCGACGGCTGACCGAAATTTCATTCTTTTGATGGGAACATCCGAACGTGTTCGGCGAGTTGTCTGCGCATGGGACAGCAAGCCAAACCCGTCATCCTCCTCGTCGAGGACGAACCCCTGACGCGCATGGACGCCTGCTCGGGCCTGCAGGAGGCGGGATTCGAGGTGATCGACGCGCCGGACGCCGCCACCGCCCTGGAGCTGCTGCGCAGCCGCCGCGACGTCGCCGTCCTTTTCACCGACGTGCAGATGCCGGGCGACATGGACGGGCTGGACCTCGCCCGCGCCGTCCACGCCCTGCGGCCGGACATCAAGATCCTGGTGACCTCCGGCGGCCTGCGCCTCTCCGACGCGGACCTGCCGGACGACGGGCGCTTCGTGCCCAAGCCCTACGAGGTCGAGCGCGTCGCCCGCGATCTCGCCGCCCTGAACTAGAGGCGAAGCGGCAGGGCGTCAGCGCCTCGCCAGAGCCCACACCGCCATGGCGAGGGCGGCCAGCGCCACCCCCGCGGCGAAGCCCGCGAGCCCGTCGCCGCGGCGGGTCTCCACCAGGGCGACCGGCGGCGCTGCGGCCCGCCGCTCCAGCGCCTCCAGCACCGCCAGGCCGCGGGCGGCCAGGTCGCGCAGGCGGGCGGCGGGGGAGAGTTCCCGGGCGATCCAGGCCTGCACCACCGGGCGGGCGGCGGTCCAGATGTCGGCGTCGGCGTCCAGGCGGCGGGCCACGCCCTCCACCGTCACCATGGTCTTCTGCAGGAGCACCAGCTCCGGCCGCAGGTGCATGTCGAAGAGCGCGGTGATCTCGAACAGCTGGCCCAGGAGCCGGCCCATGGAGACCTCCCGCGCCGGCCGCCCGAAGATGGGCTCGCCCACCGCCCGCAGCGCCTGGGCGAAGTCGTCCACGTTGGCCACGGCGGGTACGTAGCCCGCGTCCACGTGCACCTGCGCGATCCGGCGGTAGTCGCGGGTGAGGAAGCCCCACAGGATCTCGGCCAGGAAGCGCCGCTCGGCCGGGCCGATGCGGCCCACGATGCCGAAGTCGATGGCGATCAGCCGGTCCGGCGCCTCCACGAACAGGTTGCCCTCGTGCAGGTCGGCGTGGAAGGCGCCGCCGTCCAGCGCCTGGGTGAGGAAGGCGCGGATCAGGTTGGTCGCCAGGGCGGGGCGGTCCAGCGCCGGGTCGTCCAGCACCGCGGGGTCGGTGAGGGGGCGTCCGGACGCCCACTCCAGCGTGAGCACGCGGCGGCCCACCCCCTCCCACACCACGGCGGGCGCGCGCATGTAGGGGATCGGGGTGGCGGCCATGGCCTCGCCCAGCTCGCTCGCCGCCGCCGCCTCCAGCCTGAGGTCGAGCTCCAGCTCCATGGAGCGCGCCACCGCGGCCACCGCCTGCACGGGCTCCAGCCGGCGGGCGGGGACGACGAGGCGCTCGCCCCAGCGCGCGGCCAGGCGCATGGCGCGCACGTCGGCGGCCACCCGGCGCTCCACCCCCGGCCGCAGCACCTTCACCGCCACGCGCCGGCCGTCGTGCAGCAGGGCTGGATGCGCCTGCGCCAGCGAGGCCGCGGCCACGGGCGGGTCGAAGCTCGCGTAGAGGTCGGACAGCGGGCGGCCGAGGCTCTCGGCCACCGCGGCCTGCGCGACCGCCAGCGGGAAGGGCGGCAGCTTGTCCTTCAGCCCGGCGAGGTCGGCGGCGAAGGCCTCGCCGAACACGTCGGCGCGGGTGGACAGCAGCTGCCCGAGCTTGATCGCCGCCGGCCCCAGCCGCTCGAACGCCCGGGCGAGCCGCTCGCCCGGCCTGCCGGGGGCGAGGGCGCCGAGGGTGATCGCGCGCAGCACGGCGGCCAGCCCACGAAGCGGCGGGGGCAGGAGGTGCGCGTACTCCCGTGGGACCAGCGCGTCGTGGCGCGCGAGCGTCCACCCGGCCGCGACCAGCCGCAGGAGGGCGCTCACTCTCCTCCGCCCTCCCCCCTGCGGGGAGGGGGGACCGGCGAAGCCGGTGGGTGGGGGGCCTCACGCTCGACGTAGGACGGCGGGCTCCATGGCGCGAGCGGGCGCGCCGGTGCGGTTGCGCCCGGGACGCCCCCCGCCCACCCCGCTTCGCGCGGTCCCCCCTCCCCGCGAGGAGGAGGGAAGATGAGCCCCTCGGCGCCCCTCACAGCACCCAGCCGACGTGCAGCGCCGCGATGCCGCCGGAGTAGTCCGTCCAGCCCACGCGCGCGAAGCCGGCGGCCTCGATCATCGCGGCGAAGCGGCGCTGGTCGGGGAAGCGGCGGATGGACTCCACGAGGTAGCGGTAGCTCTCGCGGTCGCGCGCCACCACGCCGCCGATGGCGGGGATGACGTTGAAGGAGAAGGCGTCGTAGGCGGCCCGCAGCGCTGGCGTGGTGGGGCGCGAGAACTCCAGGCAAAGGAAGCGGCCGCCGGGCTTCAGCACGCGCCGCGCCTCCGCCAGCGCCGCCTCGATGCGGGTCACGTTCCTGATCCCGAAGGCGATGACGTAGGCGTCGGCGGCCGCGTCGGGGAGCGGCAGCGACTGGGCGTCGCCCACCGCCCAGTCGATCTCGGGCTCGGCCCCGCGCGCGCGGCCGGCGGCGATCATCTCGGCGTTGTAGTCCACCACGTGCACGCGCAGGGGCTCGCCACCGCGGCGGGCCTGGGCGCCGCGGGCGAGCTTCACCAGGCGGCGCGCGATGTCGCCCGTGCCGCCCGCGCAGTCCACCACCACCTCGCCGGGGCGGGGGTTCAGCCGCGCGGCCGTCCCGTCCTTCCACGCGCGGTGCACGCCGGCGGACATGAGGTCGTTCATCAGGTCGTAGCGGCCGGCCACCCGGTCGAACACGCCGCGGACGAGGCCGGCCTTGGCGGCGGGGTCCACGTCCTGGAAGCCGAAGGTGGCGCGCTCGCTCATGGAGGCCGCAGTATCACCCGCGCCGCTCGGTTGCGACCCAGGCGGCGGAGCGCATCTCCTCCAGCCGCGAGGCGGTTCGCTCGAACTCGAAGGCGCCGTCGCCCGCCGGGTGCAGCGCCGCGGGCTCGGCGTCGGCGAGGACGACGAGCCGGGTGCGCGCCTCGTACAGCGCGTCCACCAGCGTCACCAGCCGGGCGGCTTCGTTGCGCTTCTCCGGCCGCAGCGTCGGCACGCCTTCAAGGAACAGCGTGTGGAAACGGGCGGCGAGCGCCAGGTAGTCGCCCGCGCCCAGCGCCTGTCCGCACAGGCCGGCGAAGGAGGCGCGCACCATTCCGCCCGCCGCGCGGGGAAGGGTGGTGCGTCGGCCGGAGACCTCCAGCACCGCCCCGGTCTCCTCCGCCCCGTCCAGCAGGCGGGACCACAGCGCGTCAAAACCCGTCTCGGCCGGGGCGTCCAGCGGGGCGAACCAGACGGGGGCGCCGCGCAGACGCTCCAGCCGGAAGTCCGTCGCGCCCGCCACCCGCACCACCTGCATGCGCTCCCGGATCAGCGCGATGAAGGGCAGGAAGAGCTGGCGGTTGACGCCGTCGGTATAGAGCGCCTCCGGCTCGCGATTGGAGGTCGCCACCACGACGACGCCGCGGGCGAACAGCGCTTCGAACAGGCGGCCGAGGATCATGGCGTCGGCGATGTCGCTGACCTGGAGTTCGTCGAAGCAGAGCAGGCGGGCGCCCTCGGCGATCACGGCGGCCGTGGGGGCGATGGGATCGTCGCCCCGCGCCTCGCCGAACCGCGCCCGGCGCGCGGCGGCGTCTCCGCTGCGCCAGGCGGCGATCAGGCCGTGC
>CAXSHO010000024.1:28570-28817 GCA_964237305.1 uncultured Caulobacteraceae bacterium
TCAGTTCCAGCTTGAGATTAGAATCGAGAACCTGCGGCGCTTCCTCGCCACGGGGGCGGAGTCGAAAAACAGGTCCATCAGCATGGACTTCCCCCGCCCCACCGGCCCGTGGAGGTAGACGCCCCGTGGGGCCTCGCGCTTGCGGTGCAGGAAGGGGAGGGTGAAGCCGGGCTCGGAGAGCGCGTTCAGCTCGCCCTCCAGCCGGGAAAGGGCGTCGACCGCCGCCGCCTGCGCCGCGTCGGGCGCG
>CAXSHO010000025.1:0-3256 GCA_964237305.1 uncultured Caulobacteraceae bacterium
CCGCCCAGGCCCGGCCCCACCGTCATGGACAACCCCCATCCCGCCAGCTCCAGCACGATCAGCGCGGCCCCGATGGTCTGCAGCCGGCGCACGTTCTCCGGCTGGAACGGGCGGCCCTCGATCAAGGTGGCGAACACGCGCCGCAGCCGGTCGGCCGTCACCAGGAGCGCCGCCCAGTAGAGGTCGGCCCCCGCCAGCACCGCGAACAGCGCCGGCCCGCGCTTGAGGAGCCGCGAGAGCTCGGCGAAGCGGCCCACGGGCTCCGCCGGGCCGAGGAAGGGCTGCGCCAGGAGCGCCACCGCCAGCGCCACGGTGGTGGCCGCCAGCGCCGCCCACAGGGCGTAGACCAGGACGTCGAGCACCGCCTTGAGGAAGCTCGACAGCGAACCGGGGCCGAACGCGCGCATGGTCCCTCCTCCGCCGCCTGCGCGCCGGACCACACCCGCTGGCGGGGCCCCCGTCAACACGGCGGCGCTTGCGCGGCGCGGCCTGCGGCTCCATCCCATGCCGCATGCCCCTGCAGCTCCCCGCCGGCGCGCGGCTCGTCGCCGCCACGCACAATCCGGGCAAGGCGCGGGAGATCGCCCTGCTCTTGGACGGGCGGTTCGACATGGTCGCCGCGGGCGAGCTCGGCCTGCCGGAGCCGGAGGAGACGGAGGCCACCTACGTGGGCAACGCCGTCCTCAAGGCGCGCGCCGCCGCCGACCGCAGCGGGCTGGTCGCCATCGCCGACGACTCAGGCCTGTCCGTGCGGGGGCTGGACGGCGCGCCCGGCGTGCTCTCCGCCCGCTGGGCCGGGGAGCCGCGCGACTTCGCCGCGGCCATGGCGCGGGTGGAGCGGGAGTGGCGGGAGCGCGGCGCGGGGGACGACCGCGCCGCCTTCCACTGCGCGCTGGCGGTGGCGTGGCCGAACGGAGCGGTGGCGGCGGTGGAGGGGCGGGTGGACGGGCGGCTGGTCTTCCCCGGCCGCGGCGGACGGGGCTTCGGCTACGACCCGATCTTCGTCCCCGACGGCTCGGCCCTCACCTTCGGCGAGATGGAGGGCGAGGCCAAGGCGGCGCTCAGCCACCGCACCCGGGCGTTCGAGCAGCTGAAGGCGGCGCTGTTCTGACCGGAGATCCGGCCCCGCTCGCCGTCTACGTCCACTGGCCCTACTGCGCCCGCATCTGCCCCTACTGCGACTTCAACGTCGTGCGCGACCGGGGGCGGCGCGACGAGCAGGCCGCGCTCGCCGCCGCCATCGCCGACGACCTGCGCGGCCATGCGGCGCGGCTGGGCCCGCGGCGGCTCACCTCCGTCTTCTTCGGCGGCGGCACGCCCTCGCTGATGGACCCCGCGTGGGCCGCCGAGCTCACAGCGCTCGCCCGCGCCCTGTGGCCCTCGGGCGAGGACCCGGTGGAGGTCACGCTGGAGGCCAACCCCACCGACGCGGAGGCCGACCGCTTCGCCGCCTTCCGCGAGGCGGGGGTGCAGCGGCTGTCCCTGGGCGTCCAGGCGCTGAACGACGCGGCGCTCGCCTTCCTGGGCAGGAACCACGGCGCCGCGGAGGCGCGGGGGGCGCTGGCCCGGGCGGCGGCCGTGTTCCCCCGGGTGTCGCTCGACCTGATCTACGCCCTCCCCGGCCAGACCGCCTCCGCCTGGGCGGCCGAGCTGGCGCAGGCGGTCGACCTGGGCGCCGAGCACGTCTCGCCCTACCAGCTGACGGTGGAGGCGGGCACCGCCTTCGACCGGGCGGTGCGCCGCGGCCGCTGGACCCCCGCCGACGCCGACGGCGCCGCCGACCTCTACGACACCACGCAGGAGGTGCTCGGAGACGCGGGGTTCGACGCCTACGAAGTCAGCAACCACGCCCGGGGCGCCGCCGCCCGCTCGGCGCACAACCTCGCCGTCTGGCGGGGGTGGGACTATGTCGGCGTCGGCCCCGGCGCGCACGGGCGGCTGACGCGTGCGGGCGGCCGCGTCGCCACCGTCGCCGGGACGCGGGTGCAGGCCTACGTCGCCCGGGTGCGCTCCACCGGCGTCGGCCACCCCCCGCCCGAGCCGCTGGACGCCCGCGCCGTGGCGGAGGAGCGGCTGCTCATGGGGCTGCGCACGGACGAGGGCGTGGCGCTGGCCGAGCTCGCGCCGCTCGATCTCCACGCCGAGGCGCCGCGGCTTCAGGGTTTTGCGGAACTGGGCCTCGTCACCACCACCGGCGGGCGGCTCACGGCGACGGCGGCGGGGCGGCTGGTGCTCGACCGGCTGACGGCGGAGCTGGCCGGGAGCTGAGGCCCGCCCACTCCCAGTGCCAGGGCTCGTAGGCGTAGGGCAGGAAGCCGAAGCGGTCGGCGTTGGCCACCAACCACAGGTAGGCGGGGGTGCGCGCCAGGGCGTCGCGGTCGGCCTGCGCCGTGGAGAGCGGCCGCGCGCCCGGGGCGGTGTCCAGCACCATGTCCAGCGCCGTGCCCGTGCGGTGCGCCGAGCAGCGCGCCCGCGCCGCGCCGCCGCATCCGCCCAACGCGCACCGCGCCGCCTCCTCCAGGGGGCCGCGCCAGCCGGAGGCGATGGCCAGGAGCTTGGGATCGGCCCCGACCTCCGGCGCCTCGGCCCGCGCCGCGGCCCGCATGCGCCGCCACGCCTCCAGGACGGCGGGGAGCGCGCGGACCGGCTTGCCGCCCAGGGTCTCGCCGGGAAGCGCCTGCGCCAGGAGCGACTCGTCAGGCGAGGCCGGGCAGCCGCCCGCCCGCGTCGCCTGCACGAAGGGGCGGCGCAGCAGCCAGCCCGTGACCATGGCCTTCAGCGTCGCCTCGTCCATGACGCCGTCGTCGACGAGGTGGTGGGCGACGCGCCAGCGCGACAGGGCGGCCGCGAAGGCGGGGGCGGACGCCGGGCAGGCGACCCCCGCCTCCCGCGCCGCCAGCGGAGCGTAGGCCGCCCAGCCCGTCTCAGGCGGGCCGGAGGGCGACCAGGCGGCCGTGGCGAGCGTGGCGGCGTTCACCCCGGCGGCGACGGTCATCGACGACGGCGCCGCGCAGTCGGCCGACACCGGCGCCGGCCGTCGCGGCATGATGGGGACGGGGAGCGGCGCCGGGCGGACGGCCTCCGCGGGCGGCGGAGATCGCGCGGTGGTCGGAGCCGCCGTCGTCGGCAGCCGCAGCCACACCAGCGCCCCCGCCGTCGCCGCGATGCCGCCCACCGCGATCTGTCCCTCCCCGCCGACATTGGTGAGGTTGGCGCGGTTGGCGAGCACGAAGCCGAACCCGACCAGCGCGAAAAC
>CAXSHO010000025.1:3266-10173 GCA_964237305.1 uncultured Caulobacteraceae bacterium
ACCAGCGCCCCCGCCAGCACCGCCGCACCGGCCAGCGCCGTCCAGGCGGCGACCCGCCTCAGCATGGGGGCGTCGAAAGCGGCCGCCGGGTGGGCCGGTCGCCCACCGGCCGCCCACAGCTTCTCCACAGAGGCCCCACATCTTGTAGGCTGCGGCCCCCTCCACCCTCGACATGTAGCGGTCGGCCGTCCTTAATGGCGCACCCACCCCGCCCGATTCCGCTCCAGGCCGTCCCCATGACCACCCTCGCCCTCCCCGGCCTCCTGACACCCTCCCACGCCTACAAGCCGTTCCGCTATCCCTGGGCGCACGACTTCTGGAAGAAGCAGCAGCAGGTCCACTGGATGCCGGAGGAGGTGCCGCTGGGCGAGGACTGCAAGGACTGGGCGACCAAGCTGAACGATCGCGAGCGCAACCTGCTCACGCAGATCTTCCGCTTCTTCACGCAGTCGGACGTGGAGGTGAACGACAACTACATGGAACGCTACGCGCGCGTCTTCAAACCCACCGAGGTGAAGATGATGATGAGCGCCTTCTCGAACATCGAGACGATCCACATCGCCGCCTACGCCTTGCTGCTCGAGACCATCGGCATGCCGGAGAGCGAGTTCTCGGCCTTCCTCGAGTACGAGGCGATGAAGGACAAGCACGACTACATGCAGACGTTCGGGGTGGAGACGCACGCCGACATCGCCCGCACGCTCGCCATGTTCGGCGCCTTCACCGAAGGGCTGCAGCTGTTCGCCAGCTTCGCCATGCTGCTCAACTTCCCGCGCTTCAACAAGATGAAGGGCATGGGGCAGATCGTGTCCTGGAGCGTGCGCGACGAGAGCCTGCACTGCGAAGGCATGATCAAGCTTTACCACGCCTTCAACGCCGAGACCGGAGTGGTCACCCGCTCGGTGGCGGACGACATCGTCGACAACTGCAAGACCGTCGTCGGCATGGAGGACAAGTTCATCGACCTCGCCTTCGAGGCCGGGGACATCGAAGGCATGACGCCCGAGGACATCAAGCAGTACATCCGCTTCATCGCCGACTGGCGCCTGCGCCAGCTGCACCTGCCGGAGGTCTACGGCGTGCGCGAGAACCCGCTGCCGTGGCTGCAGAGCCTGCTCTCGGGCGTGGAGCACGCCAACTTCTTCGAGGCCCGCGCCACCGAATACTCCAAGGCGGCGACGCAGGGGCGGTGGGAGGGCGGCGCGGGCGTGTGGTCCAACTTCGACGCCCTCCTGGCCAAGCGCGCGGAGAACGTCATCCCCGCGGAGTAGGGCGGACGGGGCGGCCCGCGGGGAGCCGCCCCTCGCGGCCTCAGCGGCGGCTGCAGACCTCCACGCGGTGGTGGTGGCGGTACTCCATGTGGCAGTGGCGGCCCATCATGCCGTGGCGGTGGTGCGGATAGGCGCTCGCCGAGGACGCGACGGCGGCGGAGGCGGTGACGGCCAGGGCGGCGGCCAGGGCGAGGTTGAGCATCTTCAAGGGCGTGTCTCCTTCGTCCCCGCCGTCCGCCGCCGCAGGGTCGCGGCGCGTCCGGGGACCGGGGGCAGGATGACGGGTGTCGACGGCTTGGAACAGCCCCGCCCGCCTCGCGGTTCATCCTTCCGCAAGAGGAGACGACCATGGCGGGCAAGACGTTGAAGGCGGGCGACAAGGTGTCGTGGGACAGCTCGGGCGGGCACTCCACCGGCGAGGTGGTGAAGAAGGAGACCGGTACGGCCCACGTGAAGGGCCACACCGCCAAGGCCACCAAGGACGACCCGCAGTACAGGGTGAAGAGCGACAAGTCGGGCAAGGAGGCCATCCACAAGGCTGACGAGCTCAAGAAGGGCTGACGCCGGCCCGGCGGCCGCTCGCCGGGGACGCGTCTTGGCGTTAGAGGTCGCGGCATGACCACGCCGGCCGACCTTCCCGCTCTGATCGACGAGTTGGCGGCGATCCACGCGCGCTCCGCCGCCGACCTGCGGGCCGCGCTGGCCGCCTACCTCCGCACCGGCGAACGGCCCTCGGCGACGGCGCGGGAGGGGGGCGTGTTCGCCTATCCCGAGCTGAAGGTCGTCCACGAGCCGCAGGGGCCGGCGCCCCGCCTGTCGCGCGCCTACGCCCGGCTGTCGCAGGCCGGGACCTATGCGGTGACGGTGACGCGGCCCGAGCTGTTCCGGCCCTACCTGCTGGAGCAGCTGGAGCTGCTGGTGGCCGACTACGGCGTGCGCGTCACGGTGGGCCGGTCGCAGCAGGAGATCCCCTATCCCTACGTGCTGGACGGCGCGGACGACCTTCAGCTGGACGGCGCGGAGACCGCCGAGCTGGCCCGCTGGTTCCCCGCCACGCGCCTGGCGCTGATCGGCGACGAGGTGGCGGACGGCGTGTGGGCCCCGCAGCTGGAGGCGGCGCGGCCGCTGGGCCTGTTCGACGGGCTGCGCACCGACTTCAGCTTGGCGCGGCTGAAGCACTACACGGGCGCTCCGGCGGAGGACGTGCAGCCCTACATCCTGTTCACCAACTACAACCGCTACGTGGACGAGTTCGTCCGCTGGGGCTCGGCCGAGCTGAAGCGCGAGGGCTCGCCCTACGCCCGGCTGTCGGCGGCGGGCGGCGTGGTGGTCACGGCGGACACGGCGGACGGCGGTGCGGCGGTGGCCGCGGGCGGCTGGCGCAAGCACCAGATGCCCGCCTACCACCTGGTGGGCCGCGACGGCTTTCCGGGCGTGACGCTGGTCAACATCGGCGTCGGCCCCTCCAACGCCAAGACCATCTGCGACCACCTGGCCGTGCTGCGCCCCCACGCCTGGCTGATGATCGGCCACTGCGGCGGCCTGCGCCCCAGCCAGACGATCGGCGACTACGTGCTGGCCCACGCCTACCTGCGCGACGACCACGTGCTGGACGACGTCCTGCCCGTGGAGATCCCCATCCCCGCCATCGCGGAGGTGCAGCGCGCCCTTTACGACGCGGCCAAGGCGGTGTCGGGCGAGGGCGGCGACCAGCTGAAGCGCCGCCTGCGCACCGGCACGGTGGTGACCACCGACGACCGAAATTGGGAGCTGCGCTACACCTCCAGCGCGCTGCGCTTCAACCAGAGCCGGGCGGTCGCCATCGACATGGAGTCGGCGACCATCGCCGCCCAGGGCTACCGCCTCAGGGTGCCCTACGGCACGCTGCTGTGCGTCTCGGACAAGCCGCTGCACGGCGAGATCAAGCTGCCGGGCCAGGCCAACCGCTTCTACGAGCAGGCGGTCAGCCAGCATCTGCAGATCGGGCTGGAGGCGGTGGAGCTGCTCCGCGCCGAAGGCCCGCGCCTGCACAGCCGCAAGCTGCGCGCCTTCGACGAGCCACCCTTCAGGTGAGCCGGCCCGGGACGGCGGCGGCGGCTCCGTCCGCGAGGTCCACCGTCACCGGCGCATGGTCGCTCGGCCGCTCCCACCCGCGCACCTCCGCATGGATGCGCGCGTTGGAGGCGCGGGGCGCCAGGCCCGGCGAGGCCCACAGGTGGTCCAGCCGCAGGCCGCGGTCCGAGAGGCGGAAGTCGGCGGCGCGATAGCTCCACCAGCTGGCGAGCTTCCGCGGCTCGGGGTGCTCGCGGCGGACGAGGTCGACGAAGCCGAGGCTCGCCTGCAGGCGGGCGGCGGTCTCGATCTCCACGGGGGTGTGGCTCACCACCCGCAGCATCTGGCGGTGGCTCCACACGTCCCACTCGCCGGGCGCGATGTTGAAGTCACCCGCCAGGAGGAGGGGCGCGGCGGGGTCGCGGGCGGCCATGCGGGCGGTGAGCCGGGCGTAGAAGTCCAGCTTGTGGTCGAACTTGGGGTTCAGCTCCCGGTCGGGCGTGTCGCCGCCCGCGGGTATGTAGAGGTTGACCACCTCCACCCCCGCCACCCGCACGGCCACGCAGCGGGCGTGGCCCTCGCGGCAGAGGTCCAGGTCAGGCGCGTCCTCCAGCGGCAGGCGCGAGGCGGTGGCCACGCCGTGGGAGCCCTTCTGCCCCGCGACCCGCACGTGCGGCAGGCCCGCCTCGGCCAGGGCGGCGAGCGGGAATTCGGCCTCGCGGCACTTGGTCTCCTGCAGCAGGAGCACGTCCACCCCGGCCTCGGCGACGAAGCGGCGGACCTGCTCGATCCGCAGCCGCACCGAGTTGATGTTCCACGTGGCGACGCGCAGGGCCGGGCTCCGCAACGAGAAAGGCCCCGGCGCGGGGAGCGCCGGGGCCAGGGTCTCGATAGGGGGCCGCGGCCGGAAGGGGAAGTGTCCGGCGGCGGCCGGCGCGACGAGCGGGGGGGGGGTGCCCGTCGGCCTGTGATGTAAATGGATCACCCCGCCCTGAAGTTCAACCGCTCGACGGGATTATTTGCGTGTTGCAGGAATGCGACACTCAGCGCCGGGGGTCGCGCACGGCGAACTGGTCCTCGGGCAGGGCGGCGCGGGGCTGCAGGTCGTCCAGCCGCACCTTGGTGAGGCGGCCCTGGCTGTCGAACACGTTCCAGCCGCGCAGCGCCAGCCGACCGCCCGCCTCGCCCATGTAGATCACGAGCCGGCCGTCGCGCTGGTGGGCGATGTCCACCGCGGTGACGGCGAAACCCTCCGCGTTCCTGTCGACCCGGCCGATCTTCACGCCGCGGTCGAGCCGCACCTGCTTGGCCAGGAGCAGGTTCAGCGGCGTGGCGGAGAGCGGATAGGTGTTGAAGGTGTGCAGCCGCATGTCCGACACGCCCACCCGGCTCCCGTCCGACACGATCAGCATCCGCGCCGGCGGGTCGTACTCGAAGCGCGCCTTGCCGGGCCGCTGCAGCTGGAGCCGGCCGGTGGAGACGCGCCCGTCAGGCGCGGTCTGGGTGAAGCGCGCCGTCCCGCTGGCGAGGCCCTGGAGGTAGGCGGCCGTGCGCTCCACCAGTTCGCGATCGGAGGTGGACAGCGCGTAGGGGGTGCGCAACGGCGCGACATCCTGCGCCGTAGCGGCGGGAGCGGCGAGGAGGAGCGCCAGGGCGGCGAGGCGGCGGAGCATGGCCTGCGAGCTAGGCGGGCGCCGCGGCGGCATCAAGGCCGCCCCCGTTCCTGCCGCAGACGGGGCAGCCCGGGTCGGCGGGCACGCGCACCGTCCGCGCCTCCCCGGCCAGGCCGTCGTACAGGAGGAGCCGCCCCGTCAGCGCCGCCCCCGCGCCGGTGAGGAGCTTCACCGCCTCCAGCGCCATCAGCGAGCCGACCACGCCCGCCAGCGCGCCTACCACGCCCACCGCCGCGCAAGTCTCGGCGTCTGGCGGGACCTCGGGCACCAGACACCGGTAGCAGGGCCGCCCGGCGAACACGCCCACCTGCCCCGTCCACCGCCCCAGCGCGCCTGACACGAGCGGAACGCCCGCCGCCACGGCTGCGGCGTTCACCGCGAAGCGCGCGGCGAAATCGTCCGTCCCGTCCAGCACGAGGTCGCAGCCGTCGAGCAGGGCGGGGCCGGACGCGGCGTCGAAGGCGGCGGTCACCGGCTCCACCGCCGCGTGCGGGTTGAGCGCGCGCAGCCGCGCGGCCGCCCGCTCCACCTTCGGCGCCCCCACGTCGGCGGTGTCGTAGATCACCTGCCGCTGCAGGTTGGAGAGCGCCACCGTGTCCGGATCGACGATCCTGAGCGCCCCCACCCCCGCCGCGGCGAGGTACAGGGCGGCGGGGGCGCCCAGCCCCCCCGCGCCCACCACCAGCACCCGCGCGCGCCGCAGCCGCTGCTGCCCGGGCCCGCCCACCTCGCGCAGCAGCAGGTGGCGGCTGTAGCGGTCGACCTCGTCGGGGCTGAAGCTCAACCGCGCGCCCTCGGCTTGCACCCCCGCCGCGCCCCCCTCACATGCGCGGCCATGTCGGACTCCCCTCCCGCGCCCGGCTGGCGCGGCACCACCATCCTCGCGGTGAAGAAGGACGGGCGCACCGTGATCGCGGGCGACGGGCAGGTGTCCATGGGCGCGACGGTGGTCAAGGGCAACGCCCGCAAGGTGCGCCGCCTGGCGGGGGGCCGGGTGGTGGCGGGCTTTGCGGGCGCCACCGCCGACGCCTTCACGCTCATCGAGCGGCTGGAGCAGAAGCTGGAGCAGCACCCCGAGCAGTTCGCCCGCGCGTGCGTGGAGCTCGCCAAGGACTGGCGCACCGACCGCTATCTCCGCCGCCTCGACGCCATGATGATCGCCGCCGACGCGGGCTCCGTCTTCACCATCACCGGCGCGGGCGACGTGCTGGAGCCCGAGGCGGGGGTGGCGGCCATCGGCTCGGGCGGCCCCTACGCGCTCGCCGCCGCCCGGGCGCTGGTGGAGCTGGACTTCGACGCGGAAGAGATCGCCCGCCGCGCCATGCGCATCGCCGCCGACATCTGCGTCTACTCCAACCACAACGTCACGCTGGAGACGCTGGGTGGATGAGCGCTTCGCCTGCCCCTGCTGCGGCGACGCGGGCCTGTGCGAGGCGGGCGGCTATGACATCTGCCGCACCTGCGGGTGGGAGGACGACCCCGCCCAGTCGGCGCACCCGACCTCGCCCGGCGGGGCGAACCGGATGAGCCTGGTGGAGGCCCGCGCGGAACGGGCGGCGACCGGCGCCATCGACTTCCACCGCAAGCGGCCCTGGGCGGGGCTGGGCGGCTACAGCTTCCGCCGCATGACCGAGTCCGACCTGCCGCTGGTGAACCGCTGGATCGCCTCGCCCCGCGTGGCGCCCTGGTGGGACGAGCCGCTCGACGCCTCCGACCTGTCCCGGAGCGACCACCGCCTATGGCTGGTGGAGCTGGGCGGCCGCCCGTTCGCCTTCGTGCAGGACTACGACCCGCACGCCGCCCCCGGCCACCCCTTCGCACACCTGCCGCCCGGCTCCCGCGGCGTGGACCTGTTCGTCGGCGAGGGCGACATGGCCGGCGGCGGCCACGGCTCCGCCCTGCTGGAGGCCT